>CALKEZ010000007.1 GCA_938084745.1 uncultured Gammaproteobacteria bacterium
AGACGACATGCATGGAGGCATAAGTGTCGTGAAGGACAGGAGTCCGAGAACGACCGCGCGTAGCGCGTTAGTTAAGAGAACTGGAATATTAATTTTGGTGCCAATTTTAGAATATGCCGAGGTGGCGGAATTGGTAGACGACATGCATGGAGGCATAAGTGTCGTGAAGGACAGGAGTCCGAGAACGACCGCGCGTAGCGCGTTAGTTAAGAGAACTGGAATATTAATTTTGGTGCCAATTTTAGAATATGCCGAGGTGGCGGAATTGGTAGACGCGCTAGCTTCAGGTGCTAGTAGGGGTAACCCTGTGGAGGTTCAAGTCCTCTTCTCGGCACCAATATTTAGACAGTCAAAAACGTATATGTAATCTCATTAAATATGATGAGGAACGATTAATCCGTTTTATATATGCACTCTTCACTCTACTCAGGCTTTTTTTTCCAATTACTCCAGACATCCATCGGTGCTTTTGACGCTGGCTTTTTATCAGACTCAGACTTATCTGCGGTTAAGATAGCTGGGGAGCGAGGTTGTTGATCCAGCGAAATCGTTCTATCTCGTGGTGGCAACGCATATTGCTCATCATCAGGTCTTGGCAATCGCTTGTATTTATAAAGATAAAAACTCTCCACCTTCTCTCTCGCCCAGGGAGTCTTACGAAGAAACTTCAATGACGACTTTATGCTGGGGTTACTCTTAAAACAGTTCAGGTTCATAGCCTCAGCCAACACTTCCCAGTCATAGTATTCCACCAACTCAGTTAATAAAGCTTCGAGCTTAACGCCATGCAATGGGTTATTTTTTTGTACTTCAATCATATCTATACCTAAAGCGAAAAGAATCTTTACCGATTATTTCATGTTGCCATCTGAAGCGCATGCTTTCTGTATCGAAATGCTTACATAGCCTTGCGATCAAAAATAATAGCGGCTTACACATAATACATATCTCTATACAAAATCAAACAACACATACTTTGGACACCTGATTCCATTTCATGCGATTGAACAGCTTGAATTTTAAACCATTTTGCATAAGTATTAATAATACGGACTTAAGAGGGGTGCTCATTATGTCAACTAATAATACCGAACCAGTCAAAGGCAGGGTAAAGCCGGTCGAGCGGGCACCTTTAATTCCTATGCCGGAGGTCAACGCACTCAGCTTTGATGACATCAAAGATTGTCTTCACAAGGGCATATCCGATTTTCGCAAGGCGTGGATATTCGGTCTTTTTTTTGGTGGTGTATTCGCTATTGGCGGCATATTTATTCTTCAGTCTTTGTTTGTTTGGAAAAAAATCTGGATGATTTATCCTGTAATGATTGGTTTTCCATTGATTGGACCTTTTGCCGCGGTCGGTCTATATGAAGTAAGCCGCAGACTGGAAAATGGACAACCGCTAGCCTGGAACGAGATCTTGTCATTGGTCAGCTATCAAGTTGGCCGTGAACTGCAATGGATGGCATTTGTTATACTATTCATCTTCTGGATATGGATGTATCAGATACGCCTCTTAATAGCGCTCATACTTGGGCAAATGACATTTTCTACATGGGGACAGTTTTTTGAAACTGTCACAACTACACCCGAGGGTTTGGCATTCATCATCATCGGCCACCTGGTTGGAGCGTGTTTAGCACTCTTTTTGTTTTCAGTCACCGTCGTTTCTATTCCTATATTACTTGACCGCGATCTGGATTTTATTACGGCCATGATTACGAGTGTAAAGACAGTATGTGCAAGCCCTATTGTGATGCTCTCGTGGGGTGTGTTCGTTACTCTTGCCGTAATGGCATCATTCATTCCGGCATTTCTTGGTTTACTTGTTGTGTTACCTGTACTTGGACACACAACCTGGCATATTTATAAAAAAGCGGTGGTCTGATGCTTTACCAGAAATGCATATGCATCGACTTGAACTGCCTAAACTGACTCAAGTAAAAGTTTGCTGGCCAACTTAAAATCCGTCTTACCGCTACCTAACTTTGGTATTTCGTCAACCACCTTAACGCCTGCTGGAATCATGAGTGGATTGACATTTGCATCCAGCATAACTCTTTTGACCTCAACCAGTTCACACTCTTTTGCAATCAACAGCACCACCTTCTCACCTTTCTTCTCATCAGGCAGGTTAACCGCAACCAACTCCAACTCGGGTTCATTCATTGCCGTTCGTACAGCCTCTTCCACCGCTGTCAGACTAATCATCTCGCCGCCCAATTTCGCAAAACGCGAGTAGCGGTCCACAATACTCAAGAAACCATCTTCATCAAGATGGCCTTTATCACCGGTTTTATACCAGCGTTTATTGTCTATAACGGTTATTACCTCATTGGTTTTTTCTTCATCATCAAGATAACCCAACATCACCTGCGAACCGCCAATTAGGATTAAACCATCTTCACCAGTAGGCAGTTCCTGTAGTGTCTCCGGATCAACTATACGAAAACTCGAGCCCGGTAACGGCATACCAACCGTGCCTTGTTTATTACCTAGTTGCACCGACCAATAATTGACATCAAGCGCATCAGGGATGTTAACACTCGCCACCGGTGTGGTTTCAGTTGCACCATAGCCTTCATAAATATCTTTATTAAATTTAAGTTTAAATGCATCACGCACATCCGGACTTAATTTTTCAGCGCCTGCCACAACGATACGTAATGATTCCAACATTAATGGATGTATGCGCTTATTCTTGATATAGAGTCTCAGAAATGTTGATGTGCCACAAAAGATCGTTGCGCGATATTTTGCGATTGCCTTGGCGATGTTCACTGCATCGGTAGGATCCGGGTGGCAGATCATGGGTATGCCTTCAACCAGCGGCATAAATGTCGTAACCGTAATTCCAAACGCATGAAACAATGGCAAGCTGGCCATCACCACGTCGGTATCCTGCGTATTCAACATATCCGAGATCTGTTTCAGGTTGGCCATAATATTACGATGACTCAACATAACACCTTTCGGTGTGCCTTCACTGCCACTGGAAAACAGGATTGCGGCTGGCGCATTGATGCTAACCTTTTTACAGTAGAGTAAATTTAATAATCCGGCAGGTAAAATGAAGACAGTAATCAAGGTGCGCAAACGGCTTGCCTTACTTATCTCGTCGTTAAGGTCTTCCATATAGACAAAACGACTATCGGCAAAGGCATCGTTAAGATCGACACCCTTCTTTGTCAGTTTCTCCATGAACTTACGTGACGTATAGATCGTTCTAATATCGGCTTTCGTAACCGATGCCTGCAAGGCTTCACGACTGGCAGTAAAGTTCAGGTTTACCACCGTCTTGCCACGAATGATAGTGGCCATATTGGCAATGCTTCCGGCACTGCTGGTTGGTAATAACAAACCAATATTTTGTTCCGGTGAATATTTTTTGATTAAACGAGAAAAACAGATCACGCCTGTCAGAAATTTATTTCCGGTTAATGGTCCGGCCAAAGAGTCGGCGACAGTCAACTCATCACCATTGCGTTTCACTGTTTCGATAAAGGCCGCACCTATGGAAGGCAGCCCACTGGTATAATGCTCCCAGGTATCGATGGAGAGATCAAAAACGCGTTTTTTCAGTTCATCGGTCGTCGTATCTATCGAAAGTGTTTCACCAAAAGCGACAATGATGTCATGTTTCGTACCACTGCTACGCAGGTTCTTTAGTTTTTCACTGGAACGTGAAAACCAGCTACCCCATAAACCACGCAGGTAAAACGGAAGAATAACGGCATTGGCCTCTTCAGCAGCTTTTTCATAGCCGTGTTGAAACTCGCCTAATTGTCCCGTGCGGCTAATCGACCCTTCCGGAAATAAACAAACCACGTCGCCATTATTCAAACTCTCATTAATATCTTTCAGAGCAGTACGACTCGCGCCAGCCGATATAGGGATGACATTAAAGATATCCAGAAACCATTTTAGATACCAACGTTCGTAAATATTACGAATCATAACAAACCGGATAGGTCGAGGTGAGGCCATCTGGATAATACCCCAATCTATCCAGCTGGTATGATTGCCTAACATCAGCACACCACCTGTTTCAGGAATGTTTTTCAAGCCCAACACCTGGAGTCGATAACGGTGCCCAATAATGTAACTGACAATGAAACGAACCAGAGACTGCGGTAATTTATAAATGGTATAGAGCGTTCCACTTAGCGCAACGACTAATAAGATGCTAAATAGTCCCAGGCTACCCATCCCGAAATAGGCGAACACAACGGTCAGCGCCAGAAAGCTCAGCATAACGGTATTTTGAATCAGATTACTGCCCGCAAGTACGCGACCTAATTCATCTTCTTCGGCATGGAACTGGATCATCGCATTCAAGGGGATTAACAGAAAACCACCAAACATGCCCCAGGCAAGAAAATTAAGTGCCTGCAAATATTCGTTATCCAGACTGGGCAAAACAAATAAGCAGGCAGCAATCCCGATAGACCCTACCGGAACCATGCCTGTTTCAATGTGTGTCCTGGAGATACGCCCGGCAATAATCGAACCTAACATAATCCCGATGCCGGCACAGGCCAGCGTTCCCTGAATAATAATGGTATTGCCTATGCTCATAGCTTCTTTGGCATAGGCGGGATAGGCTGCCAACATAACTTGTGAAATGGCCCAGAAAATGGACAAGCCAATAATTGACAAGAAAATAATTTCACGATCAAAGACAGCGTGCATATTCGCTTTTAAATAGTGTCCACGGATGTAATTTTTCAATTCAAACGTCATCGCGTCATCTAAAGGTTGTTTTTGAGGCAAGCGATAAGCAAACACTAATTCAATGATACTAAACACAACCAACCCCCAACCAATCGGCGCAATTGTCACCAGTAAGGACGATGTCGAATCGTATGTTGAATTAGCCAGGGTCTGTTCAAACAAGATAGAAAAAGCAAAGATACCGGCAAGAATAGCAATCGTAGTCACAGCCTGTACCACGCCATTGGCACTGGCCAGATTATCCTTGCCAACCATCTCCTTGATGTAACCATACTTAGCTGGCGAATAAAAAGCGCTTTGTAATGCCAGAATAAAGGTCATGGAAAATGCAGGCCAGAACCAGCCAAGATAGTAAAACAGGGTTATGCATAAGGTAATCGCGACAGCGACCCATGCACTGATACGCATAACGATATTCTTAGGGAATTTATCCGAACAAAAACCTGCCGGGGAGATGAGTAATATAAACGGTAAAAGTATTAGTGCATTAACGATGGCTGTTAAAACAATTTGTTCCTGGCCATCATAAATCTTGAAGACAGTATTCTGGATAATGATCTTATGCCCGAGGTCAACAAAAGCATTCAGAAAGACCACCATGATATACGGCAAGAAGCCTGTATATTTAAACAAATACTTCATTAACAAGATCTCCTTATGCCATGCACATAAACCCTCAACGGTTTATATTGATGTATCAACAAGTAAGGATAGATTTTTTGTTCATTAACTAAATGGGTTTTTCAGTATTATTGTTTCGATTCGATCCGGGCCTGTTGAAATAATATCAATCGGGACTCCTGTCACTTCAGATAAACGATTTAGATAATCGCAGGCTTTCTTTGGTAAATCGTTATAGTCTTTGACTCCAACGGTGGAGGATTGCCAGCCAGGGTGTTCTTCATAAATCGGGACACACTTGGCAAAAGCTTCAGCGCCGATAGGTGGCAGATCAATTGTCTTGCCATCAAATTCATAACCGGTACAAATCTTGATGGTTTCCAGATCATCAAGCACATCCAGTTTAGTAATACACAACCCCGTTAAACTGTTGATTTGCGCGGAACGACGCAGTGCGACAGCATCGTACCAACCACAACGTCTTGGTCGTCCGGTTGTAGCACCAAATTCGTGACCTACTTCAGCAATATGTTTACCAACATCATCATGCAATTCAGTTGGAAAAGGTCCGGAACCCACACGAGTGGTATAGGCTTTTGTGATGCCCAATACATAATCAAAATGACAAGGTCCAAAACCGGTTCCGGTTGCAGCACCGCCGGCTGTGGTATTCGATGACGTTACGAACGGATAAGTGCCGTGATCGATATCCAATAAGGTGCCTTGGGCACCCTCAAATAAAAGATTTTTACCTTGCTTGTGTAACTCACTTAAACGACTGCCTGTATCCGCAATCATCGGGATCAGTTTCTTTGCTAATTGCTTGATGTCATCCAGACAGGTCTGATAATCAATTACATCGCAATGATAGTAATTGCTTAACATGAAATTATGATACTCGAGTATTTCTTTCAGTTTTTTGGCGAGACACTCATCATTCAGTAGATCACCAACACGCAACGCCCGTCTGGCAACTTTATCTTCGTAAGCCGGCCCAATACCTCTGCCGGTGGTGCCGATGGCTTCCTTACCTTTGGCTTTTTCACGCGCCTGATCTAGAGCAATATGGTATGGCAGTATCAAGGTACAAGCTTCGCTAATTTTAATTAATGATCGTGCCGGAATATTATTACTCTCGAGCATCTCGATCTCTTGCATCAGCGCATGTGGACTCAGCACAACGCCGTTACCGATAAGGCATTCGACCCCATCGTGCAGAATACCTGAGGGGATTAAATGCAAAATAGTTTTTTTACCATCGATAACGACAGTATGTCCCGCGTTATGACCACCTTGAAAACGTACTACAGCAGCAACATCTTCGGTTAACAAGTCGACTATTTTTCCCTTGCCCTCGTCACCCCATTGGGTGCCCAACACAATTATATTTTTACCCATTTAAATATGATTTCTTTTTATTGATTAAGATTCTTTAATGATCCACTCGCCATTTTCCTGGATGAGCTTTTGATCACAATTCATGTCAGTGGCGGATGCTTGCTGACCCTCAAGTTCTGCTACTATGATCTTTCCCGATTTACGCAAGGCATTAATTTTTTCAGCTAGTGCTGAATCAGCTACGGCGGGAGCAAAAATTCTTGATGGGCTGGCATATACTTTCGTGTGTTGTTTTAACAAGGATTTAACATCTGTGCTAAAACCGGTTGCTGGTCTGGCACGACCAAAAGCGCTACCAATGTCATCGTAGCGTCCACCAAAAGCAAGACCCTCACCCTCCCCCGGAACGAAGGCGGTATACACCATACCCGTGTGGTAATGGTAACCACGTAATTCTGCCAGGTCGATATTAATAGAAACATCTGTTTCACCACTTATCGATTCGGCCAATGCTTTTATTTCATCGATATAGCGACCTATTTCGGGATCGCGTTTGCTGAAAAGCTTTTTAGCTTCATCCAGAACTGAAACATCACCATTGAGATCGATTAGCTCGAGCATGGTTGTGCTAGACGCATCGTTAACCTGCCATGACTTATATAAAGATTTTAATTCATCTTTTGCCTTGCGTTGTAATGCTTCAAACACCTGTGATTGTTGCGCTTCAGTCAAGCTGGAATCAGCCGACAATGTCCTGAAGATGCCAATATGACCAAGATCCATATAGGTTTTATCAAGATCCACATGCTTTAAAGTTGCTAACATCAATTTGACGATCTCGATATCGCTGGCAACGCCTGAATGCCCATAAAGCTCTGCACCTACCTGTAAGGGCGCACGTGTTTCACCTGATTTACCGGGGCGTGTGTGTAGTACTGAGCCGAGATAACACAGTCGGGTCGGGGTATCACGTTTTAACAAATGAGCGTCGATACGTGCTACCTGTGGAGTTATATCAGCACGAATCCCCATTAATCGACCGCTTAATTGATCGGTTAATTTAAATGTCTTTAGATCCAGATCCTCACCGGTACCGGTGAGTAATGATTCCAGATATTCAACCATCGGCGGAATGACAAATTCATAACCCCAGGTAGAAAAAAGATCAATGATAGTTCGGCAAAGTTGTTCAAGTTCGATTGCCTTTGGCGGCAAAATTTCCTCAACACCTTCCGGGAGTAACCAACGATTAGTAATAGTCATAATTTTTTAACGCACAACGTATAGCAGTATTAAACCAAACAGCATGCTGGTAACACCCAAAAAGCGTAATGTTTTATTATCCATTTGAGCCGCTGTTAAAAATATCTTGCGAAGTCCTTCGGGGTTCAGAAACGGCGTCAGACCTTCCAGGATAAATACTAAAGCAAGCGCAGATAAAAGATCGGAAAAATTAATATTTAACAATCACTTTCATCCTCTAGCCGGGATTCTGACAGACAAATTCCGAACCATGATGATTCACTAAATGTCTATATAACTCCGGAGCTATTTACCTTTCGAATTATTAAAATACCTGAAGAAATCTGACTTCGGTTCAAGCAGCAATACGTCGTTGCTATTATTAAAACTATTCTTATAGGCATTCAAACTCCGATATAAGGAATAGAATTCTTCATCCTTGGTATAAGCAGCCGCATAAATCTCGGTTGCCTGTGCATCACCCTCACCGCGAATTATTTCAGCATCCCGGTAAGCATTCGCCAGAATAATTTCACGTTCACGATCTGCATTAGCGCGTATACGCTCCGCTGCTTCAGAACCTCTTGCGCGAAAATCCTTGGCAACACGATTACGTTCTGCACGCATACGTTCATACACTGAATTACTGACTTCCGTCGGAAGATCAATTCGTTTGGTACGTACATCAACCACTGTTATACCTAACTCTTCTGGCAAGTTTGAAGTACTGGCTGTAACAACACTAAGTATCTGGGTGCGTTCTCCTGCAACCACTTCCTGTACAGTTCGCGCACCAAATTCATCGCGTAATGCACGGTTAATACGTTGCCCCAACAAACCATTGGCATAAAGCACATCACCGCGTGTCGCCGTATAAAATTTTTCTACGTCGGTAATAAGCCATTTGGCATAATAGTCGACAATCACATCTTTCTTTTCTATCGTTATAAAGCGTTGTGGCTCCTGATCAAGATTCAAAAGACGTTTCTCAAATTTCTGAGCAACGTTGACTAGCGGTAACATAAAATGCAAACCGGGCTGGTCATCTGAGCGTTGGATTTCTCTAAATTTAAAAACCAATGCCTGCTCCCATTGGTTTACTATGAAAATAGACGAATAGCCAATGACTGCGATAACAATTAGTGGAATTAGAATTTTAGGATTCAAAGGCATTAGCGTGCTCCCCTGAGTCGTTCATCAAGTCTCTGTCTTATATCGTTGGCACTCGATGATGATGTGGTGGATTCGTTGAAATCTGGAACAGAAATCTTTGAATTATTGTTTTGTCGTTTATCAATCAATTTATCTATAGGTAAATACATCAGACTATTGCCATTATCATTATCAATAAGTACTTTATTGGTATTACTAAAAACTGATTCAATTGCATCCAGATAGAGTCTTTCTCGTGTTACTTCCGGTGCGCGTTGATATTCAGCCAACAATTGACCAAATCGACTCGCCTCACCTTCTGCCTTCGAAATTATCCGGGATTTATAACCATTTGATTCTTCGCGCAAGCGTGCCGCACCACCGCGAGCTCTTGGTAAAACATCATTTCGATAAGCCTCGGCTTCATTAACTTGTCGCTGCTCATCCTCACGTGCCTTGATCGCATCATCAAATGCCGCCTTAACTTCTTCCGGTGGCTTGGCGGGTTGCATTTCTGCCGTGGAAATATAAATTCCCGTTTTATAATCACCGAGTGTTTCCTGTATCAATGATTGTATTCTCTCAGCAATTTCGCTTCGTCCTTCGGTTAAAACAAAATCCAGTTTGCTCTTGCCAATCACTTCACGCACCGAGCTTTCAGTCACCTGTCTGAGCGTTGATGCTGGAGAATAAACATTAAACAGATATTCTGTTGCATCACCAATTCGCCATTGCACAGCAACTTCAACGTCAACGATGTTTTCATCCTGAGTCAGCATCAGTGCCTTATGCGTGATTGAACGGACTTGCCCAACATTCACCTTTTCTACCTTTTCTACCGGTCTTGGCAAACGTATATTCAAACCAGGCTCAAGCGTATCAACATGCTCACCAAAACGAAGTACTACACCGCGTTCCTGTTGGTCTATGAGGTAAGTCATATCAAAGGCCAGCCACATAATCAACAGGATAAGGCCTACCATAAACGGGAACATGGCATTATTGTCGCCTACCTTGCCTGGTCGACCACCAAACATGCCGCCTAACCCTTTTTGCATTTTACGGATAATCTCATCAATATCCGGTGGACCATCTCCATCGCCACGATTACCCCAGGGGTCTTTGTCCTTCTTATCAGGTGGTTCATTCCAGCCCATTATGTATTTCTCCAACGAAATTACGGACATTTTTAAATGCCCTTATTTAAAATTTGTAAATTAAAAGAATATGTAGCCGATCTTAATAGCCAGCAGGCCCTGACTGCAACTGTGATATATCGAGACTCGCTTCTTCACAAAGCTTATGCAATTTGAATTCTTCAAGCTCTATTTCCATTATCCAGCCGCCTTTCTCGTTCTCATCATCATGTCTAACCGCGCCAAGATCAAATAATTTAGCTCGTAACTGACCGGCAGTAACGGGTAGATTCAGTTGCAGCGGCTTTGCGTTTTGCCGCAAATGTTGCTCAATGCTGTCATGTAACAAGGTCAGACCTTCACCTGTATATGAGGATAACCACAACCGTGTGTGTGGATAATTATCCGTCGTCTCGGTATGTGCCGTTTGTTCTGTATATTTATCTATCTTGTTGTAAACCTCTATTTGAGGAACATCAGACGCACCGATTAACTCGATAACTTTATTCACGTCATCGATACGTTGTTGACGTTGTTCGTGATCGACATCGATCACGTGTATTAATAAATCGGCTGCTTTAACTTCTTCCAATGTGGCCTGAAATGAAGCCACCAGATCATGCGGTAAATCACGAATAAATCCAACCGTATCCGTTAATATAATGTTTCTGCCGGAATCCATTTCCACACGTCTCAAGGTTGGATCCAGTGTCGCAAACAATTGATCCGCCGTTCTCACACCCGCACCGGTTAAACGATTAAACAGTGTTGATTTTCCGGCATTGGTATAACCGACTAATGAGACAACCGGCACATCTTGTTTCTTGCGTTGCTGGCGACTCAGATAGCGCTGTTTACGAACTTTATCCAGACGCTGATTAATCAATTTTATTCGAAAACCGACTAAACGACGATCCGTTTCCAACTGTGTTTCACCCGGACCACGTAAGCCAATACCACCTTTTTGACGCTCCAGGTGTGTCCAGCCCCGTATCAAGCGGGTCGATAAATGTTGGAGTTGGGCCAATTCGACCTGCAACTTTCCTTCATAACTTCGCGCACGCTGGGCAAAGATATCCAAAATCAGGCCTATACGGTCGATAACACGAACATTGATATGATTCTGCAGGTTTCTTTCCTGCGCCGGAGACAAGGGATGGTTAAAAATAACAACATCTGCCTTATGTTGCTCAGCTTCAGCAGCAATCTCATCGGCTTTACCTTTACCAACAAAGAGTTTGGCATCGGCCATCTGACGAGGGGCGGTGATTGAACCGATAATTTCTAAGCCGGATGAATCAACTAATTGTACAAATTCACTATATGCATCATCCGTCGTTGATTTGTGAAAATCGACGTAAACGATTAAGGCACGCTGAATTTCAGCGGATTTTGATTCCAAATGCTTACCAGATTAAATTAATTGAATTCACTGTTCTTCGCCAGCGTCCTCATCAACACGAGGGAGTTTGACGTTTCTTGCCGGGACAATTGTAGACACAGCATGCTTGTATACCAATTGACTTACCGAATTCTTGAGCAGTATGACAAATTGGTCGAATGATTCTACCTGTCCTTGTAATTTTATGCCGTTTACCAAAAATATGGATACAGGAATACGCTCTTTTCTTAACGCATTTAGAAAAGGATCCTGCAATGAGTGCCCCTTACTCATAATAATTCTCCTTCTAATCTAATTATTCTTATAGTTAGTCGCCAAATAACAGTTAAAACGACTATTTTCCTTCATTACGGGCTAAGTATATTACAAATGGAATAAAGATAGGGTTAATTATCCAGATTTTTCATAATTTCAGCAAAAATCCCGGATTTATAGGCATCATACCACTCGGTTTGATTCTCTGAACGACACCACGTGATCTGTCGTTTGGCGAGCTGCCTGGTGGCGACAATGGCTTTCTCTTGCATCTCTTCATAGGTACAATCACCCTCCAGATAACGCCAAACCTGCCTGTAGCCGACCAAACGCATGGCCGGTAAGGCCAGTGACAGGTCACCACGGCGAAATAATGCTTCGACCTCGTCGACAAAACCTGATTCCAACATCGCCAAAAACCGGCTTTTTACCCGATCATGTAATACTGAGCGGTCTTCAGGAGCAAGGACAATCTTCTTAATAGGGTATGGAAACCGGCTCTTACGCTCTTCTGAAAATAATGAAGTTAATGTTTTTCCAGTAATTTCATAAACTTCCAATGCACGCTGAATTCGTTGTGGATCATTTTCATTAATCCGAAGTGCTGCCTCAGGATCAATTTCTTTCAACCTGGCATGCATACTCTGCCACCCATGCTGCTCAGCTTCCGCTTCCAGCCTGGCACGTATCTCAGTATCTGCTTCCGGTAATTTAGCCAAACCATGTTCCAGAGATCTGAAATATAAGCCGGTACCACCAACCAAAATCGGTGTTTTACCCTGTTCCAGGATTTCCTCTATGGCCAGACTGGCATCAGCCTTAAATCTTGCGGCTGAATATGACTCGCGCGGATCACAGATATCAATTAAACGATGCGGTGCTTTGGCCAGTACTGCTTTATCCGGTTTTGCCGTGCCGATATCCATGCCGCGATAGACCATTGCTGAATCTACACTGATAATTTCAGCATTAAGATTGTCATGTAAGTAGACGGCCAGATCAGTTTTACCCGTGGCAGTAGGACCCATAATAAAAATGACGCGAGGAGAATCTGGCATGGTGTATTACTTATCTCAGTAGTGATGATAAAGTTTCAGGATCGAGCTTACGCCACGGCAAATCTTTAGGCTGAGACCCTAAATTATCGTTATCGTATTTGAGGATGTCGTTAATTAATTGCAACTGACTGGCGTCATCCAGCATTGTTCCTGAGTCGTTAACGTGCTGTGCCAGCAGGTATGCAATATCTTCATTCGATTTATTATTCGCCAAGGCAGCCAGTAAATCATTTATTAACAGGATTACCTCTGCGTAAATCAATCGTGCCGGTATCGAGCGAATTAAAACCTGAGTCGGCGTAATCTGTTCGAGTTCAATTCCCCATTGTTTGATTATCGATGCCTGCTTAAGAAAAAGGTTGAGCTGACTCTGGTCTAGTTCACAACTCACCGGTACCAGAATCGGTCGCCGGATCATTGTGTCGGATAAAAAGCCATCAAGCAGGTATTGCCTGGTGATGACGACTCTTGCTTTAGCGATATCAATCAAATACTCCTGATTTTCAATCGTGGCTATCAGAAATTGATTCGTGAACAAGGCGAGGTATTTGACAGATGATTTTCGCTCCGCAAGCATATCGGTCTGCTTAAAGTGAGTTGCATTGTAGACGTTATTCTCTTCATTAACCTCTTGCTGAATGTGAACATCATTTGCCTGATAAATGCCTTCGTTATCAATCGCGATTACTGGTTTACTCAAACACGCCGAGAGACTACTAAAAATAAAATCATGAATATTTCTGGTTTCTGAAAATCGGACTTCTGATTTTGCCGGATGCACATTTACATCCACCATTGACGGATCCAGTTCAAGATGTAATACATACGAGGCGTAACGTCCGGTTGCAATACGATCATCATAGGCTAGTCGAATAGCATGATTAACATGCTTATCACGGACAATTCGTCCATTCACATAAAAATACTGTCGGTCTGATTGACTACGGGCAACGTCATTTAAGCCTAGCCAACCCCACAAACGCAGCCCCTGTTTTTGTACATCAACACGCACACTTTTATTGAGAAATGATCGTCCACAAACATTGATAATGCGTTGTTCGACATCATGCTCGCATGCCGGCAGATTGAATAAATTATGGCCATTATGTCTGACCACTAAACCGGTTGAAAAATGGCTCAATGAAATTGACCGGATCAGGGACTGTATGTGCAGATACTCGGTCTTTTCTGATTTTAGGAACTTACGTCGACCCGGCGTAGAAAAGAATAAATCATTTACCTCAACGGTGGTTCCTGTCTCATGGGCGGCAGGTTTTACATGAGCGGTATTATCTATCGACCAGGCTTGATCTGTCCCAGCTAGTCGCGACGTCATTTTAAATCGAGACACAGATGCGATACTGGGAATCGCTTCACCTCTGAAACCCATGCTGACGATATGCGACAGGTCGGAAAAGGTTGATAATTTACTGGTCGCATGAGCTTGTAATGCCAGTGATAGATCGTCCTTATGTATGCCCTGACCATTATCACGCACACGTATCAAACTCACGCCAGCCTGCTCCAGATCAACAACAATTTTTGTCGCTGCTGCATCAATACTGTTTTCTATTAATTCCTTTACGACTGAAGCAGGCCGCTCAATCACTTCACCGGCGGCTATCTGGTTGGCAACTGCAGTGGGAAGTTTGTGGATACGGGGAACGCTACTGCTATCGGACATAGCGCATATCATACGGCAGGAAAGTATTAAACGTGAAGTGTTAAAGCCGAGAAGTAAAATGTCATCGCCAAATGGCGTAGGCCGTTTACGAAAGTAGTCAGGTGCCGCTACTTCTGGGAATGCTGATGGTCTGTCCTACTCTGACTAGATCACCCTTTAAATCATTATACCTGCGTAATGTATCTGTACTGACGCGATAGTGCTGAGCAATGGTTGAAAGTGTCTCGCCACGCTCAATGATATGTTTACGAGAAGCCAACAAGGTGCCTTCCGGTGCAAAATCGCGAAAATAACCACGCAGCCCTACCATGATCGCATTCGCCATATTGGTACGATGACCAACACTCAATAATTTTCGTTCTTCCTGTGGGTTAGAGATAAATGCCGTTTCGATCAAAATAGACGGAATATCCGGTGATTTCAAAACCGCAAAACCGGCAGACTGCACCGTACGTTTATGTACTTTGCCAACGCTTTTTAAACCTCTTAATACCCTATCAGCTATATCAATACTGGCTTCAAGACTGGCTGTCTGAGACAGGTCCAGTAATACCGAAGCAAGCACATCATCTTTATCATCGAGACTTACACCACCGATCAGATCAGATGCATTTTCTGATTCAGCCAACCACTTGGCAGCTTCACTACTCGCCCCTTTTTTAGAGAGTACATAGACCGAGGACCCATGCACTTTTGGATCACGAAAAGCATCCGCATGAACAGACATGAACAGATCAGCTTTGTATTCGCGTGCGGTGTTGATACGTTTTCGTAAGGACATATAGTAATCACCCTTACGAATCATGACAGCACGCATGCCGCGCTCGCGGTTAATCACATCTACGAGTTGTTTCGATATATCGAGAACGACATTTTTTTCATATACCCCACTTGGACCCCTGGCACCGGGATCTTCACCACCATGACCAGCATCAATCGCAATGATCACATCTCGTGGTCGGTTCGCAGCAGTGACTTCTTCCTGCACTTCGCTGGTTTTTACTTCATCGGTATCTGTTCCATAAAGGTCAATAACCAGACGATGTCCGTATTCTTTATTGGGTTTTAACTGGAAACTTTTATATTTAACAAACTTTTTCAGATCCAGAACAATACGTAAATCTTTATCATTTCGAGCGGCAGAGCGAATCGCTTGCAGATACTTATCATCTGTTCCCGGCTGGATGGGCGCTTTGGTCATTAGCGATTGCTTAAGATCGATAACAGTTCGATAGGGTGCTTTCAGCATAGATAATTGATGTTCTACAGGACCACTCACATCAAACACAACGCGAGTACTGTCGGGTGCAGCCCAAACGCGCACATTATCAATCGTCACCGCCTCGGCGAAGACGAGTGATGATAAAAAAACGAAAATATTGAATAAAATAAAACGCATTTTCGTTAACCTGGATCCTGATTTTTTATGATTTAATTATCGACAAGGTCAATAGTTTCAAGTTTTTTTTAAAAAAGCAACCTATATCCATGTTTTTTATGATAATAGTAGATATTTTTTGAGAGTCAACCGCGATAAAAAAGGATTTTTTATGACGTTGGAAAGACCTGTTTCAAAATAAGCTCGCCCACCGGTGAGCCTGATTCCACGGCAAGCTCTCGCCCCGGGTTGGCATGTGCAAGCGAGATGATAAGGTCTGCTGCAGGAAGTACATCTTTGCCTTGTTCTGGCCATTCAAACAAACATATCGAGCTGCCATCACAGTAGTCGCGAATGCCCATGGCCTCAAGCTCTTCAGGGTCATTAACCCGATATAAATCAAAATGATATACGTTTTTACCAGCAATTTCATAGGGCTCGACCAAGGTATAGGTAGGACTTTTCACATTGCCTGTATGGCCTAATGCATTCAATAAACCACGTACAAATGTGGTCTTGCCCGCCCCCAAGTCACCCTGCAGGTAAATCAATTCACCGCCGTTCAAGCTGGCCGCAATTTTGGCACCGATGGCGACCGTTGCAGATTCGTCTTTGAGGAATGTATGCATTATTTTAGGTTTACCAGATTGCGCAAGTGCGGCATTAAATCCAGCGCCAATAGCCCACGCTCACCGTTAGCGGCCGCCCTATCGGCGGCACGCGCATGTAAACAAACGCCCAGTTTTGTTGCCTGATTAATCTCAATTCCCTGCGCGATTAAGCCGGCAATGACACCGGTCAATACATCTCCCATCCCACCAGATGACATGCCGGGATTGCCCGCATCACAGATAAACACGTCACCCTGATTATCAGCAATTAAACTGCCACAACCCTTGAGCACAACAGGACCATGATACTTTTCATGTAATAAGTTGATAGCTTGATAGCGATCGGCCTGAATCGTTTTTGAATCGGTTCTTAACAAACGAGCGGCTTCACCGGGATGCGGCGTTATCACCCAATTCTGTAAGGCATGATCTTCTGCGGCTAATAAATTCAATGCATCAGCATCCAGCACCAGCGGCAGATCAGATTCAAGTACCCGCGCAAATAATAATTTCGCCCATTCAGACTGACCCAGACCAGGGCCAATGGCGATGACCGTTGCACGTCTGATTAAAGGCATCAGTTCATCCAGCGTTTCTACACCATGCGCCATAATTTCAGGTCTGATGGTACTTAGCATACAGGCGTGGGATTGGCGTGTTGCGATACTGACCAAACCAGCACCAACACGTGCGGCAGCCTCTGCAGCCATACGAGCGGCACCGAGATAGCCTGTATCGCCACCCACAACGAGAACATGGCCAAAGTGTCCTTTATGAGAATTACGCTGCCGTGGTTTTAGCACATCAGACAGATTGTCGAGATTTAATCTTGTGGCAACGGGTTTACCAATGCTTTGGTAAACGGCTTCAGGGACACCAAGATTATCGAATAAAATTTCGCCCGAAACGGCGAGTCCATCACCAGTGAACATGCCCCGTTTCAAGCCGATGAAGGTGCAGCTTACATCAGCATGGACAACGTAATTGACACTCTTACCGGTATCCCCATTCAGGCCTGAGGGGATGTCGATAGATAAAACACCCGCTTCAGAACAGTTTATTGCTGTGATTAAATCACAACATTCGCCTGCTATATCGCGATCCAGACCCGTGCCAAATAAGGCATCAACAATGACATCTATGCCAGCAAAAGCGGCTGACGAATAGGCAGTTGCGGTAATGCCTGTGCTTAATAAATCCCGATAAGCCGTTGCCGCATCGCCCTTTAGCTTTTCTGGATTGAACATATTAATGACGGCAACCCGTTTGCCATCGGCATGAGCTAATCGGGCCAAAACATAACCATCGCCGGCATTATTACCGGCACCACAAACAACCGTCATTGATTGTGCCTCAGGCCAGTTGTCTTTCAAGACATCGTAACTAAATTGAGCCGCGCGTTGCATCAGGGTATAGCCGGCAATGCCGTGAACTTCAATGGCAACGCGATCGAGTTCCCTCACCTGCTCTACAGCATACAAATCAAGCGGCAAGTTTTTACTCGTTGCAGACATGGTCAGATTTTAAAAATATGTTCACGATAAAATTTCAATTCATTAATTGAATCGCGAACATCATCCAGCGCAAGGTGAGATCCTTTTTTACTGTATTCTTCATTCATCGGAGCCCAACGTTTGGTTATTTCCTTGATCGTGCTGACATCCAGATTACGATAATGAAAATAGGTTTCCAATTTTGGCATCAAGCGATGCATGAAACGCCGATCCTGACATATACTATTGCCACACATGGGCGATTTTCCTTTGGGGACGAACTTAGCCAGAAAATCCAGTGTCAAACTTTCTGCTTCAGCCAGGTCATAAGGACTATTTTTTATTCTATCCACCAGACCGGATTGATTATGTTGTCGTGTATTCCACGCGTCCATTTGACCCAGTATTTCATCTGTCTGGTAAATGGCCATGACCGGTCCTTCTTCTAGAATATTAAGCTGCGGATCAGTCACAATAGTGGCAATCTCGATGATAAGATCATTATCTGTGTCAAGACCGGTCATTTCCAGATCGATCCATATGAGGTTATTTTCAGAATGTGACATGATGTATCCAGTTATTGTTTGAATATTGAATTTTAAACACTATTTACTATTTATAAACACTATTAAAGACTTATTACCAAATAGATATCGGTTTTTCGGGAGATAAAAGCAACGTGAATCTTTTTACCAGCATATTTTTATTCAGCTTGAGTGCCAGCATTATTGTGCAATGGTTTCTGGTACAACGTCATATCAAACATATCCAGTCACATCGCCAAAAGGTACCCGAAGCTTTTCACGATAAAATCCCGGTTGAAGCCCATCAAAAGGCGGCCGACTATACTCAGGCGAAAGTAAAAACGGGGCTGGTAGAACTCATCATCGGTTCAACCTTTCTTTTACTCTGGACATTAGGCGGCGGCTTTCAATTGCTGGATAGCTGGTGGCGCTCTCTTGAATTACCCGAACTATGGACCGGCACATGCTTTATATTGAGTGTGTTCGGCATCATGAGCATCCTCGATTTACCCATGTCGATTTATCGCACATTCAAACTGGAACAGTCTTTCGGTTTTAATAAAATGACACCGAAAATATTTATCATTGATCTACTCAAGAATACCGTAATTGGATTATTAATTGGCACACCCATACTGTTACTCGTACTCTGGATTATGGAAAACAGCGGGAGTTACTGGTGGCTCTATGTCTGGGTAACGTGGTTGGGATTTAGTCTATTCATGATGTGGGCATACCCGGCATTTATCGCGCCCTTATTCAATAAATTCAGACCATTAGATAATGAAGAATTAAGAACACGCATCGAAAACCTGTTGACGCGAAATGGTTTCAAAAGTCAGGGCATCTTTGTCATGGATGGTTCTACCCGTTCAACCCACGGTAATGCTTACTTCACCGGTCTGGGCGCAAACAAGCGTATTGTCTTCTTTGACACTCTGGTTAACGAATTGAGTTACGATGAAATCGAAGCTGTACTCGCACATGAGCTGGGACACTTCAAATGCAACCATATTCGTAAACGTATCTCGGTTTTAGGCACCGTGTTCCTGATTGGTCTGGGTATACTCGGCTGGTTGATTAACGAACCCTGGTTCTATAATGGTCTGGGCGTGGAACAGTCATCGACTTATATGGCTTTGATTCTATTTGTGATGGCATCACCTGCATTTACCTTTTTTCTACAGCCCCTATTCTCGTTCATATCACGCCAGCATGAATTTGAAGCAGATGATTTTGCTGCAGGCCAGGCACAATCAGAAAACCTGATCACTGCGCTCGTCAGTCTCTATCGTGAAAACGCAAACACCCTGACGCCCGATCCACTTTACTCCGCGTTTCATGATTCACATCCACCTGCACCCATCAGGATCGCACATTTGAAGAGTAAATTTGCATGAGACTACTTGTACTGGCGAACTGGATTACACTCCTGTTATTTACTGTGCCCGCACTAGCGTTTGATAGTGCGAATGGCAAGGTATTACACGACGAAAGCTGTGTCCGTTGCCATGATGAATCAATGTATAAACGTGTAGACAGAAAAATAAAAAGTTACCCATCACTTCGTGAACGGGTAGTGCAGTGCGAGATCATGACCGAACTCATCTGGTTTGAAGAAGAAATTGATGACGTTACGACTTATTTAAACAACGCGTTTTATCATTTCAATATGGAAAAATAAAAGCCGTTATAAAATTCTGCCCAGTTTTATTAGGTTACGAATGGTTCCAGTTCACTCATGATATGCTGCCCGACATGCTTTACTGATCTTCCTTCAACGTTTTTAAACTTCAAACCAAAGGCAACATCTTCATCACCCTGCCCCGGTAGAATGACAAAATAATAAATTTTACAATCAACCCTTATCGTTTTTAATTCATCCTCAATCGGCAATGAAAACTGAGCCTTAACCATGAGGTTGTCTCTTGGTGTTATTCTTTTTGCGGTCGGGTTTAAAATTGTGGCGGTATTTCTGCTACAGCGTATCTGTAATCCATCAGGTGAAATATCGTAGACTGTTGCAGTGACAGATTGTTTATTGTCGAGTGATAAGGTTACTGGAAAACCATTTTTAATGCGGGGATACTCTCTGGATTCCTCGTAATGCTCATAGGCTTGATCTGTGATGTTAGTATTCATTATGTTAACCCACACTACTTGATATCGGGCTTTTATCATAAGTAATGCTAAGGTCGACTAACAACATCTACATTTAGATTTTGTGATGTCTATCAATTAACGAGAGGGATTTGTGATTTACGTCACAGTCAATAAGTCACCCATAATCATGGGCTGTTCGAAATCATGACTCTATTAAACGACAGATTGACTGAATATCAGTCTGATTGTTTAGCGAAGTGGGTCTTCTGCCATGCAACAGGGTTAGCGTATTTGTCCAGCCATGCAGGAATTTCCCTGGCGGGAAGAGGTTTCGAAATGATATAACCCTGGGCGCATTCGCAACCGATATCTTGCAGCATAATACCCTGTTGATGCGTTTCAACACCTTCTGCGATCACCTTGCATTGAAATGCTATTGCCAGACTATTTATCGCCTTAACGATATTCATGTCATCGATGTCCTCACACATATCTGACACAAACGAACGATCAATTTTCAAGGTATTAATGCTGAATTTTCTCAAATAATCTAATGATGAATAACCTGTGCCAAAGTCATCAAGTGCGATGTTCACACCGATAGCATGACAATCATTAATGACCTGTTCCAAATGCTTTAAATCCCGAAACGACTGCGTTTCTACAATTTCCAATTCTATGCCGGCAGGATTGATACTGGGATACCTATCAAAGAGTTTTTGCAGTACTTCGCAAAACTCTTTTCTTTGCAGACTGTATGTCGTTATATTGATACTGACAGGCAAGTCAATACCGGCTTCCTGCCACTTCTGCTTTTGATTCAGCGCATTATTGATGACCCATTGACCATAATCATGGCCAGCTCATGCCGTTCAATCACGGGTAAGAATTCATCTGGCGGTAATAATCCTCGTTCGGGATGCTGCCAGCGAATCAATGCTTCAACACCGACAACCTCTCCTGTACGCATATTGACCTGTGGTTGGTAATAAAGCTGAAACTCATTAGTTTCGAGGCCAGCACCCGCTCGTAGCAGCAACTGATTACTTTCCTGAAAAAATTTATCCTGAGCAGGATCGAAAAATTTATAACAATTACGACCCGACTGCTTGGCCTGATACATGGCGTGGTCAGCGTGCCTTATTAATACATGCTGGTCACTGTTGTCAGACGGGTAAATACTGATGCCAATACTAAATGTCATCTCAAAGAAATCTTCCGTGGACATCTTATATGGCATACTCAGTATTCTCTGAACACGGTCAATTGCATTTTCACAATCGGGTAGCGTATCCAGGTTAGTGAGTAGAATCAGAAATTCATCACCACCCAGTCTCGCAGCACTATCACTGCCTCTTAATACCGACTTGATACGATCAGCCACTTTTATCAGCAATTCATCGCCAATACCATGTCCATAGGTATCATTAATATTTTTAAATTTATCAAAATCAATAAAACAAACTGCAAGCAGATTATTATTACGCTTAACATTATTAATAGCCTGTTCCATGCGGTCGTTTAACAAGATGCGGTTGGGCAGCTTCGTTAAGCTATCATAATGTGCAAGATGCTCGAGCTCCTCTTGCTGCTTTTTAATGTGACTAATATCCTTGAACGAATAAACGTAATGGGCCAGATTGCCAATATTATCTTTAACGCAGCTGATATTTAAAGCAGCATCAAAAGAATCATGCTTGTTTTTGAGTATCTTTAATTCACCTTGCCAAAAACCATTATCAAATAGACTGTGTTTTATCTCTTCAACATCGAGCCCGTCAGCTTCTATAAATGATTCCCATGGAGAGGCACCTTTAACATCATCCAGATCGAAGTTGGTTATTTTGCTAAACTCGGGATTCGCATCAATAATTTTGTGTTTATTATTCGCAATAACAAATGCCTCTTGCGCATTATGATAAACACTTGCTGCAAGCTTTAATTTTTGTTCCGTTGACTTAATATCGGAAATATCATAATTGACACCGAGCATTTTCACTTTTGAGCCAGCTTTATCCACTATAAAGGTGCCGTGAGCTTTAATAAAACGTGAGGATTTATCAGGCAATACAATACGAAAAGAGGTATCAAAATCTTTGGAACCTGATATGGCATCATTAAGTGCTTTTATTGCTTGCGATTGATCCTCGGGATGCAAACTGTTTTGCCAGACTTCATATAACAACTTACCTTCGCCCGGAGTGATTCCATACAAAGCATACATACGCGTATCCCAGTTCAGTTCACCCGTCTGTAAATCATATTCCCAAACACCTAAATCGGCCGTCTGTTGCGCTATTTTTAGATGTTTGGTCTGATCTCGCAAATCACCGGTAATAAGTTCAACTTGTTTAGAAATACGCCGTCGCTGACTGGCAAATGACCATAAAATCCAGAACAATAAGCCTGAGAAAATCAACCCAAGCAGTAAAATCAATGACGCTAGTTGGTTATGTATTTCACCTTCCAGGCTATCTGTGCTGGAAAATTTTGTTACCCATGTATTGCCGGATAAAATAATATTGTTTGTAGAAGTAAAGCGCGATTCATGACTATCTCGCTTAGCATTATTCTTTGTTGTGCTGTATAAAAGTGTGTCCGCAGTCTGTATACCATGGTCATATATAGCAAAATCAAGCTCGGGGTTTTCAGTTCGTAAAATCCCGTACATCAAATTGGCCATTCGAAAAGGACTATAAACATAGCCCACCAAAGCAGCTCGTCGTTCTGCTTCTGTTCGAATGGGCATGGTTTGATTATAGTAGGGCAAATACATCAGGAAACCGGCTTGAACATCACGTTCGGTTTCTTGTACAAGTGTAATTTTATTCGTCACGCTGGGTAAACCTTGATCACGTGCCCGACTCATGGCTTTGGCTCTATTTGACTCGGAATACATATCGTAACCAAAGGCACGTTGATTACGCCAATCGAATGGTTCCAGATAAATTATCGATGTGTAGATTTCGCGCTGGCCAACAGGATAGACAAAATAATCCTTGAAACCTTCAGCACGTATCTGTGCCTCATGTGAAGCGAGATCCTCAGGTTTAATAACGATGGCATAACCGAGTCCTTGAATACCAGGGTAATACGTTTGTAACTCAAGTCCGTCGACATAATTTTTCCATACCTGTCGATCAACCGCCCCCTCGAAACTTTCAAACAAGGCAACGCCACCACGTAGCACCTGTTCGTAATCGCTGATCCTTTCCTGTATCAGTTTAACCGCGTTGACAACTTCAAAATCAAAACGTTCGATAGCACGACGTTCCACATTAGAATCAGCAATATGCCAGGAATAGAAAGTAAGCGATAACGCGACGCAAAGAACTAACCATGCTGCCTTTTCAGTATGAAAGAAATCGTAGAAAAAATTATCTGATAAGGGCGTTTTTACAACAGCCATTAGTTATGTACCAAATCTTATAATTATTTTTAAATGGTCGTTATAAAAATATAATGACCATTCTCTCAAGAAATCCCTTTTACATATTTCCAGTATAGACTTTGACTCAGGATTTGGCTGGAAAAATTTCCCAACTCATGCCCAGCATGAAAGTCACTATGCCTGGACAAACAATTAACAAATCGTATTTTAGTCACTCATTAATCTTGTGTTTTCTTTAACTTATATGATTTTTCTACCTGACATTGCATGCGCAATAGTCAGACTATTCACGAATTCCAGTTCGCCCCCCATCGGGACTCCATGCGCTATACGTGAAACCTGTTTGCCGCGTGCCTTGACCATCTCACTGATAAAGTGCGCTGTCGCTTCGCCCTCAACAGTACTGCTCGTTGCGAGTATGACTTCGACTAATGTTTCATCATCAAGTAAGGCGGGTAATTCATTTAAACCAATATCATCAGGTCCTATACCGTCTAGCGGGGATAAATGTCCCAGCAAAACGAAATAGCGGCCTCTATAATTCGCTTCTTCTATAGCATCAACATCGGACGGATTTTCAACCACACACAGTATGCTGTCATCGCGTTTGGTATTCTCACAAAGATGACACAAGCTATTTTCAGTGTAGGTGCGGCAACGTTGACAATGACCAATCTGCTCCATGGCATCGGTCATGACGCGGGCCAGGTGTTTAGCCGCATCGCGATTACGTTGTAACAGTTGATGGACGATGCGCTGTGCTGATTTTCTACCGATACCCGGCATACAGCGCAGTGCTTCAACCAACTGCTCTAACAGTGACTGTTGTTGCATCATCTCTGGTACGATTACTGAATTAAATTCAGAATGGTAATTTCATTCCTGCGGGCAAACCCATGCCTGCAGTAACACTCGCCATTCTTTCCTGCGTCATTTTTTCCACACGTCTATTAGCATCATTAACGGCGGCAGCGACAAGATCTTCAATCATTTCCTTATCGTCTTTCATTAATTCAGGATCAATAACGACGCGTTTCACATCATGACGGCCGTTCATCGTCACTTTCACCAAACCGGCACCCGATTCACCAATCACTTCAGCATCGGCCAGTTCTTTTTGTGCTTTTTCCATATTGGCCTGCATCTGCTGGGCCTGTTTCATGATATTTCCCATACCACCTTTCATCGTTTAATTACCTCGTAATTCGTTGTGTTGTCTATTGGGGTTGTATTGAGTCCTGATCGAGCGATGCGTCAAACGTATCCATTAATGTTTTCACTGTGGGATCATTTTTCATTGAGGCCTCTGCTGCAGCCTGTTTTTCTCGTTCGAGTCGTGTATTTGTCTCTGCTGGCGTTTCATTCGGTGATGCTTCGACCAGTATCGTTAAAATAATGCCTTCACCAAACCGTGTCTTGATCGCCTGTTCCAACCGCTCCTTCTGGCTCGGGGTCAGCAAGTGCTCTTGCGTGGGCGCTAATGCCAATTGAATTTTATTATCTGTATGTGTTTTTAGAACACAGTTACCGGCTAATTCCTTAACCAGACCCGCGAGAGCCATTTCATCGATAATCTTTTTCCAGTCGCTATCGGCATCCGTCAAGCTATGCTTCAACGGCGCTTCAGTGTGTTGCGGTGCTTCTGCTTGTTGTGGTTCTGGATTCACTGTTGCTTGCGGGGCAATGCTCGGCTTTGCCGGAGTTTGCTGTGGTGGCGACTCACTCTTAGCACTCACGGGTTTAAGTGTTTGTGTCTTGCTCTCTATGTCATTACCCGACATGGGTCTGAACGCCAGCATTCTAATCATCACCATCTCAAAACCTGATTTCACATCCGGTGCCAGATATAAATCTTTCCGACCCATCATGCCAATCTGATAATAAAGCTGCGTATCTTCCTTGTTCATGGCATTGGCAAAATTCACCAGCTCGGCATTATCTTTAATCGGATTACTAGAATCCGCGGGTAAAATTTGAATGATCGCGATCTTTTGCAACAGACTTAATAATTCACCTAACAAGGCATCAAAGTCTGGCGTTTGTAATGCGATAGTCTCTATCGTCGCGAGCAGTGCTTCAGGATCTGCATCAATCAATGCCTGAATCAAGCCATGTAAATCAGCGCTATCGATGGTTCCCATCATGGCACGTACTTGTGACTCTTCGAGTACACCGCCACCATAAGCGATTGCTTGATCGAGTAAACTTAATGCATCGCGCATACTACCGGCAGCACCACGTGCAATTAATTCTGTGGAAGCGTGATCAAATCCAATATTCTCTTGCTGCATAATCATCTCGACCTGCTTGGCAATTTGATCATTGGTAAGGTGGCTTAAATTGAATTGCAAGCAACGTGATAATATCGTTACCGGTAATTTTTTTGGTTCTGTTGTGGCGAGTAAAAATTTAACATGCGGTGGTGGTTCTTCCAGCGTTTTTAATAACGCATTAAAACTGTGATTGGAGAACATATGGATTTCGTCAATCAAATACACTTTATATCTGCCGCTACTGGGTGCGTATTGAACGTTGTCCATCAAGTCGCGTGTTTCCTCGACCTTGGCACGGGAGGCGGCATCGACTTCGATTAAATCGACAAAGCGGCCCTCATCAATTGCAACGCAGGCATTACACGTGCCACAGGGCGTGGAACTCACCCCGGTGTCACAATTCAGACATTTTGCCAGAATTCTCGCCAGCGTCGTTTTACCTACACCACGTGTCCCGGTAAACAAATAGGCATGATGTAAACGATCTTGATCCAGCGCGTTGGTTAATGCCTTCAAGACGTGTGATTGACCGACCATATCCTGAAAGGATCGGGGCCGCCATTTTCGGGCAAGTACTTGATAACTCATCTATTTTTTATTGCTGTTCCAATTGAATGTGGGTGAAATAAGATCAGATTTAAAACGATCATCATACATGAGGATTCAATCCCGGCAAGTACCCCGGAGACGCCTGATATCAATGAGAAATATTGGCGGCGACCTGTACCGTCCCTACCCCGGCACACACATCCATTGCTGCCGTTGCTCCCTTCCGGGCCTGGCGGGATTCACAATTTCGTGTTGCGAGGGGACCGGCACAGGCCACCATTGAACGAGGACGGATGGTATCAATTAAGTAAGCGTTTTGACACTACGATTATCAAACTAAGCTCAATTCACCGTATTTAGCAATCACCGCTACCATCGTCGTCGTCAATTCGTCTAAATCTTCGCGCGACATAATATAGGGTGGCATGACATACACCAGCTTACCAAACGGGCGTATCCAGACACCTGCCTCGACAAACAGTGGCACGATAATTTTCATATCGACCGGCTCTTTTAATTCTACGACACCAATGCCTCCCAGCACACGGACCTCATGTACTTGCGGCAATTCTCGACATGGTGCTAATCCTTCTTCTAGAGATTGCTGGAGCCGATGGATATTCGCTTGCCAGTCCGATTCGAGTAACAAACGAATACTGGTCAACGCCGCGGTACACGCCAGCGGATTTGCCATAAACGTAGGGCCATGCATAAACACACCCGGCTGCCCATTATCGATCGTTGACGAGACCTCATGGGTCGTCAGGGTTGCCGCCAACGATAAATAACCGCCCGTGAGTGCCTTCCCGATACACATGATATCGGGGACGACATGCGCATGCTCACAGGCAAATAATTTGCCGGTACGCCCGAAGCCCGTCGCTATTTCATCAAAGATGAGCAATACACCCTGTTCATCACACAACTTGCGCGCCTGTGTCAGATAATCGGCAGAATAAAACCACATGCCTCCGGCACCTTGCGCTACCGGCTCCATAATCACTGCCGCGATATCGGTATGTTTCATTAGCGCTTTTTTTAGCGGGGCCATATCAGCTTCGCTGCAGGCCTCACCAAAACGACAACGTGGCTGGTCGATAAACACCTGCTCGGGCAAGACATCGGCAAACATGCTGTGCATACCGGTTACCGGATCACAGACTGACATCGCACCCAGCGTATCGCCGTGATAACCCGAACGCAGGCTAATAAAGCGTTGCCGCTGGGGCTCACCTTTCGCGTACCAATACTGAATTGCCATTTTCAAGGCCACATCTACCGCGACAGAACCTGAATCAGAATAGAACACGGCATTTAACGGTTCCGGTGTGATCGCGAGCAATTGTTCGGTTAACTGCATGGCTGGCGTGTGGGTCAGGCCACCAAACATGACATGCGCCATATCCTTGAGCTGCCGTTCCAGTGCCTGATTCATTTGCGGCTGATTGTAACCGTGAATCACACACCACCAGGACGACATACCGTCGATCAATTGTTTTCCGTTGGCGAGTGTCAGACGTACGCCATCAGCGGAAATAACATGATAATTCGGCAATGCTGACGTCAGTGCGCTGTAGGGATGCCAGATCGCATCGCGATCAATATTCATTAAATGTTCAGACTGTTGCATAGTGATGCATGATAATACGGATGTACTATTGTGACATGCCATTAATCTTTAATATAAAATTTTGCCGTTCTCGCTTAGAATTCGAATACGCGGTCCTGAAAGGTAAGGACATTATTCTCACTGAACAATTTGGAGCAACTTTGTGCCTAATAACATTTTTAATTTAAAAGCTATTTCTCGTTTCAGTATCAGCATCTTATTCTTAGTGATGTCTCATACGGTTATTGCGGATGAGGCAACACCAACAGCCGTTATTGAAACTAAATTTGGCGATATTGAACTGCGTTTTTTCCCGGATGTGGCGCCCAAGCATGTTGAAAACTTTCTAACGTTGGCGAAATCCGGCTTTTATGACGGCACTATTTTTCATCGTGTGATACCCGGGTTCATGATTCAAGGTGGCGATCCGAATACCAAAGGCACCAACAAATCACTCTACGGCACCGGTGGGCCCGACCATAGCGTCAAGGCTGAATTTAGTAATCGTCCGCATAAAAGAGGCATACTTTCCATGGCACGTTCACAAGATCCCGATAGTGCCGGCTCACAGTTTTTTATCGTGGTCGAGGATTCCAATTTCCTTGACGGTCAATACACTGTGTTTGGAGAAGTTGTGAAAGGCATGGATATCGCCGACAAAATCGTTGCCCAGAAACGTGACGGTCGTGACAACCCGCTTGAGCGTATCGAAATGAATGTCCGGCTAGTTGAAGCTCCAACAGAATAAGTTAATGCAAAAAGCCCCTTTAAATCAGGGGCTTTTTTTGATTGCAATCGCGGCATCTGAACTCCCAGCAGTAATAATAGAGTGACTATAGTTTCATCACATATGCTTTACTAAAATGGGGAATTTTTCTTAAAGCTACCTCTCTATACCTGATAACAGCGTGGTTGAACGAGGACGCCATGACAATGAAGGCAAAACATAACGAGACAGTCAATCCAGAATGCGAAAAAACGCCGCCATTCTCGCTTAATCGTCACGCGATCAAAACCATGCACCTATCTTTATGAATACTCTTCATAATTGGCATAACAAAACTACGGAAGAAACACTGTCCGCATTAAAGACTACGCCTTCAGGCCTGAACGAACCTGAGGTTAAACAAAGACTGGCCGATGTCGGTCTCAACAAACTACCGGAACCACAGCGCAAAAGTGTATATCTGCGTTTTCTGTCTCACTTCCATAACATCCTGATATACGTGCTTTTAGGAGCATCTGCCATTACGGCATCGCTGGGACATTTTGTTGATACCTTCGTCATCATTGCCGTGGTTATTATTAATGCCCTTATCGGATTCTTTCAGGAAGGCAAGGCAGAAAAAGCTATGGATGCGATACGGCACATGCTCGCATTGCGAGCTGCAGTGATTCGTGATGGCGAACGTCAAACCATACAAGGTGAACAACTGGTACCTGGGGATGTCGTGTTACTGGAAGCAGGTGACAAGGTGCCGGCAGATTTACGCTTGTTGAGAACACATGGTTTGCAGATACAGGAATCGATTCTTACCGGTGAGTCGATAGCAGTGGAAAAACAAACGTCCGCTGTTGCTGATGATGCTGCACTGGGCGATCGTATTTGTATGGGATTCAGCGGCACAACGGTTACCTATGGTCAAGGTATGGGGGTGGTAGTTGCCACGGGAGCCGACACGGAAATAGGACGCATCAGCGGTTTACTCTCTGAAGTTCAAACCCTGAATACACCATTAGTAACTCAAATGGCGGTTTTCGCCCGTTGGCTTACCATGTTCATACTCGTCATTGCCGTGATGATATTGATATTCGGCCACTTTGTATCACATCTTGCTTTCAACGAATTATTCATAGCTGTTGTAGGCCTCTCGGTGGCAGCGATACCTGAAGGTTTACCCGCGGTGTTAACAATCACGCTGGCAGTAGGTGTACAGGCCATGGCCCGGCGCAACGCTATCATCCGGCGTCTTCCTGCCATCGAGACTCTAGGCTCAGTCTCGGTGATCTGCTCTGATAAAACCGGCACGCTTACTCGCAACGAGATGAATGTGACGTCTATTGTTACGTGTGAAGGTCGTTTTGATGTAACAGGTATCGGTTATGAACCGGTCGGAGATATAAAATGCAATGGACAAACAGTCAATGTGAACGACCATCCAGTACTGCAGGATCTGGGACTCGCGGCCGCGCTTTGTAATGATTCCGAACTGGTCAAACAGGAAAACAACTGGGTTGGACAAGGTGATCCAATGGAGACTGCTTTACTTGCGTTTTCCAGCAAGGTTCAAATAGAAGATGGTGAAATACGCGAGCAATGGTCGCGTACCGATGTGATACCTTTTGATACCAGGCATAAATACATGGCAACACTGAACCATGATCATGAAAACCATGCCTTTGTCTTTGTCAAGGGAGCACCAGAAACACTTCTTTCAATGTGCACTGGTCAACATATTGGTAACAATGAAACAGGGATACTGGATACTGATTTCTGGTATGAGCAGGCAGCCGCAATCGCTGAGGAGGGTCAGCGTGTCCTTGGTTTCGCGCTTAAACCGATAAAAGTAGAACATACTGTGCTCGAAAATTCTGATGTACAGGATTCACTCCTATTCATCGGCTTGGCCGGTCTTATTGATCCTCCACGCTCTGAGGCAATAGAAGCTATCGCAGAATGCCACCGCGCGGGGATTGATGTAAAAATGATCACCGGTGATCATGCAGGTACCGCCGCCGCTATCGGGAAACAGCTTGGCTTATGGCATGGTGATAATGTATTAACTGGCGCAGAGCTCGATAAACTGGGTGACGCGGAGCTCGAATCAGTAATAAGCCACACGGGTATATTTGCTCGCACCAGTCCGGAACATAAATTACGTCTGGTGATGGCACTTCAGGCAAACAAGATCGTTGTTGCCATGACCGGTGACGGTGTTAATGATGCTCCGGCGTTGAAACGTGCGAGTGTTGGTATTGCCATGGGTAAAAATGGCAGCGAAGCGGCGAAGGAGGCCTCCGAGATTGTATTGGCTGACGATAACTTTACTTCTATCGTCGCCGCCGTTAAAGAAGGCAGGACGGTATATGACAATATAAAAAAGGTCATTAGTTGGACTCTGCCAACCAATGCCGGCGAGGCCATGACTATCATACTTGCCTTATTGATAGGATTGAGTCTGCCCATTACGCCCATTCAAATTCTTTGGGTAAATATGATTACTGCCGTAACACTGGGCATCGCGCTGGCATTTGAGCCTGCGGAAGAAGGCACCATGCGCCGTCTACCGCGCCCGCCCGAACAAGGACTGCTCAGTGGCGGTCTACTATGGCATATCGTGCTAGTTGCAGGCCTGTTTCTGGCTAGTGTATTTGGAATTTATGAATATGCGGTGATACAGGGCTATTCAGAAAATTTAGCTCGTACCATTGCCATGAATACACTGGTCGCAATGGAAATCTTCCATCTTTTATTTATCCGCAACATGAATACAAAGTCATTAAACTGGAAATGCCTCCGAGGTACTCGTGTCATATGGATATCAATCATCACCGTCACCATAGGACAGGCTGCAATTACCTATGTGTCCTGGTTTCAAGGGGTATTCGAAACGGAAGCAGTAAACCTGTTCGATATTGTATTGATTATCTCTTTAGGTATGCTTATGTTTGTCATCATTGAGTTTGAAAAACAATTTAGACTTCGCGTGCTGAAAAAACCGTTTTAACAAGGCATAGCACTAGCACAATCGTAACGGATTACTGCCCTCTTACGATAGTACTACAGCAATGTAAGTCGACCATATGCATGGTATTCGTGTCTTTTGTATTATCGAGGATTCGAATTATAAAAACTCAAAGCCATAAATAAAAAACCCGCATTAGCGGGTTTCTTTATTTTGGCGGAGAGAGAGGGATTCGAACCCTCGATACGCTATTAACGTATACACACTTTCCAGGCGTGCTCCTTAAACCACTCGGACACCTCTCCTAAATCGTTGAGGCTGCGAAGATTAAAGAATAAACCCTTTAGATGCAATCAATAGCGCCGACTTAGAACGAATGCATGCTGTTTTTTGATTTGGCTTTTTGCAAATGCGCTATCAGATTAATTTCGCCCCGGCTTAAGTCGCAGGTTGATAACATCTCGTCCTCAGTTGCACCGCGATTGAATAAAGCGATAGCCTGTTTATAACCGGCTCTGTCCTGCTCGCCTGTTTCAAGTTTGTCCTGACGTTCGTTGATATTGCGAAATTGTTTTTGATAATTGTGTAATCGATCAGAAATGCCCCGACTACAGGAGAGTAAGGCGTTAAGTTCTTCATT
>CALKEZ010000008.1 GCA_938084745.1 uncultured Gammaproteobacteria bacterium
ATGGTGGCTATGGGTGGACTTGAACCACCGACCCCAGCGTTATGAGTGCTGTGCTCTAACCAGCTGAGCTACATAGCCATTTATTGAAGGACAGGGATTGTCTTTTCTCTGGGCGGGATTGTCAAGAATGAGTTGACCGGAGTCCCGCTATTATTCCTCTCAGTCAGCGTGTACCAAAGATCACCATGGTTTTACCTGAGACGGAGATCAAATGATCCTCTTCCAGGCTTTTTAGTACGCGACCAACCATTTCACGTGAACAGCCGACTATTCGACCTAGCTCTTGTCTGGTGACGCGAATCTGCATCCCGTCCGGGTGCGTCATTGCATCGGGTTCTTTGCAGAGATCCAGTAAAGTCCTTGCCACACGGCCCTTCACATCAGTGAATGCAAGATCGCTGACTTTACGGCTGGTTCTTCGCAGCCTAATTGCCATTTGTGCTGCGATTGAAAACAGAAGATCCGGGAAAATATTATGCAGATTTTTTAATTTTTCGTAGCTGATTTTGGCAATATTTGATTTTGTTTTCGCTCTAACGAACGCTGTACGGCTACTTCCGCCTTCAAACAGGCCAATTTCACCAAAAAAGTCACCGGCATTTAGATAGGCCAGTACAATTTCATGGCCTTTACTGTCTTCTACCATGACCGTTACTGAGCCACTTATAATGTAAAACAGGTCGTTTGAGGGATCGCCTTCTTTGAGAATAAGTTGCTTAGCGGCATAGGTTTTTTGGTGGCAATGTTCAAGGAACCGAGGTATTAGTGAATCTCGTTCCTGGGGTATCAAAGTTGCCATATCTAGTATCCTCTACATAATCATCACTGCTATCAAGTAATGAACTATGTTACTCTTTTTCCCGAAAATCAACCGCTTGGAGAGTTAAATTGGACATTAAAGTAAGCTGGGCTGGTAATGCTGCATTTGTAGGTGAATCAGGTAGCGGCCATAAAGTCGTGATGGATGGTCCTGAAGAAGGTGGCGGACGCGATCTGGGGCCGCGCCCGATGGAAATGTTGCTGTTAGGTACAGGGGCCTGCAGTAGTTACGATGTCATCTCAATTTTGAAAAAAGCGCGCCAAAATATCAGTGCTTGCGAAGTTTTGATTACTTCCGAACGAGCTGAGATCGAACCCAAGGTTTTTACCAAAATACATATCCACTTCAAGCTTACAGGTACTAATTTAAAGGAAAAGCAAGTAGAGCGGGCCGTTTCATTATCAGCTGAAAAATATTGTTCCGCCTCAATAATGCTTGGTGCCACGGCTGAAATAAGCCACGATTATGAAATTCTTGAGGTAGGTAGCGTATAATTATCTTCGTTTAAGTGGTTAATAATTCGTTTTAACAGGCTATTTTCATCTTCGCCCTCGCGCCAGGATGAGACTGCAATTGAGGTTGGTATTTTCTTTTGATTATCTGGCAGCTTGAATCTGTCCAATTGGCATTTTATTTTTCTGGCCAGCTTATTTGCTGCTTCTTCACCCGTCTCGGGCAGTACGAGAAGAAAATCAGACATATTCCAGTGACCGACATCATCAACCCAGCGTAACTTATCTTTTAAAACCATCGCTATTGCCGTATTGATGCTTTCATTGTTAACGTCAGCGGCGGGTTTTGTGCGAAGCATGATGAGAGAAAGCGGATTAAGGTAACGTCGGCTGCGAGAGACATGTAATGAAAGTTTTTTCAGTATGCCATGCCGAGTATATAAGCCCGTGAGTTCTTCAACTTGTTCGAAACCAAATTGAACCTGGTCGTCTGTCGAGTTGTTGAAATTTACCAGGCAGCCTATTTCGGCAATATCATCAAACTCTGTTTTTAAACGATTAGAAATGTAATTAAAATTAAACAGTGTTTCGTCGCTCGGATTATTGAGATGTTGTCGAGCAATAGTTTCCGATATGGGAAAAATATTTGTTCCGGGCAGAGTAGAACGGACGTGACCGACGAGTTGTCTGGCCTCAAGCCCGGTCTGATCGCAGAGTGTTTTGTTTACCCAGATAATACGACCATCTGCGTTAACCAGAAACAGCCCTACGGGCAATAAATGCAGTAAAGACAGTATGTTATCTGGATTTAATGATGGTAGTTGAATCATTTCGACACCCTGGATTTATATTTTTTAGTTCAATATATATCGACAATCATATAAAAAGCTTTAGTACTTATTGGCTAGTTTCAGATGAGTAACACGCGGACTCTCTACGACAATTCAGGTTGAATTGTTGCTATCACAACGTTAGGTACTGAGTTCTGGTATGGCGAGGTAATTAACGAAGAACCGAATGAATCACAATTAAGTTCTGTGATTTATCGAATGGATGGTTATTTTTTTTCAAAGTGTTCCGAGCGCATCATCATGGCGACAGGACCAGTAATGATTTTATGAAATAAGGCAGACTGACGATTTGTCTTGGTTTTACGATAGATATGTTTCAGATGAGTGCGAACGGTTGAAACACTGATGTGTAATGACTCAGCGGTTGATTCTATATCCGGATTATCCAGTAATTGTGAGACGACTCGAGATTCAGCCGGGGTTAAATCGTAGACTTGATTTAAAATGTCTTCGAGTGCCGGTGCTTCTTTTTTATCAGGACTCTTTTTGTTTTTATCCAATGCAAATCTGACTGTGGTTTTCAGATCGATATCGCGCAATGGCTTATTGATAAACCCGTATGGGTTGGTCATCTGCGCTCGTTCAAGCGTATCTTCATCACTATATGCAGTGACATAGATTACAGGGATACCGAGTTTATCCATAATAACTTCGGCGGTCTCTATGCCATCCAGTCCCTTGCCCAGGCGAATATCCATTAACACCAGATCGGGCTTTAGTTTTTTTGTTTTTTCAATTGCTTCAGCACCGGAAAAGGCGACATCAGGCACAATGAACCCGAAATTTTCGAGGTACAATTGCATGACGCTTGCAGTCGTCTGGTCATCGTCTACGATGAGTATTGATTCCCCCGACATCGTTCCTCCAAAGATAAATTTCGACATTTGAAATACTTACACTGACTATTATATATCTAATTATAACTTAAAAACTTTACTCCAAATGGAGTATATTTTTGATGATTTAGGCTAATTCAAAATTTTCGCGTACGAAAATATATTCCAGTGGATAGATAAAGTGAATAAGGTGCTGCTTATATTTTTTTAGGGTCGTGTGCTCGTTTTATAGTGAAGCTATAAATATCTCCCGAGAGAGAGGAGTATATGATTTCATGTCCAGTTCGTGCGCAGTAAGCTTCAAAATCAACCTGAGAGTGAGGATCCGTTGCTTCAACCAATAGAATCTCACCGGCGGACATCTTGTTGAGCAACACTTTGCTTTTGAGGATAGGTAGAGGACAGTTAAGTCCTTTCGCATCAAGGTACTGATTAAATTTGGGGGGATTGTCTGATTCTGTCTTAACCACGTTTGTTTAGCACACTATTGATATATGTTAATTGTATAAAAAATCTTTCCATTACCCAATCATAACAGGCCTCTCTGTTGTTAGCGCTGATTATGATCGTACTTGCTGCTCGTTGTCTTTAATCATTGTGTCAATGTCTTTTTGTGGCGCCGATAATTTTTAGTAATAGCGTTGATTATTGCCAGATAAAGCGGCAATGGTAAATAAATATTAATCGATTATTTCAAATGAGCCATCAATAGTGTTATATTATAACATAACATTTTGCTTGTAATAAATTTTCAGTGCTTCTATGAACAAGAACAAATTAATCAGCCCCTTCAGGTCAGCTTCGCATCACCATCAAGAATGTTTGCAGTCTGCAATAGCGGCCGCAAAAAAACATTGTGATAATTCTGGTTTGCGTCTTACGCCTATTCGACAACGGGTGTTGGAGCTGGTGTGGCAAAATCATGAGCCCGTGAAAGCGTATGATATTCTCGATAAATTAAAACAGGCAAAGTCATCCTCTGCACCACCTACGGTATACCGTGCGCTGGATTTTCTTCAGGATGAAGGCCTGGTTCATAAAATTGAGTCATTAAATGCATATGTGGGCTGTGGCAACCCAAAGGAAATGCATAAAAGCCAGTTCTTTATTTGTCATGATTGTGGCGCTGTTGCAGAACTTGACGATAAAGATATACGAGACTTATTGCAAAAAAAGGCCCAACGTTTTGGCTTCAAAATTGATGATGAGATGGTTGAAATCAAGGGCCGATGTCAAGCGTGTCGTCAGGCGGAAAAGTAAGCATGATGAGTCTCCGAAAATACATATGCTTGCTTGTTTTTTTCTTTTTGACAGCAAATGCTGCTGCCGGGCAGGGTCTTAACGTTTTTGTCAGTATTTTGCCGCAGCAATATTTTGTGCAGCAGATAGGAAATGAGCATGTTGATGTGCATGTCATGGTTGGCCCTGGCCAGAATCCGGCAACCTATGAGCCAACCCCCCAGCAAATGGCTGCACTGTCTAATGCCGATGTTTATTTCAGAATTGGTGTGCCATTTGAGTCGGCCTGGTTAAATAAGATAAAACTTAATAATGAAAAGCTCATCATTATTGAATGTTGTAAAGCATTGGCCCATGTAAACGCTGATGACCATGCACACGATCATGACAGCATTTATGACCCACATGTCTGGACTAGTCCTAAAAAAGTCATCGAACTTGCGAGGCTGATTAACACCTCATTGATTAGTCTGGACAAAGAGAATAGTGATTCATATGTCGCTGCAACAGCAGCATTCATCAGTGATCTGGAACATTTGGATGAGGTCATTAAAACTAAAACACAGCCATTACGAAAAAGAGATTTAATCGTTTCTCATCCCTCATGGAGTTATTTTGCTGATGAATACGGGTTTACACAGACCTCAATAGAACAACACGGCAAGGAAATACAGGCAAGCTCGATGGTCAAGTTAATCAAGCTGGCAAAGGAAAAAAATATCATGGCTATATTTGTACAGCCACAGTTTAATGACAAAGCGGCAAGAATTATTGCTAATGAGATTAAAGCAGATGTTTTTATACTCGATCCGTTAGCGTTTAATTACATTGAAAATATGAATAACGTTTTAAATGAGATAGTAAAAGGTTTGTCTGATGAGTAATGTGGTAATCGATATTGATAATGTCAGCTTTAACTATGGCGCTGTGCCCGTGCTTGAGGATGTTTCACTCAAGATATATGAAGATGAATTTATCGGCATCATTGGCCCCAATGCCAGTGGTAAAAGCACTTTATTAAAGTTGATACTTGGGTTGCTTGCACCGACTAAAGGCGTCATATCAAAATACAATCATGCGGGTAAAAAGTTAAGTAATTATATCGGTTACGTTCCGCAGCATAGTTCGTTTGCACGAGATTTCCCGGTGACAGTAGGGGAGGTGGTGATGATGGGGCATGTCAACTCTGGTTCAAGATTATTTCGTTACAAGAAAGGTGAAATTGAACTAGCAAAACAAGTTATGCATAAACTGGAGATCGATAATATAGAAAAACGGCAGGTCGGCGAACTATCCGGGGGTCAATTACAACGCGTTTTGATTGCCCGCGCACTTGTCTGCGAGCCTGAAATATTAATACTGGATGAGCCGACATCGAATGTTGATATGCGCGTTGAAGAAGATATTTTTGCGTTGTTAAAAAACCATAGTGAACACATGACCGTCATTGTTGTATCACATGATATTGCTTTCATTTCGGGTTATGTAGATCGTGTTGCTTGTCTAAACCGAACGCTCGTTTGTCATAATACAGAATCGATTAGCGGGAAGATGATCGAGGAATTGTACGATGCGCCAGTCAAGATGATCCATCATCACCATTAATATCATGAACGAATTCATAACAGCATTAACCGAGTATACATTTTTGCAGAATGCCATTTTTGCATGTCTATTGGCCAGTATTGGTTGTGGTGTGATCGGCAGTTATGTTGTCGTAAAAAAAATCAGTTTTTTAACGGGCGGTATTGCGCATTCAGTCCTGGCCGGAATGGGCATGGCCTATTTTTACCATGCATCGCCGATCATGGGTGCTATTATCGCGGCCCTGACATCAAGTGTCTTAATTGGTTGGATCAATCTACGTTGGAAAGAGCATGAGGATGTTTTGATTGCTGCGTTTTGGTCTGCCGGCATGGCCATCGGAATTTTATTCCTGTCACGAACCCCGGGTTATAATGTCGACTTAATGAGTTACTTGTTTGGCAATATATTGCTGATAACACGCAGTAATTTATTACTAATGTTTTTGCTTGATTTGGTCGTATTAGTAGTTGTTTTTATTTACTACAAACAGTTTCTGGTCAGTGTTTTTGATGAGGAGTTTGCTCGTTTACGAGGTATTAATACCGAGTTTTTCTATATTCTTTTGTTATGCTTGATTTCTATAACGATAGTTATATTGATCCAGCTTGTCGGCTTGATTATGGTTATTGCGCTGCTGACATTGCCCGCCGCAATTGCAAATCAATATGTGACTTCATTGCACAAGATGTTTCTGTTGTCGGCATTAATCTGTGCCGTTATTAGTGTAGCCGGCGTGGCTATGTCTTTTGGCCCGGATTTACCTACTGGTTCAGTGATCGTGTTGACGGCCTGTTGTGCATATTTCTCTTCAATTGTCTTGAAGCATGTTGTCTCTAAACGATAGTCTAATTAGTTCTGTAGACTAGTTATTGCGACGAGATTTACTGGCATCTGCCAGGATCGCGATCAAATTTGTACTATCATCCCAGCCGAGACAGGCATCAGTGATACTTTGACCGTAAACGAGTTCCTTGCCAGGAACCACATCTTGCCTACCCGCAACCAGGTGACTTTCAATCATTGTCCCAATAATACGTTTGTCACCACCTGCAATCTGTTCGGCAACATTTTTACCGACATCCATTTGGGCTTCATGCTGTTTTTTACTATTGGCATGGCTTAGATCGATCATTATGTTCGCTGGAAGATTCGCAGCCTCGAGTTCTTTTGCCACATTATTAATACTTGTTGCATCATAATTAGGTTCCTTACCACCGCGTAAAATAATATGGCAATCAGGATTTCCTGTTGTTGAAAATATGGCCGCGTTACCTTCTTTTGTGAGCGATAAGAAGTTGTGTGGACGTGTTGCTGCACCAATTGCATCAACGGCTATCTTGGTTGTGCCGTAAGTTCCGTTTTTAAACCCTACAGGACAGGACAAGCCCGATGCTAATTCACGGTGAACCTGACTTTCCGTTGTTCTTGCGCCAATGGCACCCCAACTAATCAAATCGGTAACATATTGCGGAGTAATTAAGTCCAGAAATTCTGTGCCAGCCGGAACGCCCATATTGTTCAGATCGAGTAATAGTTGTCTGGCGACGCGTAAACCTTTATTAATATTGAAACTGTCATCAAGATCAGGATCATTTATCAATCCTTTCCAGCCAACTGTAGTACGTGGTTTTTCAAAATAAACGCGCATTATGATTAGCAGGTCTTCTGAATGTTGATCGATCAGTGGTTTTAATCTAGTTGCGTATTCTTTCGCAGCATCAACATCATGAATAGAGCAAGGACCAACAATTACAATCAGGCGTTTATCAAGCCCATGTAATATGTTGTGTATTGCATTACGAGTTTCTGTCGTTGTTTTTGCAGCATCTTCTGTTATGGCAATCTCCTCACAAATAACAGCGGGAGAGGTAACTGCTTTGATAGACTCGATTCTTAAATCATCAGTTTCAAAATTCGTCATGTTCTTTTCGATTAGTATTTATTTAGTTGTAATTATGTTTAGCCTGGAGGCCAGCTGAATTCACGACCGCCAAGTATATGTACATGCAAGTGAAACACTGTTTGTCCGGCGCCGGTGCCGTTATTGACTACTAATCGAAACGCATCACCAACGCCTTGTTCTTTTGCAATTTCAGCAGCTTTGAGTAACAAATGCCCTAACAGGGACTGATCTGATTGCTCGGCGTCTGCAATTTTCGTAATGGCTTGCTTGGGAATAACCAGAATGTGCACAGGTGCTTGCGGATTGACATCCCGAAAAGCAAGACATAAATCATCTTCATAAACTATATCTGCCGGTATTTCACGGTTAATAATTTTACTAAATAATGTATCAGTCATAGCTGAGGCAATCCTCGATAAGTAGTGGCTAATTTGCGAGCAGCGATTATAACGTCTAATGGCCGAGAATTAACAGTTTTAGCTTTTAGTCCTGGCCACTAAAGTTGTTTTTAGAGGGATTTAATGCAGATAGTAATTGGAATCTATGCCAGAGGATTTTAGTTTTGCTGGGAACATGGCTTGCTTAATAATGAATGAGCTATCGTTGAAGCTATCAGCACCATATAGCAGTGTCTCTTTCTCCTCGCCGAAAATAGAATTTACCATCGAGCCAGGAAACTGTACATCAAATTCCCTGCCAAGGTTATGTTCATAAAACTGAGATTGAATCTTCAGCACGGTCGACATGATATTGTTAGACACAAATTCAGGTTGATCCAGATGAATAATGTGACCACTTTTCTCGGCAAGGTAATGCCTGCTTTGATTACTGATTTTTTTCAGATCATTCTGTAATCTTAACCATTGTTGCTCACGACGTTCGCCGAGCTCATCCTCAGCCCAGACCCGTTGCCCACGCGTCAGAATAGTGACCGGGAATATATAGGGTGGATGATTTGTTTGTCGGTTGACTTGCCTGGCACTGATTTCCATGTTGTCCATTTCGTTTAATAAAGTGCTTCTTGATTTCATAGTGGACATTAAACGAAAAGCGGTTTGCTTGTTTTCAACAGGATAACTGTTAGAAATTACCGGATGAATGACACGAACTTTGTAACTGTTTTTATACTCGGATTCTTCTTTCTTTTTTTGAACGCGTTTAAACTCTTCAGTATTGAATTGATCAGGATGGGATGAATCAACTAAAATCAAGCCTGCGGTAAGACCCGGATATTTACTCGCGAAATAACGGATATTGTAACCGCCGAAAGAATGTCCGACCAATACATAAGGTCCTGCTATTTCAGCTGCTGTTAATAAAAGACGTAATTCATTTGAAATGCGCGCCGTCGTTCTGGGTCTGGGACCAGGATCGCTCCAGCCATAACCGGCACGGTCATAACTGCAAACTTTAAGGTTTGCAGAAAGGGTGGCTTGTATCTTGAGCCATTCCAGAGAGAAACCGCCTATGCCTGAATCAATAATAACTGCGGGAGACCCTTTCCCTGAGCAATTAATATGTAAGCGATGAGTTCCAATGTCGATCAACTCGCCAGGATAAGATTTTTCTTTTGCCTGTGTTGTAGTCGAAATGGTGAGAAGGCTAATAATTAACAATAAAAAAATAAGCCTGAGACGTTTTACATCCAGAATTTTTACTTCACATTTATTCATGGTTACATCTCCCGTTTAGGGGTCATATAAATGTAGCGGTCTTCAATACATAAACCTGATGTTATTTATAAGCTATCAGATTATTAATATTTATCGAAATTAGCCAACAAAATTTACAATATTAAAAACGCAATAGCTGTGCCAAATGATGTAATTTAATTTTTTTATACAAAACAGCAGCTTAAGGATATTTTGGGTTTTCTGGGAGTTTGAAGATGGTATAAAAGGGCAAATGTTGTGCAACGCAGCAAAATAATAGTGCAATTAGTCAACAAATATATGGTCATATTAATGGTTTCTGTATTACTGCGATGCAATATAGGAACCGCGAATAAATGACAGCATAATAAGTTTCGTCGAAGCATACATGTGGAAATACGAATTTTGGCTCATTTTTAACCGTGATAAAAAAATAGCATTATGAATAAAATAAGAGTGGTTTCTATTACAAGTCTGCTTCTGCTATTTAGTGTTATGTTGTCATGTAAGTCATCAATGACACCGCTACAAGCGGGTGAGAAATTCTGGCTGGGTATACAGAAGAAAAATATTGTCTTGATAAACCAATACAGTTCATCTCGTTCAACCATAAAGAAGGATGAGATAGATAAGCTCCCGGTTGTAACTCAGGTTAAATTTGGCAAGATAATTATCGATGGCGAGCAAGCCGAAATAGAAACAAACCTGACGATTTTTCTCGATAAGAATATAAGCAATTTTTCAGTAAAAACATTCCTGATAACTGAAGATGATAATTGGAAAGTTGATTATGAAAAAACAATGTTACCGTTATTGGTAAACCAGGAAATTACAGATCTATTTGGTGGCATTCACGAATTGGCAGAAGGTTTTGCTGAAGAAATAGAAGAATCAGTGGAAGATTTTAAAGAAAAGGCATTGCCAGAAATAAAATCAAAACTGGAACAGGCAGAACAAGAGTTAAGACAAAAACTTCCTGAACTAAAGAATAAAATTGATGAGTTTCTAAAAGATCTCGAAAAATCTATTGAAGATCTTATGCCCCCAAAAGAAGAGGCAAAAACTCAACAAACTTGATGCTGTTTAAAGGAAGTCATCTGTATAACTACGGTACGCTATTTACACATCAGCCTAATTTCATTAACCTGTATGGATAATTTGGTCCAATATCAATAAAGGGGAGTGGGCTATGTCGAAGCTATATTGTTTGTTTTTTTCATTACTTCTTGTGTGTTTAAATGCAAACGCAATAGAACCCATAATGGACCATCAAGGGATGCTTTATTTTAATTTGTCCTACGATTTAGAACATGCAAAAAAAGCCGAACATGATTTTGGGTTTCGATTCGACCGTTCATATGTTCAGCCTCGTGAAACAATGTCGCTGGATCAATTAAATGCCAAACCAGCAGTTTTCAATCTGAAATTAAATAATGAAGGTTTGAAGGCCTTTAAAGTCAATGGGATTGATTATTCATACGCGACAAATGGCCCCTCTATTTATCATGCTGCAGAAGGTGATGAAGTCGAGGCCCAACCTATTCCTGAAGCAACCGATGAGCCGAGAAGGAAAATAAACATTCCCTTGGGCGTTATCATTGGCGTTTTAATCGGTACGATGGCTGTGGTGCAATAGGCTTGGACGTATAAGACAACATTTTATAAAAGAACCGGCACGAATGGTTTTTTATTATCCTTATTAGTCGTTGGCCGTATTCTCTTCGGAATTTAGTTTACAGAAACCAGACACTCTCATTTGATTGCCTACGTGGCCCTCTCCTGATTTGAATTCAGAATGCCCATTACCAGTGGTAAAAGAGAATTCATTGGAGTGAACGGCATATGAAAATTGCATGGTGGGATTTATCGCGACAATTTCTATATCTGTGTTTACCAGTAATCTGAGATTGCCAGATTCAACCACCTCAACATTGCTATTAATTTCAACAGTATTTCCAGTCATTGTTACCCGTAATTGCCCGACTTCCTCATCGCTGGATTTACCCGTTCCCATTGTATAAATGTTATCAATGGTACAGTCATATATGGTCTTCTCATTAGCATAAAGGTTATGCGTCAAAGTCAGGCAAACATAAAATAATATTGCTTTATATCTATTCATTCTCAATAAACCTCTGCGTTATATAGCTTACCCTCAATATAAATATTGACTGTTATTTTGAACACAATGGCATATTGAATAGGGTAGTTCTTAATCCCTGAAAAGGGAATTAAATAAGTACCGATTTGATTGGTGGGCCCGGGAGGACTCGAACCTCCGACCAATGGATTATGAGTCCAAGAGTTTGACGATTTCATTGTGTTTTATCTCGTTTCATTCTATTCTATATTCTCAATGAAATAGACAGTATATATGTATATTAGGGCTATATCTTATTTTAAATCATTTCAGTCTGTTTCATTAAGCGCCGGCGCTAACTGCCAACACTACTGACAACAGATTGAGGGTTTAGACTTGTGGAATGATAGGTCGATTAAGGCCATACAGCCCCGAAAATCGCGTTTTAGAGCGTCTGAGCCCATAAATAAACGAGGTTCAGGAAGACTCGTTCTTGATGTCCAACCGAGCGGTTTAAAGACATTCTTTTTCCAATATTTCAGGAAGCAGGGTAATAAGTCAAAGCGTGTACTGATTAATATCGGACCTTATAAAAAAACAATATCAAGTTCTGGTTATTCATTAGAAGAGGCAAGGCGCAAAGCAAATGAATATGCAGACATGCTCCATGATAATAAAGATCCAAAGCTGGTTATCGAGGAACGGAAATTAGAAGGTCAAGACCATCTTAGGCAAATTGAAGCGGCCAGTCGGCAAGGGTCTTTTAAGCAATTAATGGAATCCTATGTACTTGCAATGCAAGCAGATGGAAAAAGAAGCTATGAGTCAGTCAGGCGATCCCTAAGAATATACGTAAATGAACCGTTCCCAGAAATGGAAAGACGGAAAGCCAATACAATTGAGGCGGATGATATACGCTTAATCCTTGCCAAAATGATAGACAAAGGTGTGACAACTCATACGAACCGAGTCAGGTCTTATCTACATGCTGCTTTCGCTCATGGCCTAAAACAAGACAATAACCCCAGACGCTATTCAGCAGAAGAGGTCAAATTTAATCTTAAATATAACCCGGTCACATTCGTTCCTAAACAAGGTGATTTTGAACGAGTGGGAGAACATGTCATTCCAGAAGAACAAATTAAAATCATCTGGGATGAATTACCAAACGTATCTGCAATTAGTTCATGGGCGGTAAAACTGTGTATTACTACTGGTCAGCGATTTGGTGAAATACTCAGACTTAAATGGACT
>CALKEZ010000009.1 GCA_938084745.1 uncultured Gammaproteobacteria bacterium
ATTGCTGATCAGGATATGATTTATAAATATTAAGCAGTAGTTTAATCTATAAAAATACAGTTCCCTAATAACTAAAATGACAAGTTTAACTGAACAAGAAAAGAAAAAGCTGGCGCTTGATTTTTGTGGCCTGAAGCTTAACTCGCCATTGGTTCTACTCTCAGGTTGTGTTGGCTTTGGTGAGGAATATACACGCATAAATGGTTTTTCCAATACCGATGTTGGCGCAATCTGCCTGAAAGGCACCACGCTGGAACCACGCCTCGGAAATTTACCGCATCGATTATCAGAAACTTACATGGGAATGCTGAATGCGATAGGTCTGCAAAATCCAGGCTCAAAAATTGTTGTCGATGAATATTTACCCAATCTGGATTTCACTGAAACGCGTTTTATAGCCAATTTATCTGGTTCGACAGTTGAAGAGTATGAAGCGATAACCCGGATCTTCGATGATTCTCCGATTGATGCCATGGAGATCAATATTTCCTGTCCCAATGTAAAAGAAGGTGGTGTTGCGTTTGGTAATGATCCTGAAATGTCGGCACGGGTTGTTGAAGTTTGTCGCCGGGCGACTAAAAAGCCGTTGATCACAAAACTGTCACCGAATCAAACAGACATTGCGGAAAATGCACGGCGCTGTATTGAAGCCGGTACCGATGGTTTTGCCGTAATTAACACCTTGATGGGAATGGCGATAGATATTCATTCGCGTCAGCCCATCATCGGCAACAATCAGGGCGGCTTGTCAGGCCCCGCGATAAAACCGATCGCCTTATTAAAAGTACATCAGGTTCATCAGGTCGCGAAGCAGCACAATATTCCCATAATAGGTCAGGGCGGTATAACCACGGTAGATGATGCTATTGAATTTATTATTGCTGGCGCAACTACGGTTGGGATAGGCACGGCATTATTTTATGAGCCGCTACTGTGTCCAAAATTAAATAAAGGAATTGTTGACTACCTTGATAAGCATAATCTAAACAATGTATCCGAACTGGTTGGTACACTACAGTTGCACGGTTAATCTTTTTTGAGTCTTTTCAAAAAAACGCGCATCTCTTTTACAGCTTGAATATCACCGTTTGCTTCAGCAATATCTATACCTTTCTCATAGGCAACTATGGCTTCATTATTTTGATGATTCTCAGCTAATGCTTTTGCGTATAGTTTCCATGCCGCTGAAAACGTGGGCTTGAATTCGATGGCTTTTTCTAGATGAATGATTGCCTGTTTAAAATCCTTTTCTTTAAAATATTCATTGCCAATACTGTATCTGACCAGTTCATTGTCATTGCCTTTTTCAAGTAGTGCTTTAAATGTATCCAGTTGACTCATAATAATAGTTATGGTTTTTGTGCAATTATCATCGCTTGATTTCTAAACCCCTTATCAAGCAAACCGACTTTACCTTCTTCTCTATAATGAATAATTCTCCAGTTATTAAAAAAATATAATAGTTCATTTGGGTCAAGGAGGTAGTCCGGGTTCTTGGGACCAGTTTCAGCTACCTTATCTTTAATGAAGGTCTGATAGAAAATGAGTCCTTTATGTCTTATTGCATTTTTGATGTTGTCTATTTGAGCGCGTTCCAGAAAATGGCTAACGACGATAACATCAAATGACGCGGGTGCAGGAGGTCTTTCTGATACATCTCTACTTTCTGTATTGATCGTAACGTTATTCTTTTGTGCCGCAAGTGATAAGTGTTTTAACGCCGACTCGGATATATCCCATGCTGACACCTGTAAACCGTTTTCAGCAAGGCAAAGTGCATTTCCCCCCCGACCACAAGCCAGATCAAGCGACTCTCCCTGAGAAGGTAAAAGATGCTGGTTCTCTCTCAGTACCACTGCAGCAAGCGGAGTATCAAACGAGCAAGAGTCGTAATGTCTATCCCACTTGTCTTTAGTTTGGTTGTTCAACGACGCCAGAAAGTTGGGGTGAATAATACGAGCAAGGTAAAAATTTCCAGCCGACCTAATAACATGGCAAAGCAGAGTATCCATTTGGCGACGTCATTAATATTACCATAATGCATACTGACCTTGCCTAATCCAGGACCGAGGTTGTTCATACAGGCAGCTAATGCTGAAAAAGCGGTCACTTGGTCAAGATCTGTCGCCATCAAGGCTAATAATAAAAACACGAATACAGCAATATAAGTCGCAAAGAAACCCCATACGGCTTCGATAATACGTTCAGAGATTGGCTTATTGCCAATCTTGATTATAAATAATGCACTCGGGTGAATAAGTCGCTTTATTTCCCGCATGCCCTGTTTAAAGACTAAAAGAAAACGTATTACTTTAATGCCACCACCGGTGGAACCCGCACAGGCACCGATGAAGCTGGAAAACAATAAGAGTAAGGGCATGAAGCCAGGCCAGCCTTGATATTCGGCAGTAGTAAATCCGGTCGTTGTCGCAATTGAAACAGTCTGAAATATACTGTCTTCAAGCGCTCTACCGAAACTCTCATAACCACCGATTAAGACATGGTAGGTAGCGCAGGCAATACAAACCAGGGCTAAAATGCAAACGTATGCGCGTAATTCCGCATCATGCCAATAGGCTTCAACGCTGGTGTTGCGCCATGCCATAAAATGTAAACTGAAGTTAATGCCTGAAATGAACATGAAAAAAATGGCAACGGCTTCAATCCACCCATCTTCAAAGTAGCCCATACTCGCATCATGAGTTGAAAAGCCACCAATAGAAACCGTCGAAAAACTATGGGCGACAGCATCAAATAAACTCATACCCGCAAGCCAATACGCCAAAGCACACAAAATGGTCATGCTTAGATAGACATACCAGAGCGCTTTTGCCGTTTCAGTTATTCTGGGGGTTAGCTTATTATCTTTAACGGGGCCGGGTGTCTCTGCACGATACAATTGCATTCCACCAATGCCCAGCATGGGAAGGATTGCGACTGCAAGTACGATGATACCCATCCCGCCTAGCCACTGCAGTTCTTGCCGGTAGAAAAGAATAGATTTAGGTAAGAAATCGATACCCACTATAATCGTTGCCCCGGTAGTCGTGAGACCCGAGATCGATTCGAATATCGCATCGGTGACGGACAGTTCCGGTGTATTGGTTAATATCAGTGGCAAACTGCCGGTTAAGCCGAGACCAACCCAAAACAGAACCACCACCACGAACCCGTCACGTAAACGTAACTCATGTTTATCATGGCGAACCGGGAACCATAAAACTAATCCGATAGAAAGAATAACTGCAAAAGCAGCGATGAACGGAACAGTCGTGCCGTCTTTCGTGATAATGGAGATTAGTAATGGAGGAAACATTGTCAGGCTGAACAAAGACAACAATATTCCCAATATACGTTGGATTACAGTAAGCTGCATTATGTTATATCTCGACAAGCCATATTCTGTTTATAGGAATGTGATACCAACCTGAAACAACGCTTCTACTTCTGCAACGTGTTTTTTATCAGACACGATCAGGATAATGTGATCTTCAGCTTCTATAACGGTCTTTCGTTTACCCATTAAAACATTATCACCACGAACGATTGCGCCAATTGTCGTGCCATGTGGCAGATTAATTTCTCCGATTGCTTTACCCACCACTTTTGATGATGTTGTGTTGCCATGTGCTATAGCCTCAATGGCTTCTGCAGCACCGCGTCTTAATGCATGAACGACAACGACATCGCCCTTACGAATATGGGCTAATAAACTACCTATGGTGGCCTGCTGCGGTGATATTGCGATATCAATGGTATTACTTTGAACCAGATCAACATAAGCAACGCGGTTAATTAACGACATTACTTTTCGTGCACCAAGGCGTTTTGCAAGCATGGACGAAATGATATTCGCTTCATCAGCATTTGTTAGTGCACAGAACACATCCGTTTTATCAATGTCTTCCTCATGGAGTAAATCTTCATCTGCCGCATCACCATTCAGGACGATAGTATTTTTTAATGTTTCAGAGGCGAAATGTGCTCTCTCGGGATTTAGTTCAAGTAACTTTACTTTATAATTGTCTTCTAACGATTCAGCCAGCCTTAAACCTATATTGCCGCCACCGGCAATCATAATACTTTTGTAGGGCTTTTCTTTTCGCCTAATCAGTTGCAGTAATTGTCGAATTGATTTTTGAGAGCTAATAAAAAATATTTCATCATCGCGTTTTATAATTGTATCCGCATTCGGGATGATAGCTTGATTTTCTCTGAAGATAATGACGATTTTGTATTCAATACCGGTAAGCTGTGTTCTTAAATCACGTAATGTATGACCGACCAAAACACCATCATAAGATGCCTTGAGTGCCACCATTTGTGCTTTACCATGGGCAAAATCCAGCACCTGAAGTGCGCCAGGATGGTTTATCAAACGTTTAATGTATTCTGTCACGATTTGCTCGGGACTAATCAAGACATCAATAGGAAGCGCTTCTTGTGCAAATAGGGCGGTGTTTTTAAGGTACTCTGTTTCGCGGATACGTGCTATTTTTGTAGGCGTATGAAACAGGGTATAAGCAACCTGACAGGCTATCATGTTGACCTCATCGCTATTTGTCACTGCAAGAATCATATCAGCATCTTTCGCTCCTGCTTTTGCCAGCACAGAAGGATGTGACGCAACGCCTGTAATTGTTCTTAAATCATATCGTTCACTTATTTGCTGCAATGCTGCAGGGTTGTTATCAACAAGTGTGATGTCGTTATCTTCGTTGACTAAATTTGCGGCTACGGATGCGCCAACCTGGCCTGCTCCCAGTATAATAATTTTCATTTTAAATCAATTCCCAACATTTTCAGTTTACGATAGAGATGTGTGCGTTCTATTCCAACAGCATTAGCGACTTTACTAACACTACCTTTCGCTTTTTTTAACTGATACTCAAGATAGGCTTTTTCAAAATTCTCTCTTGCATCACGTAACGGCAAATCAAAATCAAAACTGTCAATGGCCGCGGTATTTTCTTTTACATCAGCTTTACCGAGGCTGGCATCAATTTCTTCAATACTGATATTTTCATCATTCCCCAGGATTAAAAGCCGCTGCACAAGGTTTTTTAATTCTCTAACGTTACCCGGCCATGAATAGCTCCTCAAACGATTCTGCGCGGCCATACTGAATTTACGATATGGCAAGCCCTCGGTCTCTATGAAATAGTTTACAAAGTGCTCTAGCAATGCAGGAATGTCTTCATAATGATCGCGTAAAGCGGGGATCGCAACAGGTAAGATGTTTAATTGATAGTACAAATCATCTCTGAAATTGCCTTCCTCGACCATCTTTTTTATGTTGAATCGTGTGGCGACAATAATACGTGCATCCAAGTCGATAGGCTCTGCGCTGCCTATATGTGTGTATTTTTTTGTTTCCAATACATCATGTAAACGCGATTGAAGTGATGTGTCGAGTTCACCGATATCTTTAATATAGAGTGTTCCTTTTCTGGCTTTGTCAAAATAGCCTTCTTGCGATTGATTATTTGTTTCCAGTCCAAATAATTCTGTTTCAGCATGATCCTTGCCTAACGCAGATATACTCATTGATATAAATGGGCCATCACTCTGTTTACTTAATGAATGGACATAGCGTGCGTACAACTCTTTATCGGTACCTGATTCACCATAAATTAAAACGGGTGTGTCATGGTGCGCTATGCGCGAAATTTGAGTTCTTAATTCCGATATTTTCTTACTCTTGCCTATTAACTCCAGCTTGGATGTTGTGACATGGTGTAATTGCAGGTTCTCTTGTTGTAGCGAAGTTGTTTCCAGCGCATGTTTGATGGTTAATAATAATTTAGCGATGGAAAGCGGTTTTTCAATAAAATCATAGGCGCCGAGACGTGTTGCCTCTACGGCTGTTTCAACATTGCCATGCCCGGACATCATGACGACAGGTGCAGACAAAATATTATTTTCATGCCATTCCTTCAATAAAGTAATCCCGTCAATATCCGGCATCCAGATATCAAGTAAGACTAAATCCGGGTTGAATGACTCTACCAATTCTCTTGCCTTAGCCGCATTTTCCGCAACAGCTACAGTAAATCCTTCATCTTCGAGTATTTCCATGACCAGACTGCGAATATCAGGTTCATCATCTACAACTAGAATATGCCGAGTGCTCATTAGGTTGTCTGCGTTTTGTTAGTCTGAATTGATTGGTCTATAGCGGGTAATCTTATCACGGCACATGCGCCGTTTTTACCTTTATTATTTTCAAGCCAAACCGTTCCGGAGTGTTCGTCTATTATTTTCTTTACAATAGCCAGTCCCAGCCCGGTTCCTTTTTGTTTGGTTGTGATATAAGGCTCAAATAATTTATTGATAATATGGGCATCAATGCCCGGGCCATGATCAAGAATACGAATTTCAACTATGGTATTGCTCTCGCCCTTGATTTTTTTTGCGCTAATTTTTAAATGATTATTATCACCCATGGCATTTGCATCGAGAGCATTAGTTAAAAGATTATTAAATACTTGTCTCAACTTTTTCTCATCTCCGATAATCGCAGGAAGATCCGGCTCGATGTCAGTCTCAATTTCATTCCCGCTATGCAGGTTACTGAATAAATCACGTCCTTCCTGGATTAGATTTTCGAGTCTGATTTCTTCAGGATTAAATTCAGGTGATCTCGCATAGTCTGAGAAGCTGTTGACCATTTCTTTCATCGTATCAACTTGCTGAATAATGGTGTTTGTCATTCTATCCAGCATTTCTGCATCAGTTGGGTTCATTGTAGATAAGTATTTATGTCGTAATCGTTCAGCAGCCAGCTGGATGGGTGTCAGCGGGTTTTTGATTTCATGCGCTAGACGACGTGCCATTTCACTCCAGGCGGCATCACGCTGCCCTCGGATCAAGGCTGTAATTTCATCAAAGACGATCACGTAACCGCTCGCTAGACCATCTGGCCCTATGAGGGTTGCACCATTGATCATCAGAATCTGATTTCCAGTATTGTTTTGTAACGTGATTTGTTCACGCCATTCATCCTGTTGTTCTTCAATATTCGATGATATGCATTCGAAAAAAATGTTTAGGTTCGGCAGTTCTTCTGTAAGTGAAGTGAGATTTTTGTGCTCAAGTAAATTGGCATCAATTTGTAATATTTGTGCAGCACTGATATTTGATTTTTCAAGGTAACCTTCTTTGTCAAAGACGATGACTCCGGAAGAAAGACGAGACAATACAGTTTCCAAAAAATTGCGTTGCGCTTCAGTTTCTTGTTGGCTTAGTTTTACCGTATCTCTGGCTTGAGATATTTTATTTGTCATCTCATTAAATGATGCTACCAGAAAACCGAGTTCGTCATTTCCAGGGACGGGTAGACGTGTACTGTAATCACCTTCTGCGATTGCGCGCGTACCTTCGGCTAGATTCTTAACCGGTTCTGACAATTTACGTGCCGAATAAAAAGCGGCCCATACCGCACTGAAGACACTGAATAACAAGACCAGGGTTAATACGATAATAAAACTCACTTTTAATTGTTCACGTAAATAAGAGAGCTCTTTATATTCAATATAGGATGATTGCACGCTTTCAGCTAATTGGTTCATTCGTTCTGATATGGGATAAAGTGCTTGCACAATTCGTGCTTCCTTATTGATATCTAACGTTGGGAGGTTTGAGACTACGCGTATTAATAAATTATTATTTTTAATCGCATCGAGTCCGATGTAGCTATTACCCTGTAATAATTGGAGCAGTATGGTTTCCCCCGGCGTATCAGGCACCAGGCTTTTTCTATCGCTGGAACTTGAGACGATGACGCCGCCCTTCCTGGTCAAGAGTGTCAGTTCATAAGCACTAATGCGTTCTCTGATCTGATCGATATCGAATGGCAGTTCTGCATCATTCAGGGTATTTAATTCTTCTGCGATTTTTTCAGTTGTAGTCAAGAGTTCACGCATACGGACATCTAATGCGAGCCGACTGAGTTCAAGAGAATCATCGAGCGCCTGTTCAACCCTTAAATCGAACCAGCTATCAATCCCACGATGTAAAAAGTCCAGTGAAAAGTAATACACAATCAGAACCGGAGTCACGGACAGAAGTGAAAAAAGGAGAACCATTCTAACGGTCATACGCGAACCAACAATCTTGTTTCTGAACTGCCGGATCAATCGTTTAAGGTTTAAGAAGATTAATACGATCAGGCTTAATAATCCGCTCGCATTTAATACCAGTAGCACGGAATAGTAACGGTTAAATAAAGCCGAGTTTTGCAACGCCTGACTCATCATAACTAGCGAGGTCAGCATGAAGATAAACAGGCTTACGCCAATCAGCAATATTAAATTACTGCCCTTGTTCATTGTGCCAGTTTCCATTCGTGCCACGCGCTGGAAATGTCCCAGCTCGGTGAAAAATATGCTTGTGGTCGCATCGGGGGTGGTAACGATTCTATATCAAGAAAAACACGCATTCTTGCAGTGTATGTTTTGTCACTCGTTATCAAGGCTTGATCAAATAACGCCATTTTCGATATGGTTCTGATGTTTCTCAACGCTGCATCAAGGCTGTCATAGGAATGACGTAAGCCAGTATTCAAGTCTATGGTTAGAAAGTTCTCGGTCAGTGGTTTATGTTCAAGTTTGTATATTAAGGTCTTTTCGCTAATTGTTTTATTCCATAGCCACATACGTTCCAAACGTAATTGAAATTGAGCATGGATCTCAAATGAGATGCCATGACGTAATGCTTTATAGGCTTCTTCAGACAGTTCAAGATCATAGCCCGCATCAAGATAATAGGTATTGTTTTCAACATAGGTATTGGTGAATTTTATATTCACTGAATTGGCATAGCCCGCATGATGCATTAACAGGAGTATAAAAAGGCCGCTTATTTGTATTAGAGTTTTATTCATGAGTGGTATGGCACTATTTTTTTGCAAGACAGGCGTAGAAAAAACCATCCATATTCTCATGCCCGGGTAAAATCTGTCTCCCATAACCGGTATCAATACCCCACGTTGCATCTATCGGCCTCAGCGAGCAGTCATCATAGCTTTCCGTAAATTGTTTTATTAATCTGGAATTTTCCTGTTTTAGAATAGAACAAGTCACATAAACAAGTAAGCCTCCGGGTTTGAGCGTTTGCCAAAGCGTTTTTAAAAGTTGCATTTGCAAATGACTAACCGTGCTGACTTCATCGGGTGTTCTTAAAAATTTGATATCGGGATGTCGCCGTATTACTCCTGTTGCCGAGCAGGGTGCATCCAGTAATATGCGGTCAAACTGTTCCTTATTCCACCAATGCTCGAGTTCGAGCGCATCAGCTACTTTTGTTATTGCATCAAGATTAAGTCGTTTCAGATTTTCGGATAATCGCTTCGATCGATTGGGGTCCTTCTCAATCAGGGTTAAGGATTTAACATTGGGTTCGGACTCCAGAATATGGGAGCTTTTCCCTCCGGGCGCTGCACAGGCATCAAGTACTGTTTGTCCGGCTTTTAAATCGAGTAGTCCTGCCGATAACTGAGCGGCGAGTTCTTGAACTGTAACGTCACCAACATTGAAGCCGGGGAGTTGCTCAACATCTTTGGGCTGTTCAAGCAGGATTCCCTGTTTGGAGTAAGGTGTTATTTGTCCGGCAATACCCGCTTGTTCCATTCTTGTCAGGTATTGTTCTCGATCTTGATGACGTTGGTTTACCCGAAGATACATGGGGGGTCGCTGGTTGCTGGCATCAAGAATACTATTCCAATCATCAGGCCAGTCCTGTTTTAGCTGTTCGACTAACCATGCCGGGTGTGAGGTTTTTAGGCTCGCGTCATCACTGTTAATTACACCAAGGGCATCGGCTTCACGGATATAGCGGCGCAAAATGGCATTCACCAGGCCCTTGGCCCATTCCATTTTTATCTTTTTGCAGGTGTTGACTGTTTCCGATACAACCGCATGAGGAGGGATTCGCATGTAGCGAAGTTGATACAAACCAATAATGAGCAGGTATTTAAGGCGGCTATCTTTTTTCTTTATGCGCTTTTCTAATAATTGATTAAGCATATACTCGAGTTGTATATACCAACGGCATGTTCCATAGCTGATTTCCTGAATCAGAGCTTTCTCGTTACCAGCTTGTTGAAACGATTCGTTATTACGCAAGACGTTTGTCAGAGTGGCTTTTTCTTCCATTATCTGTTCGATAATCTGGGTCGCTATTAATCTTGATGACATGGACGTTAGAATTAGGTGGCGACGGAATTGCGACTGATAAAATCGGGATGGCCATTCAGGAAATCTTTGGCAGAGACTATTCGTTTTCCGGGCAACTGTAATTGGGTTATGGCGAGAACGCCTCCACCCGTCATAATATCCAGGCTGGACTTATTATTCAGGATAGTACCCGCGATTAAGTTATCCGGCGCGGGTTTAATATGTGCTTCCCATAGCCTGATGTTAATGTCGTTAATGACTGCATAGGCAATGGGGAACGGATTAAACGCGCGAATTTTTCTTTCCAGTTCCCGGGCCGGCCGGGTCCAATCAATTTGTGCTTCTTGCTTGCTTATTTTATGTGCATAGGTTGCTTTTGAGCTATCTTGTTCAATCGCTTTAATTTCACTGAGCATGATATTGGTTAGTAAGTCATTGATACAATTTGCTCCGAGTGTCGCCAGGCGGTCATGTAATGTGCCACCGGTGTCATCCGGGTGAATCGGACAGCTAATTTGTTTAAGCATGGGGCCAGTATCTAGACCACTATCCATTTGCATTACCGTTATGCCGGTTTCATTATCGCCCGCCTCAATCGCTCGTTGGATGGGTGCGGCTCCTCGCCAACGCGGTAATAAGGAAGTATGTATATTGATACAGCCGTATTTTGGTGTCGCAAGTATTTCAGGCGTTATGATGAGCCCGTAAGCCACGACCAGCATCAAATCGCAATTATTTAAACTTTCCGCCTTGAGTTCCTTTGATGTTGCCGGTTGAAGCACAGGAATATTGTGCTCGAGAGCGCATAGTTTAACTTCACTCTGTTTGATCTTGCGGCCTCTCCCGGCAGGTCTATCCGGCTGGGTTAACACAACTTCTACAGTGTGTTGATCGGCATGAATCAGCGATTCAAGTACAGTGCGTGCTATCTCAGGCGTGCCTGCAAACGCCAATCTTAGCCTGGCGTGGTTCACAATACGTTTTGCTGCAGTTTTTCTTGTTTATCGATTTTTTTCTTTAAACGTTGGCGTTTCAAAGGAGACAAATAATCTATAAAGAGTTTGCCATCCAGATGATCTATCTCATGTTGGACACAAACAGCCAGTAATCCATCTGTATTAGTTTTTATTAATTCGTTACTGAGTGTTTCATAATTAAATTCTATGCTCTCGGCACGCTCAACAGTATCATAGTAATCTGGCACCGAAAGACAACCTTCACGCATTGTTTCAGTACCTTCCCGTTTGGTAATTTCAGGATTTATCAGGATCAATGGTTCGTTTTTCTCTTCCGATAGATCAATAACAACAATTCTTTTCGGGATGTTAACCTGGGTTGCGGCCAGCCCAATGCCGCTCTCCGCATACATGGTCTCAAGCATATTCTCAGCAATTTGCTTGATATCAGCATCTATTTTTTCGACCGGATCAGCCTTATTACGAAGACGCGGGTCAGGGAAGTGCAAAACTTCGAGTATTGCCATCGCAATATTCACTCCAAATTATTTATAACTGCCTGATAGTATATAGGAAAAATGATTTGTTGTAGTTACACCACAATAATATAGCGCGATGACTAACATTTTGTTAAACTTTTTGCTAATCTACATTAAGGAAATCATGTAAGGTAATAGACATGTTGAATAAAATTCTAATTTCATCCGTAATTTTGCTACTCACTCTGGGGGTCAGAGCGGATGAATTAACGGTTAATCCAGATCATCCCGGAAAATATACCGTTGTTAAAGGTGATACGCTTTGGGATATCTCAGCTCGTTTTCTGGAGCAGCCATGGCGTTGGCCTGAAATTTGGGGGGTTAATCCTCAAATAAGCAACCCGAATTTGATTTTTCCGGGCGATATTGTCTCCCTGTCTTATCAGGATGGGCAACCCGTTTTAAATCTACAGCGGGCAGGTGGGCAACAGGTTTCTGGACGAAATGTTAAATTATCACCAACAATTCGCAGCTCAGATAACTCCGAGGCGATTCAGACGATTCCGATTGATGCTATACAGCAGTTTCTGGAACGCCCGATAGTACTTAATGAAAATGAAATTGATCAGTGGCCGTACGTGGTCTCAAGTTATGATGAGCACCTGATAGCAACCACCGGAAATACCATTTATGTGCGTGGTATTCCGAAAGATTCAAATATTTCCAGATATTCAATCTATCGCAAAGGACCGCCTTATATAAACCCCAAAAAGAATAAAGCCGATAAAGATGAGATATTGGGATATGAGGCAATTTATATTGGTGATGCCACAATTCAGAAGGAGGGTGATCCTGCCTCAGCCTTGATTACCGTGGTTGATCGAGAAGTTATGAAAGGCGATCGATTGATACCCCAATCGGATGAAGATATCAGTACCGAGTTCGTGCCGCGGTCAACAAACAGTGAAATGGAAGGTAATATTCTTTCCGTTGTTGATGGTGTGTCACAAATTGGCCAGTATCAAATTGTTGTTTTAAATTTGGGTAAAGAGCAAGGTCTTGAAACAGGAAATGTGCTTGGTGTATATCAAAGCGGTTACGTTGTTGATGATAAAATAGGGCCCAATATTCAAAAAAGTGAAGCGCAAAAAGCTGCCGAGCTCAAAGAATTAGAAGAAAACGGAACTATCATTAGCAAGCTCGCATATGGTGTTGTTCAGGGTGTTGAAGCCTTTAATGAAACATTTCCGCACATCGCTAACAAACAGGA
>CALKEZ010000010.1 GCA_938084745.1 uncultured Gammaproteobacteria bacterium
CATACTCTGGAAGAATTTCATGACACGCCCGTCATCGATAAAGGCTTTTATGTATTACTGGGTGAAAATATATTTCTGCAAAACCTGCTGCGTGAAAAACGCATGGAAGAATTTGATCAAGCCGTTGCCTGGTGGGTTAATGCCACCAAGGCATACACAGTAAAACTGGTCAATCCCGGAGGTGATGAGCCCTGGAAGGGCAAGAAGAACTCGAATGTCTCTGATATAGATGAAAAAACCGGTGAAGGACTTAGTCCCCGGGAAATCATTGAAGCCTTTATCGTATCCGTTAATAAACAGGGCTTTCCGCATCCCCCGCATATTCATTGCAATAATCTTGGCCATAGCGGCAACTACAAAACAACATTGGAAACAATGAAAACGGCGGGCGATATGCGCGCTCATATTGCACATATACAGTTCCATAGTTACGGCGGTGAACTGGGCAAAAATCCAGTTTCCAAAGCAACTGAAATAGTCGAGTACGTTGATAATCATCCCAACATCACCTGCGATGTGGGTCAGGTCATGTTTGGTAAATCGACGATCATGACTGCCGATGCGCCTTTAGCCTATGTTTTGAAAGGTCATACCAAAGGCAAATGGGTGAATGCCGATACTGAATGTGAGAGTGGTTGCGGTATTGTGCCTTTCCAATATCAAGAACATGTTTATATGCATACCCTGCAGTGGGCTATTGGTCTTGAAATATTCCTGCTCTCGAAAGATCCCTGGCGCGTTATTTTGTCCACGGATCATCCCAATGGTGGTTCGTTCATGAATTATCCTAAGTTGATTAAATTATTGATGGATAAATCGTTTCGTCATGAAGAAATGAAGCGTGTGAATCAAAAGGCATTGGACAACTGTTCCTTGCGTGACCTGGAACGTGAATTTACCTTAAATGAAATTGCTATTATAACTCGAGCGGGACCGGCACGAGCTCTGGGCTTGAGTAACAAAGGCCATTTAGGTACTGGTGCAGATGCCGACATTACAATTTACGATGAAATGGAAGATAAGGAGATGATGTTCAACGCACCACGTTATGTCATCAAATCAGGTCATGCCATTATCGATAATCATGAATTCAAAACTGATTTTATTGGCAAGTTATTACATATCAGTCCTGAATATGACAAGAAAATTGAAGAGGTTGTACAGCCGTTCTTTGAGAGTTATTACTCAATCGAATTTTCAAACTATGCAGTAGATGATAGTTATCTTCATGATCATGAAATCATTCACACCGGGAATACCAAGGGATGAAGATTAAATCTACAGAAGTTGTCGATACCTTTGCTGAAGCGTTCAGAATGTTTGGTAGCCGTATTATTATTACTGCGGAAACAAAAGAATGGGCTATGGCAGCAGCACAATCTATTACTGGTTTTGCAACCTCCGTCATCGGCTGTAAATGCGAGGCCGGCATAGAGAAATTGATCAATGCCGATGAATCTCCAGATTTAAGACCGGGTGTAAGCGTTTTAATCTTTGCCATGGATGCAGAGAGTCTTGGAAAAAGACTGATGGAACGTATAGGTCAATGCGTCATGACCTGCCCCACTACCGCCTGTTACAACGGTTTAGATGAAGGTACGCCGGTTATTGTGGGCGGACAACTGCGGTACTTTGGTGATGGTTATCAAATCAGTAAAGTCCTCGGTGGAAATAAACACTGGCGTATTCCCGTTATGGATGGTGAGTTTCTGATCGACGATAAATTCAATGTGCAGGAAGCTGTGGGTGGCGGCAATTTATTAATCCTCGGCAAAAATCAAAAAGCGACATTGAGAGCAGCCAGTGCCGCAACCAAGGCAATACGTGACCTAACTGATATCATTCTGCCCTTCCCTAATGGTGTTGTACGCAGTGGCAGTAAAGTCGGTTCTCGTTACAAATCATTGATCGCATCTACCAATCATCTCTATTGCCCTACTTTGCGTGGCGCCATTGAACATTCAGAACTGGATGATGGCATAAATAGTGTGCTGGAGATCGTTATCGATGGCTTAACACTCGAATCAGTTGAAACCGCAATGCGCGTGGGCATTTCGGCTGCTGCGAAACCGGGGATAAAGAAAATTTCAGCCGGCAATTATGGCGGTGGTCTGGGTCAATACCATATTCATTTACATCAACTCCTGGCCTCGAAAGACTGGAGTGGGGAAATTTAAGCGATGACTCTTAAATTAAATTTGCATACACAACCTGACGTCCCTCTGGAAGCAGATTGTATATGCCCGGACAGGATGCAATCGCTAAGCAACAGCGAAATTGAAGAACTGATAATCTTTCATGGCAACCGCCAGGTTCCTTTGAAGGACTTCTTTGAATGCACCGGCGAGTCTGATGGCGAAATTGTTATCAATGGTGATTTATCCAAGATAAAACATATCGGTTCAGTTATGTCATTTGGCAAGATAACAATCAACGGTGATGTTGGCGTTCATACCGGTGCTGCGATGAGCGGTGGTGAAATCATTATTGAAGGAGATGCCTCTGACTGGTTAGGTCCGGAAATGCTTGGCGGTAGAATTACGGTTAAAGGTAATGCGGGGCATATGGTTGGCAGCGGTTATCGTGGCAGCACCATCGGCATGCAAGGCGGTGAAATCATTGTGCATGGCAATGTTAAAAATGAAACGGGTCATGTCATGCGACGTGGCCTGATCGTGGTTGGTGGGAACACCGGTGATTTTACCGGCGTGAACATGGTGGCGGGTACAATTATCGTGCTAGGGGAAATGGGTATACGCACCGGTGCAGGCATGAAACGCGGATCAATAATTTGCCAGACAAAATCAGAATTATTACCCACCTTTACCAAAAGCTGTGTTTATCAACCGTCATTTCTTCGACATTATTTCAGATATTTAAAATCCATCGGCCTCGCTATCGATGACGCATTAATGAATAGCCCTTTTGAACGCTGGTGCGGAGACTCGATTGAATTAAACCGGGGAGAAATCTTGTTATATGCAGGGAAGTAACACAATATTAACATCACTAGAGGAATTGCCTGTAACGGGCTAGGAGGAAACGATGACAACAATCGTAACTGATAACTGTAAAGACTGCCGTTTTACCGATTGTGTAACAGTCTGTCCTGTCGCCTGCTTTCATTATGATGATGTAATGCTATATATCGACCCGGATGTTTGTATTGATTGCAGTGCGTGTATACCTGAATGTCCGGTGCAGGCCATTTATGAAGGAGACGATATCCCTGAAGATAAAGAGCAGTGGATAGAAATCAACGCGGAAAGAGCGCCTAACCTTCCCGTTTGCGAAGAACAGATGGATCCCTTGCCCGGTGCAGAAGAACGTAAAGCAGCATTGGGATTCTAATTCATTCTATCGGGAATAGACGATAAACGAATGTCGAATCTTGGGACAGAGGATAATCCTTTACTAGTCGCTATCGTCGGCAGCGGACCAAGTGGTTTTTATGCTGCCGAAGCGTTAATCAAGTCTGAACTGCACATTAAGGTCGATATACTTGAGCGATTACCCGCTCCGTTCGGGCTCGTTCGCAGTGGTGTTGCACCTGATCACCAAAAATTAAAACAGGCTATCAAACTATACGAAAAGATTGCTGAATCACCTGATTTTAAGCTGATTGCCAATGTGACTGTGGGTACGGATATTTCTATTAAGGAATTATGTGATGCTTACCATGCCATTATATTTACCTGCGGTGCTGAATCTGATCGCAAACTGGGTGTCCACGGTGAAAACCTAAAAGGGAGTTATACGGCGACAGAGTTTGTCGGTTGGTACAATGGTCACCCCGATTATCGTAACCGTGAATTTGATCTATCCGACGATGTTGCCGTTATCATAGGACAAGGCAATGTTGCTGCTGATGTTAGTAGAATTTTGTCAAAAACGATTGACGAATTGAAACATACCGACATTGCCCAACACGCACTCGACACTCTGGCCGAAAGCAAGATTAAAGAAATACACGTTATTGGAAGACGCGGACCCGCACAGGCTAAATTTACACCAAAAGAATTACGCGAATTTGGTGAGCTTTTAGACTGCGATCCAGTTGTACTAAAACAGGATTTAATACTTAATTCGGAAAGCGCAAGAGAACTGGCCGAAAAAAGTAATATTGCCAGCAAGAAAATCTACGATTTATTCTGTGAGTTCTCGGAACGCGTACCCGATACTGCAAAATCAAAGAAATGTTTTTTTAGCTTTCTGATGAGTCCAAAAGAACTTATCGGCGATTCTAAATTGGAAAAAATTATTCTTGAAAAGAATAAATTATCGGGCGAGCCGTTTAAACAATCTGCCAGAGGAACCGGTGAAACAATTGAACTTGATGCAGGCATTTTATTTCGTAGCATAGGCTATCGTGGCATCCCAATTGAAGGTGTCCCTTTTAATGACAACTGGGGCACGATCCCTAACGATAAAGGCAGAGTAACAAATCTTGATGGCAATCTCGTTCCTCAGCTTTATACGGCTGGTTGGATCAAACGAGGACCAAGTGGCATAATCGGGACAAATCGCGCTTGTAGTGTTGAAACAGTTGAGTGTCTAATTGAGGATCTTGATAAACTGAAGAGTGACACAATTAAACCAGGTGCACAGGCGATTTACACAATCCTTAACAAGAAAAAAATACGACATATTAGTTTTGATGAGTGGAAGAAAATTGACGCAAAAGAAATAGAACAAGGTGACTCAAAAGGAAAGCCGCGAGAGAAATTCACGCGTATCAGTGAGATGTTATCTGTGATTGAATGATTCAAGTATCATAAAATCAAATCGATTCTACTCATAAATTTTCCCTGAAAGACTCAATTCTAGTAATATAGAAACTGATCCGTTAACCACTGCAAATTACGTTTCATAATGAATAATGAAGGAATTATCATTGGATAAAACATCAAATAGTGCTGCAACGATAACCAGAGATGTACCTTGTCCATTCTGTGGCATATTGTGCGATGATCTGGTAATCCAAAATCAAGGTGAAACACTCAAGATACTTGAAAATGGTTGTCCGAAAGCAATATCTGCTTTTGAAACTAAATTAGTAGCAACATCGCCCAAAATAAATGGCACAACCGCCTCGCTGGATGATGCGATTAGTGCAATGTCTGACATTCTTAAAAATTCACGGACGCCCCTGATTTCAGGTCTGGGAACCGATGCGGGAGGCATGCGTCAAGTCATGCATCTGGCTGACAAAACAGGCGGAATAGTTGATCACATGCACGGCGATGCACTAACCCGCAACTCACTTGTGCTGCAGGATCTCGGCTGGATCACTACATCGATGACTGAAATCAGAAATCGTGCTGATCTGATCATTTTTGCAGGAACAGACGCAACAAAATACCCACGGTTTTTTGAGCGAACCATCTGGAATAAAAAATCCATGTTCAAGCTCAAAAATGAAGAGCGGCAAATCGTTTATATAGGCAACAAACTGGAGACCAAATCAGGCATAAATCCAAATGGCAAACGGCCTTCAGTGCTTTCCTGTAAAACAGAACAAATTGGTGAAGTAATATCAAGTCTGCACGCACTTGTGACAGGCGCAACATTAGATGTGAGTAAAGTTGCCGGCATAGAAACCAAAACGCTGCAGTCATTGGCAGACAAAATGAAGGCTGCCAAGTATGGCGTCATAGTCTGGTCTCCTTCAGAGTTGGATTTTCCCCATGCCGAACTTACCATTCAAAATTTTTGTGAAATTGTTAAGTATTTAACTCGGTTTACTCGTTTTGCCGGATTCTCATTATCCGGAAATGACGGCTCAACGACCGCAAATAATGTTTGTGCCTGGCAAAGTGGTTATCCACTTCGTGTCAACTTCAACAAGGGCTACCCGGATTATGACGCACAACGTTATTCAACCCGTAATGCTCTTAAAAACAAGGAGGTTGATTCCCTCCTCTGGATTTCAAGCTTCAGTTCAAACGTAAATCCTCCACGCGCATCAATACCTACGATAGTGCTGGCAAAACCTGATACCAAGTTAAATTTTAAGCCTGATGTCTTTATTCCGGTATCTACCCCCGGCGTCGAACACACCGGACAATTATTTCGCACTGACAGCGTTGTTTCACTACCTTTAAAGAAACTACGAGAATCCAGCTGTGCCAGTGTTCATTCGGTGCTCAAGCAACTTATAGAAAGGATATAAACAGATTTTATGTACACAAAATTAACTAATGGCATCGTTTATGACCCGGTGCATGGAATTAATGGTGAACACAGAGACATTTATATCCATGATGGGCACATAACACGTAAACCATTGGGCAACGCAAAGATATGCAAAACCTATGATCTGAAAGGCAAGATCATTATGGCCGGCGCAATTGACATCCATACTCATATTGGAGGAGGCAAGGTCAATATAGCTCGAATGATGCTGCCGGAAGATCATGCGACCGATTTAGTCGAGAAGACAGAATTAACGCGTTCAGGCTGTGGCTATGCAGCACCTTCGACACTGACTGCAGGTTATCGTTATGCAGAAATGGGCTATACAGCCTGTTTTGAACCGGCAATGCTACCCTCCAATGCGCGACAGACGCATATGGAGATGGCTGATACGCCTATGGTGGACAAAGGCGCCTACGCCATGCTTGGAAGTGATGACTTCTTCTTACGTATGCTTGCATCGAAAAAAGATCAAGCCGCCATTAGCGACTACGTTGGTTGGACTATCAATGCGACACAGGCCATGGGTATTAAGGTAGTTAATCCCGGCGGTATCAGTGCTTTTAAATTTAACCAGCGCAAACTGGATCTCGATGAGCTAAACCAATACTACGGTGTTTCGCCACGGGATATTATTAAATCCCTGGCAAGAGCAGTAACAGAGTTAGGTATACCACATCCTTTACATGTTCATGGATGCAATCTGGGTGTCCCCGGCAATCTGGATACCACCCTTGAGACAATACGTGCTGTTGATGGAATGCGCATGCACCTTACCCATATTCAGTTTCACAGTTATGGCACTGAGGGAGATAAAAAGTTTTCATCAGGCGCTGCCGAAATAGCAGAAGCCGTCAATAAAAACCCGAATATATCCATCGATGTAGGACAAGTATTATTTGGTCAAACAGTAACCGCTTCAGGCGATTCAATGTTGCAGTATGCAGGTCACTGGCACGCGCACCCAAAAAAATGGGTCGTCATGGATATTGAATGCGATGCGGGTTGTGGCGTTGTTCCATTCAAATACAGAGACAAAAATTTCGTGAATGCATTGCAATGGGCTATTGGACTTGAACTATTTTTGCTAGTGGATGATCCATGGCGAATCTTCCTGACAACAGATCACCCGAACGGTGCACCTTTCACCAGTTATCCGCATTTAATTCGTTTATTAATGGATAGGAGTTTCAGGAATGACATGTTGGCCAGCATTAATAAAGAAGCAGCCGCGGCCAGCACACTCGCCAGCATCGATAGAGAATATTCTTTATATGACATTGCAATTATGACTCGAGCGGCACCGGCCAAAAGTCTGGGTTTAAAAAACCGTGGTCACCTTGGTTCTGGTGCAGTTGCCGATATCACTATCTACAGTAACAATAAAGATAAGGAAAAGATGTTCAGTAAACCGGATTATGTTTTTAAAGATGGTGAACTTATCGTCCGCAACGGAAAAATAATAAAAGTCGTCAACGGCGCTACACATACATTACGACCAGAATATGATAACGGGATAGAAAAATCGCTGAAGCGTTACTTCGAGGATTTTCAGACTGTAAGTCTTGGTAATTTTAAAATTGATGATGATGAAATCGTTGAGCATGGTAACGGTCGAATCATTGTACAACCCTGTATGTAAATATTAATTATGAAAATAAATGGCGTACAGATAGACGATACTTTTGCGGAGGCTTTCCCAATGAAAGCGACTCGCATCATCATTACAGCAATGACACTAAAATGGGCATATCGAGCAGCAAATGCCATACGTGGATTTGCTTCATCAGTAATTGCTTGTGGTATAGAAGCTGATATTGAGCGAGAACTCAAACCCTCAGAAACTCCCGATGGCCGTCCTGGCATATCGGTCATGATATTCGCTATGTCAATCAAAGATCTGGAAAAACATGTGGCCACGCGCGTGGGCCAGTCCGTTATGACGACAGCAACAACAGCATGTTATTCGGGCCTCGAAAGTGATAAAAAAGTATCTATGGGTAAAAGCCTGCGGTTTTTTGGCGATGGTTATCAAATATCAAAAGTAATTAATGGAAAACGATTTTGGCGTATCCCTGTAATGCATGGTGAGTTTATTTGTGAAGAAACTACCGGCGTAACCAAAGCAATCGGCGGCGGTAATTTTCTGGTACTTGCAAAAACAGCAAGACACGGACTTGCTGCCTGCGAGAAAGCAGTTGATGAAATTCAAAAAGTCCCGGGCGTAATTACCGCTTTTCCCGGGGGGGTCGTTGGCTCTGGTTCAAAGGTAGGGTCGAAATATAAGTTTCTGACGGCATCTACGAATGAAGCATACTGTCCCACTCTGAAAGGTCAGGTTAAATCAGAACTTTCCGATGAAATCGGTTCGGTGCTTGAAATCGTTATCGACGGACTTGATGAAGCATCAATAAATGAAGCAATGCGTGTAGGTATACAGGCGGCATGTTCTTTTGGACCTGCCAAAGGTATTTGCCGGATTAGTGCAGGAAATTATGGTGGCAACCTTGGCCCTCACTTATTCCACCTCAGGAAATTACTTAAATGAGCGCATTAACATTTACATTAAAGAATCAGCCTGAATTCACCTTGAATGTCGCTTCACTAATACCGGAAAACCTTGCCGGGAAGACGCTTGCCAAGATTAAAAGTCTTGCTGTTATTTACGGTAATGAAACTGTCAAACTGGGGACATTATTTACCGTGAAAGGGACTGACCCATCACAAATTTTCATCGAAAAAAGCACCCAAAAGCTTATCAATATCGGGCAAGGAATGACCGAGGGATCTATTACCATTAAAGGTGATGCAGGAGACTATCTGGGACAGGGGATGAAAGGCGGCACACTGACTGTTAGCGGAAATGTTGGTTGCTGGGCAGGAAACGCCATGTCGGGTGGACGTATTAATATAATCGGTAATGCGGGTGATTATGTCGGTGCCGGTTTGCCTGGAGATTCATTCGGCATGACAAATGGCCTGATTAACATCAAAGGTAATGCGGGAGACAGAGTCGGCGATCGCATGCGTCGAGGTATTATCATAATTCAGGGAAAAGCCGGAAATTACTGCGGAAGCCGACTGCATGCTGGCACCATCATTGTACTGGACAAAGTAGGCAAGTTACCCGGTGAAGGAATGCGCAGAGGCTCAATAATACTGGCTAAAAAACCGGAATTACTATCAGCCACATTTAAAAGTTGCGGCAATTTGAAAATGCAGTTCCTACGTCTCTTATTTACGCAGCTTGCCAGTATAGATAAGGAACTCGCCCTATTTAGTAAATATGGACCTGAAGCGCATCGATTCTCAGGTGATCTGGCAAGAAATGGCAAAGGTGAAATTCTCATTCTACAGCACTATAAATAGGTGAATTAGACGAATTAAAAAGTCTGTAGAGGTGATGTTTTGATTAATTTATTAATGATATAAAGACATAATTGACATTAGAATAATAAGTAAATCAGTATTAAAGATGGATCTGCTTGATAGGATTGGGATGATGTTCGTTTCTATCGGTAATCTGATGATTAAGGTAAACAATTATAATTATAAAATTAGTGTAGATCCGACCTGTAACGACATGCATTTGGATGGTTTTACATAAAATGGCATCACACTTGATTTATATACATAACCCAATTTAAAAACGAATATCAATGAAACGTACTCGCGGAAAGAAAGGTCGTGTTCTAGGCCGGACAACACCTCACAAGTCCTTGGCAGATATCAGACAACTACTCGGTGATGCTCCTCGCACACGTGACATGTTGATTGAAAATCTGCATAAGATACAAGATCACTATCACCATATCTCTAACCGTCATATTCTTGCACTCTCTATTGATATGCGCTTACCGATGGCAGAAGTGTATGAGACAGCCACCTTTTATCATCACTTTGATGTACTAAAAGAGAATGAAACGCCCCCGCCATACAGGACCATCAGAGTTTGTGACTCACTCACCTGCGAGATGTTTGGCGCAAAAAACCTTATTAAAGAACTTGAATCAGAAAATTTAGGCGATGTCCGCATTCAGCCTGTACCTTGTGTAGGACGTTGTGCCGGTGCACCAGTTGCCGTAGTAGGCACTAATCCGATTGAACATTCGGACAGTACTAAAGTCAAAAAAGCTATTACTGACAAGGCATTCGAAGATAAAGCACCGGATTGCATTAGTTATAAAGAATACCGGAAAAATAGCGGGTATCAGACCCTGATAGATTGTGTTGAAGGTAAACACAAACGAGAAGACATTATTTCTCTGATGGAGGATTCCAACTTACGTGGTCTCGGTGGTGCGGGATTTCCTACCGGTCGTAAGTGGCGAATACTGAGTGAACAGCCCAAACCCAAGCTCATCGCAATCAATATTGATGAAGGTGAACCGGGAACATTTAAAGACAGATATTATCTCGAACAAGACCCCCATCGTTTTATAGAAGGCACTCTGATCGCTCATTGGGCTATAGAAGCGGATGATATTTATATCTATCTGAGAGACGAATACGCTGGTTGCCGCATAGCGTTAGAAAAAGAATTAAAACTACTTAAGCAGGATCCACCCTGTGATTTACCTGAAATACACTTAAGACGTGGAGCCGGGGCTTACATTTGCGGAGAGGAATCCGCAATGATTGAATCCATAGAAGGCAAAAGAGGCATGCCTCGTTTACGTCCACCTTATGTTGCTCAAGTCGGTTTGTTTGGTCACCCTACCCTTGAGCAAAATATGGAAAGCATGCATTGGGTCAGAGATATTATTAATAATGGACCGGCGTGGTTTTCCGATAATGGGCGAAACGAACGAAAAGGGCTACGCTCATTTTCAGTCAGTGGTCGGGTCCAAAAACCGGGAGTTCATGTCGCACCTGCAGGTATTACGATGCAGGAACTAATCAATGAATATTGTGGTGGGATGCTGGAAGGACACGAATTTTATGGCTATTTTCCTGGCGGTGCTTCTGGCGGGATTTTACCTGCCTCACTAGGCAATATTCCACTCGATTTTGATACCTTACAACCTTATGGCTGCTTTATAGGATCTGCAGCTATTGTTGTTCTGTCCGATAAAGATAGCGCAAAACAAATGGCATTAAATGCCATGCGCTTTTTTGAAGATGAATCCTGTGGTCAGTGTACTCCCTGTCGAGTCGGAACAGCAAAAGCGGTCAAATTAATGGAAAAAGAAGACTGGGATCAACCCTTATTGGAAGAATTGTCAACGGCTATGGTCGACGCCTCAATTTGTGGTTTGGGACAAGCTGCACCAAATCCATTGCGTTGCGCTATGAAATATTTTCCTGAGGAATTCAAATAATGGCTGCTAATCCAAAATTTATGAATGAAAAAGCGACTACCTTTAAGCTGAATGGTAATGATATAGACGCGTTTGGTGATGAGACTATTCTACAAGCCGCTAAACGTAATGATATTGAAATACCACACCTGTGCTACAAAGAAGGTTATCGTCCTGATGGTAATTGCCGAGCGTGCATGGTTGAAATTGATGGTGAACGTGTCTTAGCCCCCTCATGTTGTCGTCAACCCACTGAGGGAATGACAGTTACCAGTGATAATGAACGTGCTCAATTATCACAAAAAATGGTGTTGGAGTTATTACTGGCCGATATGCCACAACAAGGCAAATCGCCGTATAAACTAAACTCAGAGCTTGATTATTGGGCCGACAAATTAAACGTCTTTAATCCCCGTTTCGAACAGCGTGAACAACCCAAGCCCGATTTGACACATCCCGCAATTGCCGTAAACCTCGATGCCTGTATTCAGTGCACGCGTTGCGTCCGAGCCTGTCGAGAAGAACAGGTGAATGATGTTATTGGTTTAGCATTCCGCGGCAAGCATGCTGAAATTATATTTGATATGGCAGAACCCATGGGAGAGAGCACCTGTGTCGCTTGTGGTGAATGTGTACAGGCCTGTCCGACCGGCGCTTTGATGCCCGCAAAAAATGTTGGTTTAATTGAACCGGATAAAAAAATTGAATCTGTCTGTCCCTATTGTGGTGTTGGTTGTTTATTAACGTATAACGTCAAAAACAATCATATCCAATACGTTGAAGGTCGTGATGGACCGGCAAATAAAAGCAGGTTATGTGTAAAAGGCCGTTATGGCTTTGATTATGTACATCATCCAGACCGTCTGACAAAACCGTTAATACGCCGGGATGATGCAGAAAAGACGTCCGCCTTGATTGACCAAAGCGATATGCATAAGTATTTTCGTGAAGCCAGTTGGGAAGAGGCATTAGACTTAGCAGCTAACGGTTTAAAGAGCATAAGAGACACAAAAGGCTCACAGGCCTTAGCCGGTTTTGGCTGTGCTAAAGGCAGCAATGAGGAGGCCTACCTGGTTCAAAAACTGGTGCGCACCGGTTTTGGAACCAATAATGTCGATCATTGTACTCGATTGTGTCATGCCTCCTCGGTCGCCGCATTATTGGAGACGATAGGCTCAGGCGCTGTATCCAACCAGGTCTCTGATGGTTCAGAAGCAGAAGTAATTATTGTTATTGGTGCACGGCCTAATGATAATCATCCCGTTGCAGCAACGTTTATTAAAAATGCAACTGACCGTGGGAGTAAATTAATCCTGATAGAACCCTATGGGTCTGAAATGTATTTACATGCGGAACATTTACTTCAGCTAAGACCGGGAACCGATGTATTACTGCTTAATGCAATGATGCATACCATCATCACTGAAAATCTACAGAATCAAAAATTCATTGATGAGCATACAGATGGTTTTGCCGCATTAAAGGAAACCGTTCTTAGATATAGTCCGGAGGAAGTTGCTCCTATCTGTGCGATACCACCAGAAACAATAAAAACAGTAGCGCGTTTATATGCGACAGCAAAGACAGCCATAATCTTTTGGGGTATGGGGATATCGCAACATATCCATGGAACCGATAATGCGCGTTGTTTAATTTCTCTGGCACTGATGACGGGGCAGATAGGCAGGCCCAGTACCGGTTTACACCCATTACGTGGACAGAATAATGTACAGGGCACGTCTGACGTTGGCTTAATACCAATGGTATATCCCGATTACCAACCTGTATCTGATCCGGATGTCAGGAAAAAATTTGAAAAACTCTGGGGTCAGCAACTAGATCCTAATGTAGGTAAGACGGTTGTCGAGATAATGCATGCGATTCATGATGGTGACCTAAATGGCCTTTATATCATGGGCGAAAATCCCGCGATGTCCGATCCTAACTTAAACCATGCCAGAGCAGCATTGGCAAATCTCGAACACTGTGTTGTACAAGACATATTTTTCACTGAAACCTGTAGTTATGCCGACGTAATACTACCGGCAAGTGCTTTTCCGGAAAAATCAGGTACTTTTACAAATACTGACCGTCGTGTGCAAATGGGACGTCAGGCGATAGATCCACCAGGAGAAGCTAAGCAGGATTTGTGGATTATTCAGGAAATTGCAAACCGAATTGGTCTTGATTGGAATTATGAAAATCCAAAAGACGTGTTTAATGAAATTAGAAAAGCCGTCCCGAGTATGGCGGGTATTACATGGGAGAGATTGGAACAAGAAGATTCACTAACTTACCCTCTTTTAAATGAAGGTGATTCAGGAGAGCCAATCATCTTTCAAGATGGCGTTTTTCCAACTGAGGACGGTAGAGGAAGGTTTGTCCCCGCTGAATATATTGAAGCAGCGGAAATGCCCGACCCTAAATATCCTTATGTATTTGTCACGGGACGTCAGCTTGAACATTGGCATACAGGAACTATGACACGTCATTCACGTGTTCTGGATGCACTTGAGCCTGGTCCATGTATCATGATTAATCCAAAAGACCTTGAAAAATTCAAGTTAAAAACGGGTGATATGCTCGTAATAGAATCGCGTCGCGGTAAAATTGCTGCAACAACACGAGCCGACGAGCATATGCTTGAAGGGGTGGTTATGATGCCATTTACGTTTAGTGAGGCGGCAGCCAATCTGATTACCAATGAAGAATTGGATCCGTTTGGTAAAATTCCTGAGTTTAAATTCTGTGCTGTAAATTTGAAGAAAGGAACGCGCGCCAAGGATAAAACCAACCACAATAGATAGTAAGCGAACTAAGTTAAACTTAACTTAAACTGGCTTAATTGAGAGTTTTACCGAGTCTATTCCAGCTTTAAAAATCGTCGAGTATAGAATATCCGGATATCGACAAGCGCGAAATATAGTAACTCAAGCGAAATAAGAAAAACGAACTTTATTCGTTATTCTTTAACATCTATCAGAGTAAGTGTTTCCAATATCAATGGGTCGGCACCTTCATTACTTCGATCAGGAATGATAGTTGTAATCTGATAAAGGCTACCCGGTATATCATCTGAGAAAATAAATTCATAATATTTATCTGCAAAAGTCTCAAAATCACGTCGATGCGGATCATTCAAATAAGGTGAAAAATATATTTTTTCACCTTGATAGGTTTTACCATTAAATTTGAACGTTGTTGGTTCTATGACAGCATCATTTCTCAATGAGATTTTGATCGATTTCTGGAAATGTCGCCAATGACCATCAGTGAGTCGATTCATCTCATATACATCACCTTGCATGTAAATACCTATAGCGGGATTACCGTTGATGCTTGTAACGTTTTCCGGGCTGACGACTTGCTTTCTTTCAGCAGTGAAAAACTCCATCATGGCATTCTTGCTGCCATCGTCATTTAGTTCCAGTATTTTCAAATAGACTGAATCGGTAAACCCTTCTTCATAGCTGCCTGATTTTACAAATTCATAATATAAACTCAATGGTTTATTTATATTTGCTAAATGATCCGCATGCCATAATTTTGTTTCGGCGTCATTAAATTTAAAATCTTCGGGAATTTCATCTACCTCACCAAAACGACCAATTCGCGAGTCAAGTTCTTCTTGAGTTAAGGGGGTTCCACCACGTGGTGTTAGAATTTCCGTTGTCTCTTCGGCTAACACACTTACACTGACCATGCTAAAAGTACACATTGAAATAACTAAATAAACTATAAATTTCATAACGTTCTAACCCAATTATTTAATTAACGGAACACCGTATTCAATTAAGATTTTATCAATCTCGGCTTTATTTTCTTTTATCAAATTATTTATTTTATCTTTCCAGGCCTTTTCGCCGTATCTGACTGCCATAGAAAAACTATACGTAAAACGCATTTCAGGTTTTTCAGGATCATCTTTCAATGGAAGTAATACTAACTCAGCATCATCTTCAAACTGTTTTGCGAAATAACCTGCTGTTGGCCCCCAAATGATCGTTGCATCAATTTTACCTGCAGCAACATCTTCAACCATTTGTTGACCAGGGTTAACTTTGGGATCGCCAGATTGTCCCTGATAACGAACCATACTGCCCATTAGTTCGTTATAAAAAACCCACAGTTGTTGTGGACCACGATCTGGCAAACCAATTTTTATTTCATTACCACCCTCATTCACAAATTTGCTCAACATGGCAGGCTCAGTTATTGAATCAAGTTTCCGACCCTTTGCATAAACCAATACATAAGTAGAAGTAAAATAAGGATCGGTCGTAGCTGCTAATTCAAAATTGGAAGGCGCGCTTATTACCAGATCACATTTATAACCGATACCTTCTTCTGATTCAGCCCTGAGTGTATTTCTTATAAAACCAATTCGTTGTGGAAAAAACTCATACTTCAGTTTTAAACCGAGCTTTTTGGCCAATAACTGTGCGATTTTATTTTCGTAACCTTCTTCTTTCCTGTTAGAGAATGGCAACATATAAGGATCCGCACAAACTTTCAGATATTCAGGATCAGGCAAACCCTCTTCTGCATAGCTTGTTTGCACGAGTAAGAATGAAAATACGAGAGTAAATATCAGTTTCATAGAATTTATTGTAGCCCGCTTATTCATAATCGAGCCGTCCATTATTATTGAGTGATTAAGCAAAATCAGGATTATTTGGTGGGTTTAATTTTGTTGATTTTACCTAACAACCGACGAAACGGACCTTCAAGAGTATCCATTGCTTTTTGTTTATACGCCGCCAACTCATCTGCAGTAATATCGCCTACTACGATAACACCAACCATTCCAAATCCAATATGCGGCTGGCAAACGTATGAATAAATACCTCGTTTTTCCAAAAGTGGAGCTACATTTTCACCTAAACCACCAGTCCAAGCAGTAGCACCTTCAGGGATTAATCCTTCCACTGAAACAGAATTATGTGAATTCATATTAGAAAATTGTACTTTATCACCCTCAGCCACATACAGAATGGCATCTTCAAATGCTCTAGCTCCGGCTTTTATCGTGTGGTCAGCGGCATTAACAACATTAGGTAATATAAATGCACAAACAGCCAGAAATATGGTCAGCATCTTTTTTATAATCACGTCGATCATCTCCAAATAAATATTTTAATAGTCTCTAGTAATTTAAATTCGATTATTGTCGTAAATGACAACTTAAAATCGAGGAACGAATTAAAAAGGGGTTTTTGCATGTTGTCAATTTATAAACCATGGATTGACCCTTTATTAATCTAGAGCCACATCAGGTTTTAAATAGACTCTTCCGTTTATGACTTAATAAACAACAACAAGTTCTTATTATTAATGCAGATAAGCTGGAATTTTTTTAATTTAATTCGATAAAAATCAAAGCTCATTACTAAAAAATCCCCGACACCGAAGTGTCGGGGACATCTTAACAAACTCTCGTTTGTCGAGGTCTTATGGCAGACTGAATACCATCAAAATTCCCGCATTACGCGAAGAGTTCAACAGTTTACGATAACCACCAACAGCACCTAA
>CALKEZ010000011.1 GCA_938084745.1 uncultured Gammaproteobacteria bacterium
CGCACGTTGGCTGATATCGCCGAGATTGCCGATAGGTGTCGCAACAATATATAAAATTCCTGACAAAACTCGCTCCTGAACGCCGTACAAATTTGGGTGTCGTAATTATGGATGCAATGTTACACAATATAGCCATGCGACTTTTAATAATTTTACTTTTTTCACTATCCTTATTGACTGCCTGTGGTCCAACCAAAGAGGCGAATCAAGAGCTTACGGCAGACCCGGAAGAAAATGCCCGTAGTTTGATGCAATCGGGAAACTACTCTGCTGCCGCTGTTGAATATCTTAGCCTTGCCAGCAAGGACAAGCAAAATGCCGAAGTGTATCGTTTAAAGGCGGCAGCAGCCTATGTTGAAGCCGGACAATTTAACGAAGCCCAAAAGACCCTGAGTCAGACGACCATTTCAGAAGATAATTCACTACAAAATGTTCGCCTTAAAATCCTCAGTGCGCGTGTTGAACTCGAATTCGGCCAACCCGGTAAAGCCCTGAGTCAACTGGAAGAAATTAATGGCGCCGAGGTGCCTCAAAGCCTCAGAGTGACTTATCATGACATTCTGGCGAAAACCTATCTTGCACATGGAGACTATATAAAGGCCGCTACAGAGCGCTTACGTCTTGCAAAATACCTGACTACGCCGATGGAAGTTGCACAGAACAATCGCGCCTTATGGAAAATTATTGAAACCATCCCCGAATCGGATCTTGATGATCTACGGATTGCAGCTCCCGATGAATTAAGCGGCTGGCTTGATCTGGCTTCTCTCTATTATAGCTATCGCTATCAACCCGCCAGACTAAGTAATGCTATTGATGGTTGGATTCAGCATTACCCCGGACACCCGGCATATTCATCGATCACAAAAGAATTAATCGCCAATAGCAAAAAATTTGTGAATCGACCGGCAAAAATTGGCTTGTTATTGCCCTTGTCAGGCAAATTTGAAAAATCATCCACCGCGATACGTGATGGCTTTCTAGCTGCCTGGTATATGGATAAACAAGAAAAGTCAGATATTGAAATCTATGATGCCAATGCCTTGACTATCGTTGACGTTTATCAACAGGCCGTCAGCGATGGTGTTGACTATGTTGTTGGCCCGTTGGAAAAAGCGGCTATTAATCAGTTAGTAAACCAGGGTGAACTTCCCGTTCAGGTGCTGGCACTTAATCGTCAGGATGTTAATAGCGAACTGGCCAGTGACAAGCTGATTCAATTTGGTCTGGCCCCGGAAGATGAGGCCGTGCAAATCGCCGAAACCGCCATGTCTGATGGCCATCGACTTGCCTTGGTAATGACCCCGGATAACCCATGGGGTGACCGCATTGCAGAAGCGTTTACGGCACGCTGGATAGAATTGGGCGGTGGCATTCTGGAACGCGCGATGTTCCAGAGTAACTCAAAAGAGTTCGAGCAACCGGTCAAGTCCCTGCTGAATATCGATAGTAGTGAAGAACGCGCGCGCGAACTACGCAATAAACTTAATTTAAAAATAAACACAGTAGAACGTCGACGTGAAGATGCTGATTTTATATTCACCACGGCAGTACCTGGTGATGCACGTCAATTGTTTCCGCAGTTTCGTTTTTATCGCGCCGGGGATTTACCGATCTATGCAACATCACATATCTTTACCGGCATTATTGATCCTGCCAGAGATATCGATTTAAACGATGTTATGTTTATCGATATACCCTGGATACTGGAGACTTCACGCCAACTTTCCATTATTCAAGACGCGCTCAACCGAAATTGGTCACAACAAAAATCACAATACCGGCGTCTGTATGCGCTCGGTATCGATGCCTATCATTTAATCCCGCAAATCAGTCGTCTTAGTGCTGAGAAAAACAGTTTCCTTAACGGTGAAACCGGCGATCTCAGCATTACACCGGGAAATATAGTCAAACGTAAATTACGCCGCGCACAATTTGTTGAAGGGAAACCCGTATTGCTGAATTAACACGTATCAAGGATGATAAAAAAATCAAAGCCGGACAACACTGCCGGTAAAATCGCCGAAGACATTGCGGCAAACTATCTGGCCAAACAAGGTCTGGCATTAATTACCCGAAATTTTCACAGTCGCTTTGGCGAAATAGACCTGATCGCACTTCAACAGCAGATACTTGTTTTCATCGAAGTGCGCTATCGAAAAGACGAACGTTATCTGGCTGTTGTTGAAACAATTGACGCACACAAATGCCGTAAACTTATTGCGACCAGTGAATACTATCGAGTCAAACATAAAAGCTATCAGGATTATCAATGTCGTTATGATGTTATTGCTATAACCGGGGAACTTGATAAGCCTGTAATCGAGTGGATTAAAAATGCATTTCAGGCATAATGTTGCCGATTCAAACTCATGTGATTAACTCTAGTTTATGGATGCCATTCAACGCGTAAAAGACAACTTTCTCGAAAGCATACAGGTCAAAACCGAGGCCGTAGACAAACTGGCTCCGGTCATTGCCGAGGCCGCGCATGCGATTGCAAATGCCTTGCTGGGTGATCACAAGATCATGGCTTGCGGTAACGGTGGTTCAGCGGCTGATGCACAGCATTTTTCGGCGGAGATGCTAAACCGCTTTGAAATGGAACGCCCGGGCTTACCGGCTATCGCCCTTACGACAGACTCATCGACCCTGACGTCTATCGCCAATGACTATCAGTTTGCCGAGATTTATTCGAAACAAATTCGAGCGTTAGGCCAGGATGGCGATGTATTACTCGCCATTAGCACCAGTGGTGAATCACACAATATCGTGCATGCTATAGACGCAGCACACGATAGAAATATGATCGTCATCGCGTTAACCGGTCGAGAAGGTGGTCAGATTGCTGACTTAATGAATGGCAATGATTTTGAAATACGGGTTCCCACTTGGTCGACAGCGCGTATTCAGGAAGTCCATATCATGATCATTCATTCACTGTGTGATCTCGTGGATTTACAATTACTTGGACAGGACGGATAAAAATGAAACACTTTAAATTATTATATTTATTAATGTTACTTTGTTTAATGCCGTCTCTATCTGGCTGCGCGCTGGTAGCCGTCGGCGGTGCAGCAACGGCTGCAGCTGTTGCCATTGATCGAAGAACGCCCGGCACCCAACTCGAAGACCAGACCATCGAGGTGAAAGCAGGACAAGCCTTGAATGGTGATAAGGAACTCAATGATCAAGCGCACCTGAATGTCACCAGTTATAACACCGTCGTGTTACTCACTGGCGAAACACCCACCGATGCCATGCGTCAAAAAGCACTGGAGCTGGTTAAGTCAGTTGAAAAAGTCACGCACGTTTATAATGAAATTACCATTGCCGCGCCCAGCTCACTAGTTGCAAGATCCAGTGACTCTTATATTACAACCAAAGTAAAGACCAAGTTTTTTGCTAACAAGCAGTTAACAGGCATTGAGATTAAAGTTGTCACGGAGAAAGGCGTGGTTTACCTGATGGGGCTTGTAACGCATGCTGAAGCGGAGATAGCGACCGACATAGCAAGACAGACCGGTGGCGTACAAAAAGTCGTTAAGTTATTTCAATACACCGACTAAAGAGAGCTGCGCCGTTGACGTAATTGTTTCTCATAGATAGCTTTATCACTGCTACTGAAACAGCAGGCAATAATACGCGTAAAAGCCGGCTGATATTGTTTCATTATCTGTAATGCAACGCTCGTTGCTGCGACCATCGGATAACCGTACACCCCTGTGCTAATTGCCGGAAAGGCAATTTCCTTGAAACCTTTTTCCAGCGCAAGTTGTAAGGCGTTCTCATAGCACGCAGCGAGTAACTCGGGCTCACCTTGCATACCGCCTTGCCATACCGGTCCAACGGTATGAATAATCCAATCGGCGGCAAGCTCAAAGCCCGGAGACAGTTTTACCTGACCGACTTCACAACCGCCGAGCGTTTTATTAAATGCACGTAATTTGGGGCCGGCAGCACGATGAATGGCACCATCAACACCGCCACCACCCAGTAAGGAAGTATTCGCCGCATTGACAATCACATCAATCCGCAGGGTTGTAATATCAGTTTGTCGAATATCAATCATATCAAGCCACTATAAATAAATATGCGGCGATCCGCATTATCAAACCACAAAGTGTTAAAATGAAAATAAAACTTATTCCAGTATACGAAAAAAATTATTATGTTTGATTATTCAGAAGAATTAAAAAACTCCCTGGCCGCTGCATTAAAAAATAAAGGCGAGTCCTACCAACCCCGGACCCGTTACCTCGACGAGAGCAAACAGCCGATCTATATCAATCGCCTGATACTCGAAGATTCGCCCTATCTGTTACAACATGCACACAATCCGGTGGACTGGTTTCCATGGGGCGATGAAGCATTCAAAAAAGCGCAACAGGAAAACAAACCGATATTTCTCTCGATTGGTTATTCAACCTGTCATTGGTGTCATGTCATGGAAGAAGAAAGTTTTGACAATGAGGATGTTGCGCAACACATGAATAAATCCTTTGTCTGTATCAAGGTTGATCGTGAATGTCATCCTGATGTTGACACCTATTACATGACGGCTGTGATGATCATGCAAGGCCATGGTGGCTGGCCTATGAGTAGTTTCCTGACACCGGAAAGAAAACCGTTTTTTGGCGGAACCTATTATCAACCGGCACAATTCATTAGCTTGATGGATCGTGTTGATGAGCTCTGGCATCAACAGAACGATGACTTACTTGAGCAGGCCAATACCATTAGTGAACGTGTCGCCGGTGCAATGCAGACCCGACAATCGCTAAATGAAATCGGCGCTAATGTGATCGACGTTACGGCGCAGGCCATCATGAATCACCATGACGAGTCTCATGGTGGCTTCGGTCAGGCACCTAAATTTCCGAATGAACCTTATCTTTATTTTTTACTAGAATATGCCGTCTTGTCGGGTAGAGATGATATTTTAAATGCGGTTACTAAAACGCTGCATATACAAAGTTGCGGCGGCATCTATGATCAGATCGCCGGTGGTTTTCATCGTTATGCCACTGATCAAAACTGGCTGATTCCACATTTTGAAAAAATGCTCTACAACCAGGCAAACCTGTCCTATGTCTTTGCCCAGGCTTATATGATCACCGGCGCCAGGGATTTTAAACGCGTCGCCTGTGAGACACTGGATTACATCATTCGTGAAATGACGAACGCTGACGGCGGCTTCTATTCAGCAACCGATGCCGACAGTGAAGGTGAAGAAGGTCTGTTTTTTATCTGGGATAAAACGGAAATTGAATCCTTGTTAAAAGATGATGCCGATGAATTCATAAAATTGTACCAGGTCACTGACAGCGGTAATTTTGAAGGCAAAAACATTCTTAATCTGGATCAGCCACTGCAAGACTATGCCGATAAAAACAATCTCGATTATGACGAATTGATAACGCGACTGGCCGCAAGTAAACAAACACTTTGGGAAACCCGAGCGACACGTATTCCACCGTTACGTGACGACAAGATCATTACCGCGTGGAATGCGATGATGATTAAATCATTTGCCTATATCGGGCAACAACTCAAGCGACGGGATTATCTCGATGTTGCCATCAAGGCAGCGAATAATCTGTTAACAGCCAATCAAACAAAGGATGGTCAGCTAAGCCGTTCAAGTTTGGCTGGTCAGGCCTCAATACCGGCCTTGCAGGAAGACTACGCCTA
>CALKEZ010000012.1 GCA_938084745.1 uncultured Gammaproteobacteria bacterium
TGACCGGTTTATTAGGTATACTTTTGCCTCTGGAATATAGACACTCCGGAATTATCGGAAAATTACCCTTGGGGATGAGTAATGAGTAAAGAACAAGATAAAATATTTTTCAGGAATTTTTCACTGGCACTGGGCGTTATCGCCGTCATGATGGTGGTATTCTACGTCGTCGCACAGTTTGCTGCCTCTAATGATGAGGCGGAAGCTAATATGCGTGCTGCGAAAGTTGCCGAGATCACTGAACCAGTAGGACAGGTTACTGCAGTTGGCGAAGAAGTCGTTGAAGAAATGACGGCTGCTACGGGCACAGAAGCCAGTGCTGATGTCGGCAAAACTGTTTACGACGGTCTCTGTGTTAATTGTCACGGTATTCCAGCACTGGCCTCCATGATTCCGCAGACGGGCGATGCAACTGCCTGGACTGCACGAGTCGAAAAAGGCAAGGACACTCTTTATGACCATGCCATTAATGGCTTCGTCGGCGATATGGGCATGATGCCAGCCAAAGGCGGCAACCCGAAACTTAGTGATGACGAAGTCAAAGCGGCTGTCGACTACATTATTGCTCAACTTGATACACCGGCAGCTGAAGCAACTGAAACTGCTGCAGCAGACAGCGATGCGGGCAAAAAGGTGTATGAGGGTCTGTGTGTCAATTGTCATGGTGTCGCCGCATTGGCGTCGATGATTCCACAAACGGGTGATGCGACAGCCTGGGGTGCGCGTGTTGAAAAAGGCATAGACACCCTGTATGACCATGCCATTAATGGTTTCGTCGGCGAGTTAGGCATGATGCCAGGCAAAGGCGGCAACTTGAAACTCAGTGATGACGAAGTCAAAGCAGCTGTCGATTACATGGTCAAACAAGTTCAGTAATCTGGCTAGTTTGTTTAACTCAAAAAGGGAGCCCAGGCTCCCTTTTTGCTCATCTATAGATAACTTATAGATCTCTGGAAAAGAATTACTCTAATCGTAAACTGGCTTGATACGACTCTTCAGATAATTCATCCCAGCTTTCATAACTGTTCCGAAAAGCTTCATAGGCATCATAAACCCGCCTGAATGCCGGATTGGTGGCGGCTTCTTCATCCAGTGTTTCTCTGGTTAAACGCTTAAACCCGGACAAAACTTCTTTCGGGAATTCGAGTATCTGTACGTTTTGTTTTGTCTTTAATTCAGCCAGAGCCTGCTGATTATGAAACTCCATTTGCGCATAGATCCATTCACTATTCGCCGCCGCTGCTATCTCGACAATCTTTTGTAAGTCTTTTGGCAATAACGACCACTTTGCCGCATTTATCATAAGCTCAAAAACAGTGCCGGGTTCATGCCAGCCGGGATAGTAATAATATTTAGCGGCACGATTCAGGCCCAATCGCATATCATGAAATGGTGCGACCCACTCGGTCGCATCAAGCGTCCCGCGTTCAAGCGCCGTGTATATCTCGCTACCCGCCATCAATACCGGATTACCTCCCGCTTTCTTAAATACCTTGCCACCCAGACCCGGAATACGCATGCGCAGGCCCTGAATGTCGTCCATTGTATTAATCTGTTTATTAAACCAGCCCCCCATTTGGACACCGGTATTGCCCATCGGGAATGCGATTAAATTGAACGGCTTATAAATCTCGTTCCAAAGCTCAAGACCACCGGCGTTATACAGCCAGGCATTCATCCCTTTCGCTGTCATACCGAAAGGCACAGAGGAGAAGAATTGTGCCTCGGGCACCTTACCCGCCCAGTAATAGGGTGAACCATGGCCCATCTCGACCACACCACCAGAAACAGCATCAAACACCTGTAAAGCGGGGACAAGCTCGCCACCGGCATAAACATGAATATCCAGGCGTTCATTACTCATTAAACGCACGTCATCCGCAAACCGTTCCGCGCCTTCCTGAAAGATAGGAAAATTCGCCGGCCAGGTGGTTACCATCTTCCACTTAAAGGTTTTTGTCAGATCAACCGCTGCATTTTTGTTTGCGGCTGGCTCAGGTGTTCCACCACAAGCGGTGAGAAACAGCGCAAGGGAGATAGTTAAAAAGAGAATGCATTTATTCATAATTAAGTTATGCCTTTAATTTCCAAGCCGATTTGCCATCTACTCACTGCGTTACTCAATCAAATGACGGAGCTTCGATCTGTTTCCCAATATTTCAGTTCAACTTCATCGAATTTTTGTTCAAGTGCTTCCAGTCCATGCTCTGCTATATGTTCACGTTCAGCAGTACTGATGGGCAATAACCAGGCGACACGAGCATGATTGGCCGGGATTATTTCAATGGTTTGATCGAACGGGTATGGCAATGACACCAGCCAGGTATCACAATTGGATTTTTCTAACCAGGGCTCGCCGATGGGCACGGTATCGGTGTATTGCAGACCATTAAGCGCATGATAATAGGTCACCATGGCTAGCATCTGTACCATTCGATCTGTCTCGAATGGGGAAATAAGAATGAACTCGTGTAATCCGGATTCTTCATTCTCAATATTCGACGCACCTACCGAACAATAAACCCACAGATTACTTTTCGGGCCTGGAGAAAATCTGACCACCGCGAAATCAGGAATAACATTATTGATGGGACCCGTGTCCCAGGTCAGAACTTCAAACTCGTGCCCTGCAAAATAAGACTTAAAATGTTCAATAATATTTTCTTTCAATGATTCCATGATCTACCCTTTGTATAGCTAGTTAGTAATAAGATTAAGTGTTGCAAAAAATTTGTAATATTGTTTCAGGTTTCTGTTGTTGAGCCGGGACGACGCTGTTGACCAGTCGTCTGCTTACATGCCGTCGTCTAATTTGTCTATTTTATCATCCCTAACGATCACGGATGATTACACATTAGCCAGCCGGTTGCAGGTTCGCGTAACTGGCAACCAGCCATTTGCACCCGGCATGTTCAAAATTGACTTGTATGCGCGTATGACCACCACTGCCCTCAAGATTAAGGACAATTCCCTCACCAAACTTGGCGTGTGAGACGCGCTGTCCCAAAGACAGGGAACCATCCCCACTATCAGCGTTATTTTTAGCACTATGTTTAAATAGTGATTCTGTAACACTACCACCAAGTCGAATATCGTTAAGTAACTCGGTCGGAATTTCATCAATAAACCGTGAGGGCTGCGGATAATAATCCGAGCCATGCATGCGGCGATGCTGGGCGTGCGTTAAGGTTAATGTTTTCTTTGCCCGGGTGATACCGACATAACAAAGCCGACGCTCTTCTTCCAGTTGCACCAGGTCTTCACTACTGCGTTGGTGTGGAAATAAACCTTCTTCCATGCCAACCAAAAACACATCGGGAAATTCCAGCCCTTTTGCAGAATGCAAGGTCATCATATGTACGCAGTCCGAGCTGTCACCAGCTTGCGTTTCGCCTGATTCGAGAGCCGCATGTGCCATAAATGCAGACAGGGCATCCATCTCGGCCAGTTCTTCATCATCACCGATCTCAAACTCACCGGCTGCGGTTACCAGTTCTTCCAGGTTCTCAACCCGCGCCAGACCTTTTTCGCCTTTTTCTTTTTTAAAGTGATCGATCAAGCCACTTAGCTTGATCACCTGATCGACATGTTCATTCAAGGTCGCTTCAGATTCTGCTGCAGACATTGTTTGAATTAGATTAATAAATTGTTCCAGCGCATTTAATGCACGCGCACTTAATAATTTATGTTCGAGCACATGCTGCGCAGCTTTCCATAAAGAACAATTATCTCGTCTTGCCAATGAACGTAGTTCTTCAATCGTGCGATTACCGATGCCTCGAGTCGGAGTATTGATGATGCGTTCAAACGACGCGTCATCGTCACGAAAACGGGCAAGACGAACATAGGCAAGCGCATGTTTAATTTCAGCGCGTTCATAAAATCGCATACCGCCATAAACACGATATGGGACACGGGCCTGCATCAACGCTTCTTCAATCACGCGTGATTGAGCACTGACCCGATATAAAATAGCGTAATCATTAAATGTCTTGCCTTGATCGGGTGCTCGTCTTATCTGATCAATCACATAACGTGCTTCATCGGTTTCGTTATAGGCCATATAGATGCCTATGCGATCGCCATCTTCACCATCGGTCCAGAGATCTTTACCCAGACGCGCATTATTATTCGAGATAAGTTTATTCGCCGCTTTCAGGATAGTTGCCGTTGAACGATAATTCTGTTCGAGCTTCAATAACTTCGTGTCATGAAAATCGCGCTCAAAGGCCTGCATGTTTTCGACACGTGCACCACGCCAACTGTAGATAGACTGATCATCATCACCAACAGCAAAGAGAGTGCTGTCTTTACCCACCAGCAGCCTCAACCAGCTGTATTGCAGCGTATTCGTATCCTGAAACTCATCGACCAGCACATGCTTGAACCGATGCTGATAATGTTCGCGAATCGCGCCTTGTTCGCGAAACAATTCAAATGTGCGTAATAACAACTCGGCAAAATCGACCAGGCCCGAACGTTCACAGGCTTCCTGATAGGTTTTATAGATTTGCACCATCTGCGCTATTGTCATGTCACCATGATCATCGATATGTTCAGGTCTTAGACCTTCATCCTTGCGCGCATTAATAAACCATTGTGCTTCTCGCGGCGGGTATTGCGATTCATCCAGCATCATCGAGCGGATTAATCGGCGTATGGTACGATATTGGTCTTCGCTATCGAGAATCTGGAAGTTTTGCGATAAATTCGCTTCCTGCCAATGCGCACGCAATAAACGATGTGCAAGCCCATGAAAAGTACCTACCCACATACCACGAATAGACTGGCCTAGTAGATTTTCAATGCGGCTGCGCATCTCCGCTGCGGCCTTGTTGGTGAAGGTTACTGCCATAATACTGTAGGGGCTCGCCTGTCCCGTCTCGATATACCAGGCAATACGGTGCACCAACACCCGGGTTTTACCACTGCCGGCACCAGCCAATACCAGCATATTGCCTGCCGGTGCACCAACGGCCTCTCGTTGATCGGAATTTAGTGGGTCAAGTACGTGAGAAATATCCATGGAACGGATTGTACGCAAAAGCATCAGACTATTGAATTAAAGTACGAATGAATCAACCGGAATGTTAGAATAACTCATTTTAAATCATTGAATAATTATGAAAGCTATCAATACCAGCGCATTGTCTGATAATCGTGAAGAATTCGTCCGCATCATAGATTCTGTTTTAACCCAGGCAAAAACTATGGGGGCCAGTTCGGCCGAAGCAGATATTGGTGCCGGCGCGGGTTTGTCCGCAAATGTTCGTAAGGGTGCTATTGATAAACTCGAATATGAACGTGACAAGGGACTCGGCATCACTGTTTATATCGATGGTCAAAAAGGCAGTGCCAGTACTTCTGACTTCAATGAAGCCGCATTAAAGGATGCCGTGCAAGCGGCCGTCAATATTGCCAAATACGCGGGCCGTGATGAATGTGCTGGCTTAGTAGAGCCGGAACTAATGGCGAAAGAGGTGCCTGACCTTGATTTATATCATCCCTGGTCTATTTCACCCGAGGCAGCTATTGATCTGGCGATTGAGTGTGAACAAGCCGCCTTTGCCAGCGACAAGCGTATCTCTAACTCTGATGGTTCCGTTGTCAGTACCTACTCGGGAATAAACCTGTATGGGAATAGTAATGGGTTTATCAATGGCTGGAACTGGTCCAGCCACACTATTGATTGTACTGTTATTGCAGAAGACAAAAACGGCATGCAACGTGACGGCTGGTATAGCAAGACGCGTGACTACAATGATCTTGAATCGATCAAGGATATCAGCAAGGAAGCGGCAAGAAGGACAGTCTCTCGACTGGGTGCCCGTAAACTATCAACGCGACAAGTCCCGGTTATATTTGAAGCGCCCGTTGCATCAGGACTTTTTTCGGCTTTTATAACGGCTATTTCAGGTGGTAGCCTTTATCGCCGCGCCAGTTTTTTGCTCGATAAAAAAGGCGAACAGGTATTCGCCAGCCATATCAATATCCGCGAACAACCCCATATCAAAAAAGCATTGGGTAGCGCCCCGTTTGATAATGACGGCGTTGCCACCCGCGAACGCGAAATCATCAAGAATGGCATACTGCAGGATTATGTATTAAGCGGTTACTCTGCCCGAAAATTAGGATTACAAACTACCGGTAATGCCGGTGGTGTACATAATCTGCTCATTGAACCAGGATCAAACGATCTCGAAAAAATGCTGGCCGAGATGGGTACCGGATTATTAATAACAGACATGATTGGCTTCGGCGTCAACCAGGTCACTGGCGATTATTCACGTGGCGCATCCGGTTTCTGGATTGAGAATGGTGAGCTGGCCTATCCTGTGGAAGAGATAACCGTCGCCGGAAATTTAATCGAGATGTATAAAAACATCATCAGTATCGGTAATGATATTGATCGACGTGGCAATGTGTTAACTGGCTCGGTAATGATCGATGCCATGACGGTTGCCGGGGAATAGCGTTTAATAATGAACATGACCGAAGACATGAACTCAGCATCTGCACAAGCTGCCAAACTGAAAAATGTTATTGATGCCACCAGCAAGATCATTCTCGGCAAGAGTACCGCTATCAAGCTGGCACTCGCATGCATCATAGCCAAGGGGCATCTCCTCATAGAAGACACGCCCGGCGTCGGCAAAACCACGCTCGCACACACACTCGCGAAGGTGTTAGGCCTGCAGTACCAACGCATACAATTCACGAGTGACTTGCTACCCGCAGATATACTTGGTGTTTCGGTTTATAACCGTGATACCAGTAAATTTGATTTTCATCAGGGGCCGATTTTTTCAAATGTTCTGTTGGCCGATGAAATCAATCGCGCCACACCAAGGACGCAAAGCGCCTTACTGGAAGCCATGGCCGAACATCAGGTCACCATCGACAATGAAACGCGAACATTGCCCGATCCTTTCTTTGTCATTGCGACACAAAACCCGTTAAATCAAATTGGTACTTTTCCATTACCTGAATCACAACTCGATCGATTCCTGATGCGTATCGAATTGGGCTATCCAGACAGTACTGCTGAACGTGAATTATTAAACGGCAAGGACCGCAAGGAATTACTGGAGGAGATAGAAGCCGTATTATCCGCCGCTGAATTAATTCAATTACAAAAAGAACTGGAACAGGTCCACGTCGCAGATGCGATACTCGATTACCTGCAGGACTTACTCGAGTTCAGCCGTGCCTCTGGAGATTATCTGCATGGGCTATCACCACGCGCGGGCATAGCTGTTTTAAGTGCCGCAAAAGCCTGGGCCTATATTCATGCTCACCAACATGTCTTGCCTGAAGATATCCAGGCCATATTGCCTAGCGTCATCGGTCATCGCCTTCAGTTTAATTATGAAGTCTCTGACAAGGAAGTTTTAAAACCCGCAGAACATTTAATCCAACAGGTTCCCATTCCTTAACAATGGCAACACCGGTTGTACTGGAACGACCACCTGTAAACTCCGCTGGCAATACAGGTATTCTGTCTCAGCACCTGAAACGACAGCGCGTTTATATATTTCCGACCTTTCAAGGCTGGCTTTATCTGTTAATGCTGATCGTCATGTTGCTCGGCGGCATAAACTACAATAACAGCATGGCTTTTATGCTGTGTTTTTTATTGGCCAGCCTGGGCCTGGTTTGTATGCTACACACTTACCGTAACCTGACCGGGCTGATATTAACCTCTACCAAACCGAAGCCTGTGTTTGTCGGTCAGCAAGCATTGTTCCCGATACAACTGGATAACCGCTTAAGTCAGGCACGTTTTTCTATCAAACTGGAATGCAGCGAACCCAACCAAAAAATCTTTCAAAAAAGAAAACGCTACCAGATCAATTCCATTAGCCTCGAAGCCGGAAAACAGTCAAGTTGCCATTACCCGCTAGCAACGACCCGTCGCGGAAAATTAGCATTAAAACGGTTGAAAATATCGACCCATTTCCCGTTGGGTATTTTTGCTGCGTGGGCTTACTACGAGCCTGAGTTCTACTGTCTGGTCTATCCTGCACCACAAGGGCAAAAACAATTACCATTAGCAACTCTGCATGAAGAAAATCTTGATTTTGGTATGCAATCCGGCACCGATGATTTTGCCGGTTTCAGAAAATACCGGCCTGGCGATCCGGTTAACTCGATTGCATGGAAGGCATTTGCACGAGAACAAGGACTATTGGTAAAACAATTCAGCGGCAAAGGGTCACAAACACTAATACTGACCTGGGATAACGTAGCGCCTATGCGTGATACTGAAGCGCGATTATCACAGCTTTGCTATTGGGTGCTACTTGCTGAAAAAACATCACTGCATTACGGACTAGCGATACCCGACACAAAGATAGAACCCGGCCATGGCACACACCATAAAGAACGTTGTCTTGAAGCATTGGCACTTTACGGCAAGCACTAATGTCAAACAAATCTCAACTCAACCTTAACAATATAATATGGCTGGCACTGGGTATAGGCCTGGCGAGCTTCCCTCATTGGCAACGTTTACCTGTCTGGATCCCGTTATTGCATCTGGCGTTGTTAATGACGCGGGTTTTGCTTCCTTTTAAATTGCCATTGTTTTGGAAAAAACAAAAGACTGTTATCAATATCCTCCGTTTAATCGTTATGTTCGGCGGTGTATTTGCCATTTACGGAAGTTACGGCACGCTCGCCGGACGTGATGTCGGCGTCGCCTTACTGGTCATGTTAGCTGCGCTTAAAGTCTTTGAAAGTAAATCAAGAAGAGACTATTACATCAGCACTTATCTCGGTTATTTCCTGATCATTACAAATTTCTTTTATAGCCAGACGATCCCGACAGCAAGCTACATGATGCTTGTCATCGTAATAATGACCGCTGGATTAATTAACTTTAATGATACGGAACAGCAATTAACACTGCTACAACGCTTTAAACTATCAAGTACACTTTTAATACAGGCAATCCCGATACTGCTAGTACTTTTTATATTTTTTCCACGCATTAATGGTCCACTCTGGGGTATTCCCAAAGACGCTTTCACAGGTATAACCGGTATTGACGACCAGATGTCACCAGGCACCATCAGCAAACTGGTGCAATCAAGAGAAGTTGCATTTCGTGTTAGTTTTGAAGGCGCGATACCGAAACAATCCACACTGTACTGGCGTGGTCCGGTGCTTTGGCAAACAGACGGCCGTAAGTGGACTACCGGTAAAAACGAATCTGATCAACGCATGGCGCCGATTGATTATACGGGAGAGCCAATACGTTACGACGTTACTATCGAACCAACCAATAAAAAATGGTTGTTTGGTCTCGAGATGATATCAACCTTACCTGACAATAGTTATCTAACACATGATTTTCAATTAAAATCACTCGAACCATTGCGCGCACGAAAAGCTTTTTCATTAACATCGCATAGCACCTATAAGCTAGGAACGCTAAGCGAGACTTATCTTGAACGTGGTTTGAGATTACCCGAAACCGGACATCCTAAAACGCGTAAACTTGCATCAACACTACGAGATGAATTTCATGATCCGGAAGCAATTCTCAATGCCGCGCTCAACTGGTTAGAAAAAGGAAATTTTGTCTATACACTTCAGCCACCGTTAATGACGGAAGACATGATAGATGAATTTTTATTCGATAAACGTCAGGGGTTTTGTGAGCATTACGCTTCTGCATTTACCATACTCATGCGTGCTGCAGGCATACCGGCGCGTGTTGTTACCGGATATTTAGGCGGGGAACTTAATCCCGTTGGAAATTATTTAATCGTAAGACAATACCATGCTCATGCGTGGACAGAAGTATGGCTGGAGAAGCAAGGTTGGGTAAGGGTTGATCCAACAGCTATTGTTTCGCCGGGCAGAGTCAATGAGGGCATAGAAAGCAGCATTCCCGAGGCTATTATCGATATTCCGCTCGGTCTGGAAAATAATGATGCTGCTATACGTGTTTGGCAACGACTCCGCAATACAGTCGATATGATTAACTACCAATGGGCACAGTGGGTTCTTGGTTACAGTCCCGAGAGACAAAAACTTTTTTTACAAAGCCTGGGCTTTGATTCGATTGATTGGAAAAAAATAACAGCATTGCTATTATTCTTTCTTGGGCTTGTTGTTACCGTAATAGCAACTTATGTTTTTAAAAAAGCACCGCGCTCAACCGACCCGGCGAAAGCCTGTTATGATGTTTTTTGTAAAAAACTGGCGCGCGCAGGGTTGCCAAGAAAATCACATGAAGGACCTGTTGATTATGCACAACGCCTGTCTAACGAACGAGCGGAACTCGGCAATCAGGTTAAGTCCATCACAGATTTATATATTTTTGTCCGCTACCGTTCAAATCATGGCAAACTCGCACAACTGAAAAAAGCGATACGTTCGTTCACCCCCAATAAAATAATACCTAATCAAAGCTAACCAAAATGATGGACGATAATTCAACATTACTAAGCAGTGCCGAGATATGCACTCAGGAATTATTCAATGATGTGAATTTCAACACCATCATGCCTCTGCTTTCCGATTGTATCATTCAGAATGTTGGCAAAGATGAAATATTGGTAAGGGCAGGCGACACTGGCAATACAGTTTACTTAATCCTTTCTGGAGAATTCAAAGTAATGCTTTCGCCTGAACATATAGAACCCGTGACAACACTTGGCCCCGGGCAAAGCATTGGCGAGATGGCCATAATTGATCATCAACAGGCCTCTGCTTATGTGACTGCTATCAAAGATTCTCGAATACTCGTGATCGATGAAGACGTCATGTGGTCATTAATTGGCAGTTCACATGCCATTGCCAATAACTTACTCGTCGTTTTGTCGCAGCGTCTACGCCACGGTAATTCTGTAATTAAGAAAATTAAGGGGTTACTTAAGGAATACGAACATAATGCAACGGTCGATGCATTAACCAGCCTATATAATCGACGCTGGCTGGATAATATGTTTATTCGTGTCATGCAGCGTTGTCACAAAGACAACGAGGTATTGTCGGTCATGATGATCGATGTGGATCGCTTTAAAGACTATAACGACACGCATGGTCACCTGGCTGGTGATATTGCCTTACGCACAGTATCACAAACCATCATTCAATATTTACGACCGGAAGATCTGGTCACGCGTTATGGCGGTGAGGAGTTATTTGCATTGCTGCCAGGCCTGAATGCAGCGGCAACACACACAGTTGCTGAACGACTACGCGAGGCCATCAGTCAAACCAAAATCGCGGATCAGGAGGGTCAACCACTACCCAGCGTTACGATTTCCATCGGCATTGCAGAAATGGAAGATCATGAAAATCCGCATAAACTTATCGAGCTGGCAGATAAGGCCATGTATAAAGCAAAACATTCAGGACGCAATAAAGTTTGCAGCTTTGTCAGTGAAGAGTAACACTATAGCTGCGTCACATCCTGATTTAAAAATGAACACTGCATGCAGGGTTTTATAGAATACTGTCGCTGAATATATCCCGCGCTTTATTAACTTAACTTCATACCGTTTCATGCTCTCGAAACTGTACTTGATGCAGTCTCGCATAGTGATTTTTTTGTTTTAATAAATCGCTGTGCTTACCTTGTTCTACAATACGTCCTTTATCAAGCACGATAATATGATCGGCATTCTCAATAGTAGATAAACGGTGGGCAATGATTAACGAGGTACGACCTTTTTTGACATTTTCCAACGCAGATTGAATATGACGTTCGGAACGAGTATCGAGTGATGAAGTCGCTTCATCTAGAATTAACAATCTGGCATCTTTTAGTAAGGCACGTGCAATCGCTAATCGCTGACGTTGTCCGCCTGACAAGCGGGTACCGTCTTCACCAATCATAGTGGCCATTTTTTCCGGTAATTCATTAATGAATTCTGTTGCGCAAGCGGCTTCTGCGGCTGCCCAGACCGCCTCATCCGATGCAGATTCGAGGTCGCCATAAGCAATATTATTTCTTACCGTGTCATTGAACAGCACCACATCCTGACTGACGTATGCGATATTTTGACGGAGTGATAATAACGACAACTCGCTTATATCAACATCATCGTAAAGTATCGCGCCACTTTTAAGTTCGTAAAAACGTGGAATTAAATTGGCAAGTGTTGTCTTGCCGCTACCTGACTCACCTACCAGCGCGATCGTTTCACCGGGTTTAATCACAAAGCTAATCGAATCAAGTGCTTCAGTTTCTGATTCAGGATAACGATACGATACATTCCTAAATTCAATCTTGCCTTTCACGTTGGTTAAATTCAGATTGCCGGATTGCGGCTCAACATCAGTATCCAACAGGTTAAATACACTCTCACATGCAGCCAGGCCTTTTTGTATGTGTTCGTTAATACCCGCCAGTCTTTTTAATGGCCCCAGTATCATGGCAACTGCTGCAAAAAATGAAACAAAATCGCCGACTAACAAACTGTTGGTCGCTGCTTGTTGGGTTGCAATGTAGATTATGATTGCGAGGAGAAAAGCGGTAATCATTTGTATTGATGGACCAGTTGCTGCTGAAGCGCTGATAAACTTCATCGCAAAACGTCGGTGCGAGTTTATCGTATTAAAGAAACGTTTTTTTTCAACTTCCTGACCACCGTAAAGCTTGATTACTTTTTGCGCGTCAAAACATTCATTCAGAACATGATGTATATCACCCATCGTATCCTGTACCTTACGACTCATTTTTCGTAAGCGGCGTTTTATTATCAAAATGATAATACCGATAAGTGGCGCGCCCAAAAGGCAAATCAGGGCCATGGCCCAATCGATATAAAACATCCAGCCGAGTAAACCGACTACCGAGATTGTATCTCTGACCAGGGTTGATATGGCATTAGCAGACGCTTCTTTTATTTGCGTAACGTCATAGGTAAAGCGGGACATCAAACTGCCGGAGCGATTGTTGTCAAAAAAGCTGGTGGGATAATCTATCAATCGTACAAACATCGCCTCGCGTAAATCCATTACCACTTTATTCGCAACCCAATTCAGCGACACACCACTGACATAGCCGGCCAGGCCGCGAATGGCAAATAGGCCAACAAACATGAAAGGCATCAGGGCGATGGTATCGGGGTCCTTATCGATAAAGGCCCCGTTTAAAAGCGGTTGCATCAAGGCCGGAATCGCAGGATCAGTAGCGGCAAGTATTATCATGCTGACTATAGACAACAGAAATACCCGCCAATAAGGAACAACATGGCTTAATAGCCTGCGATATAAGATAATATCTGTATTAATTGACGAGCCCAAACTATTCCCCTTGTAAATCAGCGCCTTATATAGCTTATAATGCCCTTGAGAATAGAATTGTGCAATGCATTGCTATTATAGTTCGCCGTTGTCTTGAACCGGCCTATGCTATGCAATTAACAAATTTAAGAATAGTACAAGCCGTCTTCTGAGGATAACCTTTACAACTATGTCACTTAAACACCCAATTATCGCCGTTACCGGTTCCTCCGGGGCCGGCACCAGTATTGCCAGAGATGCTTTTGAAACGATGTTTCACAAGTTTGGTATCAAACCCGCCTTCATAGAAGGCGATTGTTTCCATCGCTATGACCGCGCTGAAATGGAAAGACTCAGTGCTGAAGCTCAGGCGAAGGGAGAAAACCTCACGCATTTTGGCCCGGAAGGTAATCTTTTCGAGGAACTGGAAGGTTTATTCAGGGAATATAGTGAAACTGCGACCGGGCAACGCCGCTTTTATATTCATGATGCCAAAGAAGCAGCGCAACATGGCTTACCGCCCGGCTCCATTACCCCGTGGGAACCCATCGAAGCAAATTCCGATTTGCTATTCTATGAAGGACTGCATGGTGGTCTGGTAACTGACACCGTGAATGTCGCGCAATTCGTAGACTTGCTAATTGGTTTTACACCAATAATTAATCTGGAATGGATGCAAAAAATACATCGAGACCGGGCGCTCCGAGGTTATACGACTGAAGACGCGACTAGACTCATTCTGGATCGTATGCATGACTATATGCATTACATTACGCCTCAGTTTTCTCGAACGGATATAAACTTCCAGCGTGTGCCGACGATAGATACATCAAACCCGTTTGCCGCAGACTATATTCCCAGTAACGATGAGAGTTTTTGTGTAATTCATATCCGCAATCGCGACAAAATCGAGGTAGATTTTCGCTATTTACTGGAGATGTTAGAAGGCTCAAAGATGTCCAGCCCGGAGACCATCGTGGTCCCGGCCGGGAAAATGATATTCGCCATACAATTAATTTTGGGGCCGCTGATATTGAAGTTGCATACCCAAAAGGGCACTTTTATATAATCTAAATGTTGATTTACAACAGTTTAATAACAATGTTTTAATATGAAAATGCGTACCATACTCGTTCTTAATCCCAAAGGTGGTTGCGGTAAAAGTACACTTGCTACTAATATTGCCAGCTATTTTTCAATCAACGGCAAAAAAGTAACGCTTGCCGATTGTGACCCACAGGGTTCAAGTCAGGACTGGCTCAATGTAAGGCCGGACAATCAGAGCCGAATCAGTTGCGCCGTATTGGATAAAGGCAGTTTACAAGTCCCTGAAGATACCGAGGTATTGATCATGGATACTCCAGCAGGGGTCAGCGATGAGCGACTAAGCAAGTTTCTCAGTCGTGCGCAAACCATGGTCATGCCGGTCATTGCTTCTCCAATTGATATTCGTGCGGCGGAACGTTTTATTCATGAACTTTTTTCATTGAAAGGGTCTATCAATAACAAAATTAAAATCGCGACGGTTGCTAACCGGGTAAGAGAAGATACCTTGATAGCGGCGAAACTTGAGTACTATCTGGATCATCTGAAATTACCGAATGGCAAGCAATTACCGTTCATGACGATGTTACGATCCAGCCAGAATTATATACATGCAGCAGATCGCGGTTTAAGTATTTTTGAATTGGCGCCGTCCAAAACATATTACGACCGCGAACAGTGGGAGCCGCTACTCCGTTGGTTAGACAGTAGTAAAAGCCTGCCTAAAAATTAATCTATAAACCAGTGCAGCAATAGATGCTGTTATTATAAGTTCCTTATGTCATACAAAGTCCAACTTTCTGAACAAGACATTACGTTTAATGTCGAGAAACATGAAACCATACTGGAAGCCGCGCTGCGCCAAGGCCATAGTTTACCTTATGGCTGTCGCAATGGTTTATGTGGTTCATGCAAGGCTAAAATCATATCGGGTGATATTTCCTATCCTGACGGTTCACCTGATGGGCTTGGCAAAGACGATAGCAAACAGGGCTTTGCACTACTCTGCAAGGCACAGGCAAAGAGCGATCTCATCATAAAAGCACGTACCATCGATACCGCAGCGGATATTAAACTGAGACAATTTCCCTGCCGGGTGAGCAAGTGTGAGAAACTCAGTGACGACGTCATACGTTTAATTCTGGAATTGCCTAAATCAGAACGACTGCAATTTCTGGCGGGACAATACATTGATATTCTTATGCGCGATGGCAAACGCCGTTCTTTTTCTCTGGCTAACCCGCCTGAGGAAGATCAAAGACTAGAATTACATATCCGTTATTATGATGGCGGCTTATTTTCTGAATACGCCTTTAAAGATCTGACTGAAAAGACACTATTACGTATTGAGGGACCTCTGGGACAATTCACATTACATGAATCCGATAGGCCTATAATTATGATTGCAGGCGGCACTGGTTTTGCGCCGGTAAAAAGTTTGATCGAGTACTCACTAAAAAATAATGACCAACGTCCTATAGAATTCTACTGGGGTGCTCGTACAAGCGCGGATCTTTATCTTGATGAGATGGCCAAACAATGGTCAGATAATCATAAACACATTGAATACAATCCGGTATTATCCGATTCAAATAAACTCAATGGCTGGAAAGGTAAGACCGGTTTTGTGCATGAAGCGGTTTTAAAAGATCATGCCGACTTATCAGGCTACGATATCTATGCTTGCGGGCCACCGCCCATGATCAAAGCCATAGTGGAATCATTTCCCGCTCATGGTTTAAACAGGGATCGGCTTTTTTCAGATTCTTTTGAGTTCGCGGCCAACTAGGTCGCCTATTACATTCCCGTTGCCAGTGTAAGGCCCTTTTCATAACACTCGGCAGCAGCGTCACGATTGCCTTCATGTTCGTGTAAACGCGCAAATTCATAATAGGCTTCCGGGTTAGGCTGCACGTCAAGACTTTCTTTCAAATAATCTCTGGCCTTGCCCCACAATTCATTTCGCATACAGATCCTGCCCAAAGTCAGCAATAATACGGCATCACGCGAATGATGATTCAACCACGATTCAGCGGTTGCCTGTTGTTTTATCTGATCAGAGCCGATGACAAGTCCATACAAACGAACCAACATATGATCCCATTGGCGTTTTAACGCCACTTTCAATAACACTTCACAATCCGAGGTATCATCAAACTTGAGGCGCTCGGTTACATATACTTCAAGTAAATAAAAGTGCTGTTTCAATTTACGTGGAATGTTTGTCCAGATCGAATTAAGCGTTTGTTTATCAGAACGGCTACTCGCTTCTTTTAACAAACCGGCATAGGCTTCAAGCTGTTTAGCCTGAATCTGTTCGCGCGGATAGAGACTGGTTTTTTCAATTGAAGGAATAATACTTAACACTGATTGCCAATCATTCAGATCGGTATATGTTTCCAGTAAGAGTTGCTTGACCTGATTTTGTCCTGGTTGTTTATTTTCCAGGTGCTTCAGTGTTGCCAACGCCTGCTCGGTTTGTTTTTCACTCAACTGCAATTCTGCTTGTGTTATACCGACAGCAAGACTCGCATCAGGATTGTTATCATAGGCCAGTCGCAGATACTGATCGCGACGATCAACTGCATGTAATTCCTGCGCCGCGCGTGCGGCACAAAGGTAATTAACATAGGGCGCTCGGCTATAAGGCGCGGCCTTGCAGAAGTCGCGCTCAGCCTGTTTCCAGCGCCCTTCTGTCATATTGATTAAGCCTTGCGTGAGGTATTTTTCAGCTCGGCGCTGGTGCCGGTGTTGTCGCCATATTTTCATGTTCTGCGGCAACTCAACAAAACGTACCAGACTACGCACACAGAAATAGAGCAGTATAAAACTCAAAAATAATACAATAACAAACAAGGTCGCTGTCGTTTGTATCGTCCAATCCGATATAGTCATCATCACATAGCCGGTATCAGTACCAGCCAGGGAACCAATCAGCACAGCCAGCAATAAGGCCAGTAAACTTAACAACAACAGCTTCATTGTAACGGCTCTATTTCAGCATCGGTGTTGCTGCTGCCACTCATTTCATCCTGGCTTCGTATAAGTGCACGAACCGATTCAAGCGATGAACTGATATCGATGTCTGGAAAGGTCAACTCAAGATCGGTCATACGCAGCAATGAGTCATGAATATTTTTAACAGCCGCGTCCGATAAATCAAAATACTCATTTAACCAAATCAGGATATGTTCGACAGACGCTTTCAGGTTATCTGTGTCACGATTAAAAACAGCAAAGCGTGCATTCGCTAATTCAAGTTTCAGGTTTGCACGCACAAAATAGATTTCTTCCGGCAGTAAACGCGCTTTATTAACTTCCGCATTGCGGGTTATTACGACCAGACTTTTTAATTCTTCCCAAACCAGCACAAAAAACTGTTTAATGCTCCCGGATTCTCCCGCAACAACATTTTCTTCATCAAGTTCTTTCGGTTTCTCGACCACGACATTCTTTTTCAAGGTGAGTTGATCAACACGATTTATCAAATCGGATAAATATAGACCGAGGCCACTTAAGTCTGCCTGGTTTAATGACCTAAGTTCATTCATTTCGGCAATCAATTCTTCTCTAACGCCGAGAACGGCCGGATCACTCAGACCATTCAAGCGTGCATCGGCTGACTCCATGGCTGCCAGGGCAGTAGCCACATCATGATCAAGCTTTAAATTATATGTCGCGATAATCAGCAGGTGCTCTACCTCGGCCAAAGCATAGTCTTCATTAATATGTATCTCTTGCTCAACCGGCTGATTGATGGTGTTGGCTAACATCTCCTGGCTGATTTGTAAGCTATCCAGCTTTTCTTCAATATCGGCGAAACCGGAAGTAGAAGCACGGATACGATCATCTACCTCGGCAAGAATACGCTGATCCATTGAGCCAATCGCATTGACACTATTCTCCAGCATAAGCATTCGTTTATAGCCGTATGCGCATGCGCCAGAAAAAAGTAATAGCAACAGAGAAAGTAAAATATAAGTCACTTTATTACTCGACTTACCCGGCACACGTTCTTCTGACGTTGACGCTTCAGTCTTTTCTGTTTCTGCTTTTTGTAATGCTTTGTCTTCTATTTCTTCACTCATTAATTACTTTTCTCCTACAAGGTCCAGAAGTGCTGACAAAAGACCTTCATCATTTTTATCTGTGGCAACCCGCACCTCTGAGATGAAGCCGGATTCTTTTGCAAGATTAACACTTCGAGCCGACATAAGAACTAGTGGAGTACTAAATAATTGAGGCCTATCCAGCTCTGCAGTCAGGCTTACCAGATTATTCAGGCCCTCGTTACTCGTTGCAATAACGGCCCCCGGTTTTATATCTTGCCATATATCATGGCTATCCTTCATCTCGTATTGTGGCAAACAACGTTCGTATACTTCAGCATAATCAACTAATGCGCCTCGATCAGTTAAATTATCAGCCAGATATTCACGCCCACCAACACCGCGAATAATGAGGACTTTTTTACCTGCCAAATATTCGCTTTGCAACTCGGGTAGTTTTAATAATGTCTCACTATCGGCCTGTATGCCGGCATGCAAAACAGGACCAATTTTTCGCGCGGACAACGCCTCTGCGGTACCTGCGCCAATAGCAACAAATCGCAAGTGTGCAGGCCAGTTAATTTTCTTTAAATAATGATCAAAAGCGACATTTACCGCATTACGACTGACAAACAGGACAAAATCATAAGATAGCAACGCCATGTTATCCGCCAGTATATTGCCCGGGCTATCAACAACTCTGATTTCAATAGTCGGGAAAAGTATCGCTTTACCACCATGCTCACTGATTAATTCAGAAAGTCGTTTCGACTGTTCTCTTGGCCGGGTAACTAGTATTCTTTTTTTATTAAGTTTTGCTGGCACGTTAATATAATCACTGCATCAAAGCCTTTAATATTTCATCGGCACCGCGTTCCAGTAATCGTTCGGCTAATTCAGTACCAATAGCATCGAACTCGGTCAGGTCACCACTATTTTCCGATTTAATCACATCGCTGCCATCAACTCGCGCAACGAGTCCAGTCAGGTTTATTTGATCGCCGGTTATTGTAGCTTGTCCGGCGATAGGCAATTGACAGCCACCGTATAAACGACGGCTAAAGGCTCGTTCTGTTTTGACGCAGAGTGATGTGTCCTGATCATTCAGTGGCGCAATCAGATCATATACTGCCTGATCACCGGCTCGACATTCGATGCCAATGGCACCCTGTCCAATCGCAGGCAGCAAAATCGATTCCGGTAATAGTTGGGTAACTCGCTCATGCAATCCAAGACGGATGATGCCCGCAGCTGCAAGCAGGATGGCATCGTATTCATTACTATCGAGTTTACGCAGGCGTGTGCCGACGTTTCCGCGCAAATCTTTTAATCTGATATCCGGGCGCAGCGCGCTTACTTGTGATTGACGACGAAGACTCGACGTTCCAACAATAGCGTGTTCCGGCAGTTCTTCAATACTTTTATAATTATTGGAAATAAAAACATCTCTACTGTCTTCACGTTTCATTATCACGGGCAAGGCAAGCTCATCTGGCAAATCGATAGTCACGTCTTTCATTGAATGCACCGCGATATCTGCCTCGTTCGCCAGCATCGCCTGCTCAAGTTCCTTGATAAATACGCCTTTCCCGCCAATGGCAATCAATGGCGCATCAAGAAAACGATCGCCTTCTGTTGACATGCTAACCAGTTCAACTTTTAAATCGGGATGGATGAGCATTAATTGTTGTTTGACAAACTCGGCCTGCCATAAAGCAAGCGGACTATTGCGCGTTGCGATTTTTAATATATTCACTATGGATTCATTTATTCAACTGTGTGTTATTGTTGTTTATTATCATACACTTTGGAAATTTTACAGAAAGCAATTTATAGTTGCTTCACTCAACAGAAAGCATATTTGATGAAAATTGGAATAATCATGGATCCCATCACAGGGATCAATATAAAGAAAGACAGCTCATTTGCAATGCTTCTGGCAGCGCAGAAACGTGGTTGGGATATTCAGTACATGGAACAGAATGATCTGTTTACCATTAATGACATTCCTATGGCAAAAATGCAATCGCTACAAGTCGAGGAAAATCCCGATCAATGGTTTACCTTGTCGCATAACCGTACCGAGGAACTGGCAAGTCTCGATATAATATTAATGCGCAAGGATCCGCCTTTTGATCTCGAATACATTTATTCTACGTATATCCTCGAACACGCCGAAAGACTGGGATCGCTGGTGGTAAATAGCCCATCGGCCCTTAGACATGTCAATGAAAAGTTTTTTATTACGCATTTTCCGCAATGTATCGCCCCCACCATGGTCAGCCGGGATATGAACATCTTACTGGATTTTATAGCCCAACATGAAAACACGATCATAAAACCGCTGGAGGGAATGGGAGGTCATAGTATTTTCAGAGTGAATGCACGTGACCATAATACCAAAGTCATTCTGGAGACTATCACCCGATATGAAACCAGTTACGTTATGGCACAGAAATACCTGCCTGAAATCGCGGCTGGTGATAAACGCATATTAATGATCAACGGTGAACCGGTGCCCTATGCACTGGCAAGAATACCCGCGGATGGGGAGGTCAGAGGTAATCTTGCCCGCGGTGGCAGTGGCATTGGCATTGAACTATCGGAACGTGATCGGTGGATATGCCAGCAAGTGGGTCCACGTTTGCGCGAACTGGGTCTATTCTTTGTCGGTCTTGACGTCATTGGTGATTATTTAACCGAAATCAACGTCACCAGCCCGACGTGTATTCGTGAATTGGATAGCCTGTATAATATGGATATCAGTACACAGCTACTGGACGCATTGGAAAAACTGAAACAGGCACATTAAGATTGTTCATGATCATTACTCATTCACCCACCGGCAAGCATATTTAAACGTGGCAGCAGCACAACCCGTTGAACCCGTAATTACCGCGCTCGATAGATTTGGTCTGACCCTGAGTCTTGCCATTTTAGTCCACGCATTGATCATTCTTGGTATCACTTTTATCGAGGAAGATCGATCGCGCGCACGTTTCGATAACATGGAAATTGTCCTGGTCCAGCAAAAAAGTGTTGAACCTAAAGAAGCCGATATGCTGGCTCAGGCGAGTCTTGAAGGCGGCGGCGATATTGATGAAGTGATGAATCCAGCCGCACCCATGCCTGCCCCGTTTCCGGATCCCGAGCCGGAGATAACCACACCACCACCCATCGAAGCTCAGCCACCCCAACCCCCGGAACCGGCTACGGCAGAAGCTGAAGTACCTGAGCCGGCACCAGTCAAAAAAGATGTGGTCGAAAAAATAGCCGTTGAGGACATTACAAGCCCGAATCCATTGACAGAGAAAGTGGACACGCCAAGTAAGGAAAAACAGATTGCGGAAACGAAAGAGATTAAAACAACCGAAACCCTGAGCACGCCGGAAGACGAAAAGACCAGAATTAAAAAGACGATTAGAAAGCCAAGAACGCCGTCGGCCACTGAGTTACTAACGAATAGCTTCAAGATAGCTTCATTGAGTGCCGAGATACGCCGTAAAATGGAGGCGAAGGCAAAACGTCCACGTCGGAAATTCATCTCGGCCACGACGAAGGAATATAAATACGCTGCCTATATGGAAGCCTGGCGTTCGAAGGTAGAGCGAGTAGGAAACCTGAATTACCCAGATCAAGCCCGAAAACAGAACCTGTCCGGCAGTTTGGTACTGGATGTGGCATTGAACCCGGATGGTTCTATCAATGAAATTACTATTCGTCGATCATCTGGTGAAAAAGTATTAGATGACGCCGCTATTAGAATTGTTGAACTGGCGGCACCCTACGGACCATTTCCGCGACATATAAAGGATGAAACCGATATCTTGCACATCATGCGAACCTGGCAGTTCATTAATAATAAAGGCTTTCGATAAAATTTATTTAACACACCTCTTGAGGAAACGTGAATATCTGCCAATATTATTAACTATGCAAGAAACGAATTTAACGAACCATTTCCTGATTGCCATGCCGAGTCTCAGGGATCCAAACTTCGAGAAGACGGTAACCTACATCTGTGCCCACAATAAAGACGGCGCCATGGGGATCGTGATAAACAAACCGTTGAACATTGATCTTGGCGAAATACTTGAGCAAATGGATATCCCTGCCAATAACCCGACGACGAATAAAGAATTAATCTTTCACGGCGGTCCTGTGCATACTGATCGTGGCTTTATCCTGCATCAAACCAGCAATCAATGGGATTCGTCGATCGTTGTGTCTGATGATATGTGTATCACCACCTCAAAAGACATACTCGAAGCAATAGCCACTGGCAAAGGCCCCAAAGAATCGCTGATCGCATTAGGTTATGCCGGTTGGGGTGAAGGACAACTCGAACAGGAAATAATGGATAATGCCTGGCTATCTGGTCCCGCTGATTTAGACATTATATTCAACACGCCCTATGAGAAATGCTGGTACTCCGCGGCGGAACATTTGGGAATTGATATCGGAAAACTGTCACACGATATTGGCCACGCGTGAAGAGCCAGACGCTGCTCTGCTTCGATTATGGTAAAAAGCGTATCGGTACTGCTGTAGGTCAAACCATTACCGCCACCGCCACCACCCTTGAGATCATTAAAGTGATTAATGCCAAACCGGATTGGAAAAAGATCCAGAGCTTAATTGACGAATGGAAGCCGGAAAAACTGATCGTCGGTCATCCCTTTACACTTGAGGGTGAACGACAAGACATGACCGATGCCGCAGAACGCTTTAGCCGTCAACTGGAAGGGCGTTTTAATCTTCCGGTGGAATTGGTCGAAGAACAACTTTCATCTTATGAAGCGAGACGCGAATTAAAATCAACGCGCAATCTGGACGCTGTTGCAGCAAGACTTATTCTGGAGACATGGTTGAACGAAAATATTGTTCAGAATCATCGACAAACTATGGCAAATAAGCAAGACTAGCGGCCCATGTCAGATGATATTAACGTTAATCAGCTAATCAACGAGATGGCCAGCGCCATCCAGTTACATACCACTTCCCATGCATATGATGCGCCGTTGATGATCGGTATAAAAACCGGCGGTGCCTGGATAGCGAAACAATTGCATCAACAACTCGGCTACAACGATCCGCTGGGCGAATTAAATATCGCGTTCTATCGGGATGACTTCAGTACACTGGGTATGCACCCGGAAGTTAGCCCGAGCCAATTACCGACTGATGTTAACAATAGACATATCATTCTGGTTGATGATGTCCTTTATACCGGTCGCACTATTCGCGCTGCCATGAATGAAATTTTTGATTACGGCCGACCCGCCAGCATTACCCTGGCTGTATTGGTCAATCGTAGCGGCAGAGAACTACCGATACAGGCGGATATAACCGGAAAAACCATGCTTCTGAAAGAAGGAGAACATGTTAAACTCCTTGGCCCAGAGCCCCTGACATTATCCATAGATAATGCCAAAAGTACTGGAACTTAAAATAACGGGATGACTGGAAACACAATTCAACTCGATAAAAATGGCAACCTGAAGCATTTTCTTACCACAGAAGGGCTGAGCCAATCGTTACTTCAAAAAATACTCGATCACGCTGAATCATTTGCCAGTGTCGGTGAAAGAGCCGTAAAAAAAGTCCCTTTATTACGCGGCAAAACTATTGCCAATTTATTCTTTGAACCCAGCACGCGCACGCGCACAACCTTTGAACTTGCGGCCAAGCGACTCTCTGCTGACATTCTCAATTTAAATATTGCAACATCAGCAACCAGCAAAGGTGAAACACTGAGTGACACCCTGCATACACTGGAGGCCATGCATTGCGATATGTTTGTTGTACGGCATGCAAATAGCGGTGCGGCACATTATATTGCGACTCAGGTTGCACCGCATATCAGCGTTATCAACGCCGGGGATGGACGTCATGCACATCCCACCCAGGCGATGCTGGATATGTTTACCATCCGCCGTCACAAACCGGACTTTAGCAAACTGCGTGTGGCTATCGTCGGTGATATCTTGCATTCACGTGTGGCTCGCTCCGAGATTCATGCCTTGAACACCCTTGGCGTACTTGAAACACGCATCATCGCACCGCACACCTTAATCCCAAAAGATGTCGAAAATCTGGGTGTACAGGTTTATCACGATATGGATCAGGGTCTGGATGGCGTCGATGTAGTGATGATGTTACGTCTGCAAAAAGAACGTATGACGGGTGCTTTATTACCCAGCGAATATGAGTATTTCCAGCGCTACGGCTTAACCAGCAAACGGCTGGAAAAAGCAAACCCGGATGCGATCGTGATGCATCCCGGCCCCATTAACAGGGGAGTGGAAATTGATTCGGATGTTGCCGATGGTGAACGTTCTGTCATCCTACAACAAGTCAGTCATGGCATCGCCGTTCGCATGGCGGTCATGGCCATGACCATGGGGCGCAATCCGGAAAATGCGGGTGCTACAGAATAATGCGTATCTTGATAAAAAACGGTAGATTACTGGACCCGGCTAACAAACTGGATGGCAAACAGGATTTATTTATTGCAGACGGTAAAATTGTCGGCATTAAAAAGCAACCCGATGGGTTTGAAAGTGATTTACAACTGGACGCAAAAAACAAAATTGTATTGCCAGGTCTGGTCGATCTTTGTGCGCGCTTGCGTGAACCGGGATATAAGTATAAGGCCTCTTTTCAAACAGAATGTCATGCGGCTAACAGTAGCGGTATCACCTCGGTTTGTTGTCCTCCGGACACTAAACCCGTTATTGATACCACTGCCGTTGTAGAACTGATTCATCATCGCACGCGTGAATCAAACCGAACCAATGTCTATCCATTAGCCGCACTGACGCTGGGCTTGAATGGCGAACAATTGTCCGAAATGGATACCTTGCGACGCGCCGGTTGTATAGGTGTCAGCAATGCGCTCGCTCCGATTGAAAACACGGAGGTATTAAGACGCGCATTTGAATATGCCCATAGTTGCGGTCTGACGGTGTTCTTTTTTGCAGAAGATAATTCTTTAAAAAATAACGGCGTTGCCCATGAAGGTCCAGTCAGCACACGACTTGGATTGCCGGCCATACCTGAGACGGCGGAGACAGTTGCACTTAGTCGCGCTTTACTCCTCGTTGAACAAACCAGAGTTAAGGCGCACTTCTGCCGACTATCCACAGCACGCGGCGTTAGCCTGATAAAAGCTGCACAAGAACAAGGCTTGCCGGTTACGGCAGATGTCGCTATCTGTAATTTGCACCTCACCGAAATGGATGTCGCCGATTACAATAGTGACTGTCACCTGCAACCACCTTTACGTAGCGAACGGGATCGCAATGGTTTGATTGAAGGCATTAATAGTGGTGTTATCACGGCAGTCTGCTCGGATCACCAACCGCATGATGCTGATGCGAAATCAGCGCCATTTAGTTTGACCGAACCGGGTGCTTCAACCATTGAACATTTATTACCGTTAATACTGCACCTTGTTAATCGTAAAGAACTCAAACTCGAGCAGGCGATTTCAGCACTTACCTCAAACCCGGCAAATATACTGAACGTTACCAAAGGCACATTAGCCATTGGCAATGATGCGGATGTTTGCATACTTGATCTGGACGCGAGCAATAATGTTGATAAACGCCAGCTGCTTAGTGCGGGGAAAAACACCCCTTTTAATGGTTGGGAATTACCCGGACAGGTCACCCATACTATTTATAATGGCTCTCTAGTATTCAAGCAGGATTAATATGACCCATCCCGCGACACGCAACACACTTTATGTGGAACAGGCCGAGCTGTTATCACAAGATGAATATGCTGACCAACAATTTCATATGCGTTTGCAAGCACCGGAAACAGCCATGCATGCCAAGCCAGGTCATTTTATTCATATGCAATGCGATCCGTCTTTATACATGCGTCGACCGATGTCGATTATGCGCAGCAATCCGAAAACCAAAACTATTGATGTGCTTTATAAAGTCCATGGTCAAGGCACCGACTTATTATCCAGAAGAAAAGTGGGCGACAAGATCGATTTGATTGGTCCTATCGGTCAATCATTCAAGATGGAAGGCTATAAAAAACGACCGATACTTATCGGCGGCGGCGTTGGTATCCCACCGATGGTCTTTTTGGCAGAACACATTAAAAACACGGCCAAAGATATTAGCCCGTTAGTGATCATGGGTTCTGAAATTCCATTCCCATTTAAAAGCCGTCCTTCGCAAATCATGTTAAAAGAAATGCCCGCTGATGTGATCGCGGCAATGCCATTATTAGATGACTGGGGCATCCCTTCACGCTTGACGAGCTTGCAAGATTATCCGGGTTGCTTTCATGGTTACGTTACCGATCTGACCCGTTATTGGTTAGATCAACTGGATGAAGAACAACGTAACGAAGTCGAAATATTCAGCTGCGGCCCGACGCCAATGTTGAAGGCCGTCGCTCAACTGGCAAAAGAATATAACTTACCTTGTCAGGTATCACTGGAAGAATATATGGCCTGTGCCGTTGGCGGTTGCGCGGGTTGTACCGTGCTGATAGAAACTGACCGGGGCCCAGCAATGAAACGCGTCTGTGTTGATGGCCCCGTATTTGAAGCACAATCGGTGATCCAGTTTCAGGAGTAATGACCACCCAATCAAGCGTCGTTACCAGCAATCAAACCGGTGTACATAAAGATCTGGAAAGCACGATAAAGAAGCATCTTACCCATCGCTACAAAAAGCCCTATCGCCCGTTCAGCATAGACTTGTTTCATCGACTCGATGAAATTCAAAAAAGTATAAATAAACCCATCATATTAGATTCAGGTTGTGGCACCGGCGAGAGCAGCGTCAAGTTATCTGAACTCAGCCCAGATGCATTAATCATCGGCATCGACAAATCTGAAAAACGTCTCGATAAATTAACGACCAACAATTCTGTTTACCATAAAAACAATCTGATACTCGCCAGAGCCGACGTTGTCGATCTCTGGCGTATGATAAAAGAGAGTAATTGGAACATAAAAAAACACTATCTTCTTTATCCCAATCCCTGGCCCAAAAAAGATCAACTAAAACGACGCTGGCAAGGCCACCCGGTTTTGCCTGAAATGATCAGCCTCTGCGATCAAATAGAATTAAGAACAAACTGGAAGATCTACGCAGAAGAATTTAAACAGGCATTAGAATTCGTAACAAGGGAGAAAGTATTAATCGAAACTCTCGACGTGAATGATTTTATCAGTCCATTTGAAAAAAAATATTCTGAAAGCGGACATGAGCTTTATAAGGTTTTTTCGGGTTAATTCGTATTTTTTAAATTGATTTCGTCTTTTGTGGCGAGCAATCAGACGAAAATCGATGCCCCACTTGCACAAACTCGATTTTTCGCCTACTTTTAATATTCCAAATTACCCAATTAACACAAAACAGGAAAAACTCATGGCCACCGGTTGGGCTCCAGAAGGCGCGGTTCAGGAACAAATAGATGCCAGTATCAAAGATGCGATCAAGCAGGCCCGCAGTGAAATACCTGTCGGCGAGAGCTTAACGCACTGTGAAGAATGCGATGCGCTTATCCCCGAGGCGCGCCGCGCAGCCATTCCCGGAGTCCGCTTTTGTGTACAGTGTCAGACCGAAATCGACCGGAAAAAGACCGTATTTACTGGCATTAACCGCCGTGGCAGTAAAGATAGTCAATTACGGTAACACCTGATATTGGTTCCGCTGCTTCTGACGTGTTGATCAAAAATCTCACTTGCTGGCTTGGACCTATTCTAAATACCTCTCGTTTCTGCGATAATCGCTTTCCTGCCTATTTGGCAGAAATAATAGAAAACCAGAATTAAAACAATTTTTGCCCATTTAACACTTTTAACCCACTAGAAATAAACCTTTTAAGGAGTATTAGTCATGTCTGTATTAGTTGGCCGCGAGGCGCCTGATTTTACTGCACCAGCTGTATTAGCTGATGGCACTATCGTCGATGAATTTAATCTTAAAACAGAAATCAAGGGTAAGAATGCTGTCATCTTCTTTTATCCGCTTGATTTCACTTTTGTTTGTCCTTCTGAATTAATCGCTTTCAGCAAACGTGTCGCCGAATTCGAAAAACGCAATACACAGGTTATTGGCGTTTCTATTGATTCACATTTCACGCACAACGCCTGGCGTAATACCCCGGTCAATAACGGTGGTATTGGCGCAGTTGCCTACCCGCTGGTTGCTGATATGACGCACAGCATTTGTAAAGATTATGATGTTGAAACCCCGGACGGTGCTGTTGCTTACCGCGGTTCATTTTTAATTGATACCAATGGTGTTGTTAGACATCAAGTTGTTAATGACCTGCCTTTGGGTCGTAACGTTGATGAAATGATCCGTATGGTTGATGCCTTGTTATTCCATGAAGAACATGGCGAAGTTTGTCCTGCTGGCTGGAATAAAGGTGACGCCGGTATGCAAGCAAGTCCTGAAGGCGTTGCTTCTTATCTTTCAAAAAACGAAGCTAAACTATAATCAGTTTTTATCGTTATGTTTATCAAGCCCGGTTTAACCGGGCTTTTTTTATAATCTTATTCTGCAATAATTTCTTGCTTGATCTCTTCCTCTTTTTGCTGATCAGTAATATTTAACCCTTCAGCAATTTTATGCATCTGCCTTGTTGCCTTGATGCCGAGTTTCGCCATGCGTTTTATAAGGCTGGCCTGGTGCACCATGGCATCAATCGTCACTATGCCTAATCGACCTTTTGATCCGGTTTTAAAAACTACCAATTTAAAATCTTCATAGACTGTTTCCATTTCAGAAAATGCAGTGTTTAATACTTCATCATCAAATTCGGTTTTTTCATACAGGGTATCTTCGAGTGTTTTTACTGCCAGTTGCCTGAGTCTGCTCATAGCTTCAACGATGTATGATTCTTCATCAGAGAGATGGACTTTCTTTTGCAGATCTACAACATCATGCCCCAGATCCATTAAATAGACATATTGCTGGGCGATTAACATCATCTTGGGAAGTGACTGTGCAATTTCATCGGAAAGATCCTGTTTACTCAACATCGCAATATAATTTCCGACTGCCGTTGTCAGGTTGATAATGATTTTTGTATCATTTTCAAGATTGGTATTGTCTGACGCTTCCTGGCTCAAGATAGAAGTACTTGCCTTGATACTCAGTTCATTAATATTAATTAACTCTTTAAACAGGGCGTCTGTTGCAACCGCCGGAATGCTTAAAATGTTTTTATCCAGATACTTTGGTTTGCCTGCAAGCTCAACTTTGGAAACAAATCGCAATTGTAGAAAATCTATCAGCCGTTTAGCCAGCGGCAACATCACGATCACCCCCAGTATATTAAATACCGTGTGGAACAGCGCGAGTGTGGTTGCCACTGAAGGCGTCATCTTTAAAAACGCCTGTATCCAGTCTACTAACCAGAGCATGGGCGTCATAATAATCAGCGCTATAGATGCGGTAATCAAATTGAATAGTATATGGCTGGCCGCAACACGTTTTGCTGTTGCTGTCGCGCCCCAAACCGAGATCAATGCTGTTGTCGTTGTGCCTAGATTAGCGCCTATCACCGTTGCGGCAGCCGCGCCCAAAGACACCATGCCTCCCGCTGCTGCACTTAATATTACGACAACAGCCGCGCTTGATGACTGCATGAGCGTGGTTAACACTAGCCCCAGAAACAGGTAAACCATTAATACCTGAACACCACCGCCGACGACACTGGGCAACTGAATACTCGAGCCTAAACCCATGAAGGCTTCTTTTAGCACGCTAATCCCGAGGAAAAACAAACCGAAACCAAGTATCGCCTGACCAATTGCCGTACGCCGCCCTTTGCCACCACTCATGCGCACAATCATACCGATACCAATCAGGGGTAATGCATAAGCTTCCAGATTGATCTTGAAACCGACTAGCGCGACTATCCAGCCGGTCATGGTAGTGCCTACATTGCTACCAAAGATTACCCAGACTGCCTGTTGTAACTTGATAAGACCGGCATTAGCAAAACCGATCGTGGCGACTGTTATCGCGCTGGATGACTGCAGCAGGGCAGTGATTGAAAACCCGGTAATTAATCCGCGACCGGGTGTTTTGGTCCAATGATGAAGAATAGAAATCAAGGCATCGCCCGCCGCTAACTTGAGGCCGTCGGTCATTAACCACATGCCCACCAGAAACAGACCCATACCACCTAATAATGCATTGATATATTCCACTTTTTTAAAGCACCATTAACACAATCTTATCTGTAAAATAGTTTTCGATACCCAAGTTCGTCAACAAGTCCTTGTCCATGCAAGCGTATTTATAATTTAACTGAATATAACCTCATAGGTAATTCCGTCTTCACTTTTTCCTGACTTACCTCTCTGTGAAGAAAAATATAAACGTTTACCGCCTGGCGAAAAAGCGGGACCGGTTATCTCTGATTTATCCTGGCCATGCACAGCAACCAGCACATGTGGCTGATAATGATGATCGAGCGCAATAATTTGCATGTCACCACCATCTTCCGCAATTAATAATTCACCCGATGGTGACACTTCAATGTTATCAACGCCGCTCAATAAAGGCAGTTGATAGTCTGCTGCATCATAGACCCTTGAGATTAAACCGGTATTGATAGCATAGCGCCAAACCACGTTATCTCTCTTCGTCGTGAAGAAAACATGTTTATTATGATAAACAATTCCTTCACCACCTTTGAATCTTGCCGCTTCCATGATTTGGTAACGCGTAGGTTTTGTTTGTGCCAGTGGGTCCTCTATTTTTTCCCAATACAAAACACTTTTATTAGCAACCGCGACTTCAAGTAAACCTGCTGACAAGTCTCCTTTATTTTTTGGTTTAAACCGGTAGAGACAACCATCTTTTACGTCTTCTGTTAAATAGACGTAACCACTGTCCGGATCGACCGCAGCGGCTTCGTGATTAAAGGACCCCATCGCTGGACGCACTATTGCAGACTTCTTACCCTCGGGGTCACATTCATAGACCTGGCCTTGATCGCCACATTCTTCACAGGACAACCATGTGCCCCAGGGGGTTTTACCACCGGCACAATTACGCGAGGTATGTTCTAAAATAGAATAGGCGTCAACAATTTCGCCGTTACTATTGAATTTAATTGCCCCGGCACCACCCTTTTTTTTGGCTATCTCGCTATTGGAAACATAGACCCAGCCATTGTCTTCGCTGCTAAAACAGGCTCCGCCATCGGGCGCGTTATGCCAAACAAAGGGTTTATTTTTAATCACTGGCAGACGAGATTGCGCTATCTGTCGAATCACGCAGCCGTCGGGTATTTCAATATTATGGTTTTTATCAAGCCAGGTTTGTTTGATGATGCTGCGGGAGTCACTTTTGGCACGGGCCATATCAGACATTGCCAATCCGCCAAGTCCTAGCATGGCGTACTGTAAAAATCGCCGTCGTGACATAAATCTGTACATACAAATAGTTTATATCACTTTTAGCTGATTATATTGCTATAGATGTCTTCAATTAATAGCCCGGTTCATACATATAATTGCGGATGCGCTGTTCCAGATCATCCGGTCTTTCGGTCTTTGTGAGCTGTGTTTGATAGGCATGCTCGGCAACGGCTAGCGCAATATTATATGAGACTTCGCGTATCGACTTTAACGAGGGATAAATCATGCCTTTATCAAGGTCATCCTCTGTCACCAACTCGGCCAATGTCCGTGCAGCAATCAGAAACATCTCGTCGGTGATAACCGGCGCCTTACTGATGATAGTGCCGAGGCCAATGCCGGGAAAAACATAAACATTATTGCCTTGCCCGGGCGTAATTTTTTTCTCGTTGTAGGTCAATGCCGGGAACGGACTGCCACTGGCAAAAATCACCTTACCCTGGCTCCATTCATATGCTTCCAGGGCAGTACATTCAGCTCGCGAAGTTGGATTGGATAAGGCGAAGATAGTTGGCCGTTGATTCACGTTAGTCATTGCTTCTATCACCGCACGTGTAAATGTATTGGGTGCACCAGTAGCTCCGATTAAAACATTAGGCTTGATAGTATTGATCGCATCGATAAATCCAAGCTGCGGATGTTCGTGCATATAAGGTTCATTGTGCGGTAATAAACCTTTTCGTTCTTTTACGACCAGGCCTTCCATATCAACAAACCACAACCTTGCCCGTGCTTCACTTTCCGACAAGCCTTCTTGCTGCAAGGCATAACATAATAGGTCCGCAATACCGGTTGCTGCCGAGCCCGCACCCAAAAACATCACCGTCAAATCTTTAAACTTTAAACCGGAGAGACGGGTACTGGCATAGACCCCGGCCAACGCAACACCGGCAGTGCCCTGAATATCATCATTAAAACAAAGTGTGTCATCACGATACCTATTTAATAAGGCGTAAGCATTAGGGGTAAGAAAATCTTCAAACTGGATCAATGCTTGTGGAAAAATCTCTTTAACACTCTGAATGAATTCATCGACAAGATCATTATAGGCTTCGCCCGTGATTCTGCTTTGTTGCAAACCAAGATAAAAGGGATCGTGTAAATACTCCACATTATTGGTACCCACATCCAGCATAACAGGCAGACACTGATGCGGCGGGATCCCGGCGCAGGCGACATATAAAGCAAGCTTGCCAATCGGGATGCCTATTCCATTTGCACCCAAATCACCCAAACCGAGGATGCGTTCTCCATCCGTAACAACGATAACTTTGATGTCTTTATATGGCCAGTTATCGAGTACTTCCCTGATTTCGCCTCTGTCTTCAGCAGTGACATACATGCCTCTGGAACGACGAAACAGGTGTGCATACTCCTTACAGGCCTGACCCACGGTCGGCGTGTAAATCAACGGCATTATCTCTTCAATATGCCTGATTACCAATGTATAAAACAGACGTTCATTACGGGCTTGTAACGCGGTAAGAAAAATATACTTATCGATATCATCATGCTGACGACGCAAATTTTCCAAGGTGCGTTGTAATTGAATTTCTGAAGAAACAATCCTGGGCGGTAGCAAACCGCGTAGTTTGAACTGGTCTCGCTCTTCGGCGGTAAATGCGGTGCATTTATTTAGCGAAGCACTGTTCAGTACCTGAAAGCCCGTCAGCGATTTTTTATTGTTCATATTTATAATCAGCTCGTTGGAAACTCACCTGCATATTTATCTATCCATTCCCTGGCAGCTTCTTCACTTGTCAGTTTACGGTGCTCGTTCTGCAGCACTTCATTTCGATAATGCTCTATATGGCATATCTGTTCGATCATTCTTAACAGGAACGCTTTATCCTTACTCAGGATAAACTCTATGCCAATCTCATAAAGATCGTCTTTTATACGACACCAAACCGCTTTCCCCGTCACTTCAAAATCAGGGTTAATACATTCCACTCTTAATTTAACCGACTTTCCTTTCTCAACCGGGTCAGAAGATAAGCATGACACGCCGCCAAAGCTAACGTTGTTCAATGTGCTTAAGCCATGCTTAAGCTCACCGTCAAGCTGTTCCAGCTGAAATGGAACTGAAGCAGGATGACGGATAAATTCTCTCAATGTAGAACCTCGGTTAGCTTTTTCATAATGTTATTTATTTGTATCGGCATAAATTTATTTTTATTGAAAAAATAAAGGGGCATATAGCCCCTTTATTTATAGCAAAATTACAATTTGTTTTTAGCCGAAGCTAATCTTGTTTTCAAGGTTGGTCCTCGAATCGGCATTATTTAATGCTTCTTCCAGTTCTATGCGGCCATCTTTATATAAATTGAACAAGGCGGTATCAAATGTCTGCATACCTCTTTGCCCACTTTCAGCCATGGCGACTTTAAGCTCATCAAGGTCACCCTTAAGTATTAGTTCCTGGATGTGTGGTGTATTAACCAGAATCTCTATTGCTGCGGTACGCTTACCATCAATACCTAACACTAACCGTTGTGAAACGACGGCACGAATATTCATAGACAAGTCCATAAACAATTGATTGTGCATGTCTTGTGGAAACATGTTTACCACACGTTCCATCGCCTGATTAGCATTATTCGCGTGCAAGGTCGAAATGGCCAGGTGGCCGGTGTTAGCTAGCTCGAGTGCCGCTTCCATAGTCGTTCGATCTCGTATCTCACCGATTAAAATAACATCGGGCGCTTCGCGTAAAGAGGCCTTGAGCGCATTGGCATAGGATTGCGTATCGACTCCCACTTCACGTTGATTAACAATCGCTTTCAAATTTGGGTGACTAAATTCAACCGGGTCTTCAATGGTTAATATATGGCCTGACATATTTTCATTACGATGATTGATCATCGCGGCTAACGTTGTCGACTTACCGGAGCCGGTGGCGCCAACCATTAATATCAAGCCACGTTTATGCATAATCAGTTCCTGTAAAATATCAGGAACCCCCAGCTGTTCTATGGTTGGTATTTCATTCGGTATACGACGTAACACCATGCCAACTTCGCCGCGTTGACGAAAAACATTAACGCGAAAACGCGCTTGATCGGCTAGCGGAATAGCAAAATCGCATTCCAGTCTCTCTTCAAAATCTGCAATTTGTTTCTTATTCATGATGCCATAGGCGGCAGCCTTGGTCAGTTCACCGGTCAGGAGGGTTTTGCCGACAGAAGTCGCTTTACCTTCCATCTTGACTTTGACGGGAGAATTTACTGTCAAGAAAAGATCCGACGCATCCTTCTCAACCATTAACCTAAGATAAGGAGTTATATCCATAACGTATTGATTTTACCTTTATTTATTAGCTAGTTTAAATCTATGGCTACAATCAACCCATCATGCCTGAGTCTTCTTCAGATTGTTCCAGACTGAGATGTTCCAGGCCATCCAGTGCGCCTTTCTCTTTTGCGCCTTTGCCTTCGAGTTTAATCCTCAAACGTAATTCGTTCATGGAATCTGCTGAACGTAAGGCATCTTCGAGTGTGATTTTGTCTGCTTCATATAGATCAAACAGCGCCTGATCAAAGGTCTTCATACCTATTTCATTCGATTTAGCCATGATAGCTTTAATCTCATGCACCTCACCCTTGAGAATCAAATCCGAGATCAGAGGTGAGTTGAGTAATATTTCGATTGCCGCAGCGCGACCTTTGCCATCAACTGTTTTTAACAGGCGCTGTGAAATAACGGCCTTAAGATTAAGCGACAAATCCATCAACAACTGCATTTTGCGCTCTTCCGGAAAGAAGTTAATGATACGATCCAAAGCCTGGTTAGAGCTATTTGCGTGCAAAGTCGCCATAGCCAAGTGCCCGGTTTCAGCAAAGGCAATACCAAATTCCATCGTATCCTTGTCGCGTATTTCGCCAAGCAGAATGACATCGGGGGCCTGACGCAGGGTGTTTTTCAGCGCGATTTCCCAATCATCACAATCCACCCCCACCTCACGTTGCATGATCACGCAGTTCTTGTGCGGATGAACGTATTCAATCGGATCTTCGATGGTAATAATATGGCCATAGGTATTGGCATTTCGATAGTCGAGCATCGCCGCCAGCGATGTAGATTTACCTGAACCCGTACCGCCAACCATAATAACCAAGCCGTTCTTGGTCATAACAACATCTTTCAAAACTTCCGGCAGGCCCAGTTTCTCGAGATTGGGTACTTCGGTTTCAATAACACGGCAGACCAGACCACAGTAGGTTTGTTGGATAAATGCGTTAGCTCGGAATCGACCGATGCCAACCGGCGCAACAGCAAAGTTACATTCCTTGGTTGCTTCATATTCCTTTAATTGCTTATCGTTCATGACCGCATATGCCAGTGCTTTGGTATTATCCGGCGTCAAGGGAGTCTTTGACACTGGCGTCATCTTGCCGTGGATTTTCATCGCCGGCGGAAAACCAACCGTAATAAATAAATCCGAGGCCTTCTTCTCAATCATCAGCTTGAGAAGATCTCGCATAAACTTTATCGCCTGTTCTCTTTCCATTCGACCTCTCCCGAATTCAGTATTTAACCGCTAGAAATTATCTCTGTTCGCACATTTCGACAGGGCTTCCTGGCGTGTTACCACATTCTTCTGCACTAATTGTTGCAGGTTTTGATCCAGTGTTTGCATACCAAACTGTTGACCGGTTTGAATGGCAGAATACATCTGTGCAATCTTGTTTTCACGAATCAGGTTACGTATAGCCGGTGTACCCATCATGATCTCGTGCGCTGCTACACGACCACCACCTGCTTTTTTCAATAACGTTTGCGAAATTACAGACTTCAGTGATTCAGATAACATCGCCCGTATCATGTCTTTTTCTGCGGCAGGGAACACATCCACCACACGGTCAATAGTCTTTGCCGCAGAGCTGGTATGCAGGGTACCAAATACCAAGTGACCTGTTTCTGCGGCAGACAAGGCCAAACGAATAGTTTCCAGGTCTCGCATTTCGCCGACCAGTATGACATCTGGATCCTCACGTAGGGCCGATCGCAACGCCTCATTAAAACCGAGTGTATCGCGATGTACTTCACGTTGATTTATTAGACACTTTTTACTTTTGTGTACAAATTCGATGGGGTCTTCAACGGTAAGAATATGGCCGTACTCGGTTTCATTCTTATGGTTCACCATCGCCGCTAGCGTAGTGGATTTACCCGAGCCAGTCGGGCCGGTGACCAAGACAACACCACGTGGAGTATCTGCGATCTGTTCGAAAATCTTGGGAGCATTAAGTTGTTCCAGAGACAGAATCTCGGAAGGAATAGTACGAAATACGGCGCCAGCTCCACGATTCTGATTAAACGCGTTGACTCGAAAACGAGCCAGACCAGGAATTTCAAATGAAAAGTCACACTCCAGAAACTCTTCGTAATCCTTACGCTGTTTGTCATTCATGATGTCATAAACCAGATCATGCACATCTTTATGATCCATCGTCGGGACATTAATTCGGCGCATATCGCCATCAACACGTATCATTGGCGGCTCACCCGCTGATAAATGCAGATCCGAACTACCATTTTTTACGCCGAAGGCTAAAAGCTCACCAATATCCATTCATACCTCCCAATAGGTAATGACAAAGTTGGCTATGCATGTTGCAATATTATTGTTTGTTTTTTCATGCACAGCAGGTGAAATTGAAAAACCGTGATTATTCTTAAAATAGCTTTACCCAATAACACTTTAACAATCTTACTTATATTTTAAATTATAGACTACCGTAATAGACCCTTTTTTATGAAAATTACTGACAATCTTGCTCATATACGCCATGAAATAAAACTTCTGGAAAAACGTTACAGTCGTGGCGCCGGGAGTGTCTGCTTATTGGCAGTCAGTAAAACACGATCGGTTGATGAAATTCTAGCAGCTATTCAGGAAGGACAGCGCCATTTTGGTGAAAATTATTGTCAGGAAGCTCTGGAAAAGATAGTGGCCATCAAAATTCCCGAGCTGGTTTGGCACTTCATAGGTCCTATTCAATCGAACAAGACGCGTCAGATAGCCGCTCATTTTGATTGGGTGCATACCGTTGACCGGATCAAAATCGCGCGCAGGCTTGATGAAATGCGACCCGATAATCTACAGCCATTAAATATTTGTATACAGGTCAATATAAGTGGTGAGGAGAGTAAGGCTGGAATCGCTATTGATGCCCTGCATGATTTTATGGAAGAACTTAAACCCTTCAAACGATTAAAGGTAAGGGGGCTGATGGCTTTACCTGCACCGAGCAGCAATTTCGACGAACAACGCAAACCATTTGCAATATTAAATCAAAAACTACAGGAATTGAGGTTGGCGAGACCTGAACTAGACACGCTTTCGATGGGAACCACGCAAGATATGGCGGCGGCTATAGCTGAAGGCGCGACGATTGTGCGTATTGGTACTGCACTATTTGGTCCTCGTAATTCAGGATAAATCTGGAGTTGAAACAGCGTTCAATCGCCCAAACATATACGGCCGAGATTAATCAAATTCTGATATTATGCTTTTACATCGTTATACTTTTCACATTAAACACTTCACATTAATTTGATATGGAAAATTGCAACATTGCATTCATCGGTTGCGGAAATATGTCACGTAGCCTGATCGGCGGATTGATAGCTAATGGCGTCAAAACCGAACGACTGTTGGCGACCGATCCTGATGCAGGACAACGTCAAAATATTACTCAACAATTTGGCATCCGCACTTTAGCTGATAACAATGAAGCGGTTGCTAATGCAGATGTCATTGTGCTGGCAGTAAAACCGCAAGTTATGCATAAAGTGGTCAGCGACCTGGCCGAAGCAATACAGGATCGTCCGAGACTGGTGATATCGATAGCGGCAGGCATAAGACTCGATGCCCTTACTGAATGGCTCGGAAAACCCGGCGCTGTAGTCAGGGTAATGCCAAATACACCCGCACTGATTCAGGCTGGTGCAGCTGCCTTATTTGCCAATAAGCAAACTACCGATGTGCAAAAAAATACAGCGGAAGCAATGATGCGCTCTGTTGGTACGGCAATCTGGGTAGATTCAGAAGAACTTATGGATACTGTCACCGCATTATCGGGTAGCGGACCGGCATATTATTTTTATTTTATGGAAGCCATGGAAAAAGCGGCCGTTAGTATGGGGCTGAATAATGAGCAGGCCAGATTATTAACGATTGAGACAGCATTGGGTGCAGCCAAGATGGCATTGTTATCGGATTCTGATCTGGCAGAGCTGCGACAACAGGTTACCTCTCCCGGCGGCACGACGGAACAAGCGCTGAATGTATTTAAAGAAGGCAAACTGGAAGAGTTGGTCTATGCCGCCATGAATGCAGCAAAGCAACGCTCTGAAGAATTATCGCAATCATTAGGTAAATAATCATGGGCGGAAATTATTTTGCACAAGCGGCTGTTTATTTGATTGAGATTGTTTTTGGCTTGTACATTCTGGCGGTCCTGTTACGCTTTTTGCTCGCGCGCGTACGCGCAGATTTTTACAATCCGCTATCCCAGTTTCTGGTTAAAATCACCAATCCGGCAATAAAACCCTTACGCCGGCTAATTCCCGGTTATCTGGGTATCGATTGGCCGTCTATCATTCTGTTAATGTTTTTTCAAAGCCTGGAAATACTGTTGATTAGCCTGGCTACTATCGGAACAATTCCGGCACCGCCAGGATTATTTGTTTTAACGGTAGCCAACTTATTACAAACGGTCATTTACGTGCATTTGTTTATCATCATCATTCAGGTAGTGATTAGCTGGGTTAATCCGGGCGCCTATAATCCATTAACGGTGATCATGTATCAGCTAAGTGAACCCATTTTGAAACCGGCGCGCCGATTAATACCGCCTGCTGGCGGCTTTGATTGGTCACCATTGGTCGTGCTGATCATCATGAATCTGATGCTTATATTGTTAGTATCACCGCTGATGGATCTGGGCCGACGCTTATCATTATAGAACCGTGACTTTTCATGAATGGCAGGATGATAAGCTGTTACTCAAACTTCGTCTACAACCACGCTCTAAAGCTAATGCCATTACCGGATTGCATGGCGACAGATTAAAACTAAGAGTCAATGCAGCAGCAACTGACAACAAGGCAAATAAGGAAGTCATTTACTACATTGCGAATGAATTCAGCGTCAAACAATCTGATATTGAACTTGTAAGCGGATTAAAGCATCGAGATAAAAAAATAGTCATCAAACAACCGGCTCATATGCCTGCGTGGTTCAATAATTTATCAGATAGCACCTGGCGAGATTTAGTTTTAATATGTGACTGAAGACCGCGTAGACTATTAACCAAACATTTAATTGAATCCTGAATACAAAATAACACATGCAAGAGAGCACCAGACCCGCTGACGATGTTGGTATAGTCGAGTCAAAGACCGCGCATTTTGACGAATCACTTGCGCTCGCGTCTGGAAATCAATTGCACGGTTTTGATATTGTCTATGAGACCTATGGTGAATTAAATGCAGATCGTTCTAATGCGATATTGATCTGCCATGCCTTAAGTGGCAATCATCATGTAGCCGGTTACCATACAGCAGAAGATAAAAAACCGGGCTGGTGGGATAACGCGATCGGGCCAAACAAGGCTATCGATACCAATCGTTTTTTTGTTGTGTCCCCCAACAACATTGGCGGTTGTAGTGGATCTACAGGACCATTGACCACAAACTCGGAGACCGGCAAGCCGTATGGTCCCGACTTTCCTTTAGTCACGGTTAAAGACTGGGTTAAAACTCAAGCCATGCTGGCAGATCACCTGGGCATAGATGTGTGGGCAGTCGTGATAGGAGGCAGCCTTGGCGGGATGCAATGCCTGGAATGGTCAATCGCGTATCCAAATCGGCTTAAACATACTTTTGTGATAGCCGCAGCACCAAAACTATCAACTCAAAACATTGCTTTTAATGAAGTAGCACGACAGGCCATACGATCTGACCAAAACTTTAATGAAGGCCATTACTACGAAAATAATAACAAGCCTGAACTGGGTCTGATGCTGGCTCGAATGCTCGGCCATATTACCTATCTATCCGATAATGCGCTTGATGAAAAATTTGGCCGCTCACTTCGCGATGGTAAAATAAAATTTGGTTACGATGCTGAGTTCCAGATAGAAAGTTACTTGCGATATCAGGGACGATCTTTTGTAGAACGCTTTGATGCAAACAGTTATTTATTGTTAACCAAGGTGCTTGATTATTTTGACCCTGCCAGTGAAGCCGAGGGGAGTTTGTCAAAAGCCATGAGTCCTGCCACTGCAGAGTTTCTGGTTATCTCGTTCAGTAGTGACTGGCGATTTTCACCCGAACGTTCACAAGAAATCGTCAGCGCATTACTTGATGCAAACAAGTGCGTCAGCTATATCGAGATTCAATCGAAACAGGGTCACGATTCTTTTCTAATGCCTATCCCTCGCTACCATCAGGTCATGCGCACGGCACTCGACCGCATCGCAGAAGGACTGAATATTACATGAACCTGAGAACTGATCAGGCCTTGATTGCCGAATGGATCAAACCCGGTTCACGCGTACTCGATCTGGGTTGTGGTGATGGTACCTTAATGGCCTACCTGCAAGAGCATAAAAATGTAAATGGTTATGGTCTTGAAATAGACGAAGAAAATATAGTGCAGTGTATTCATCGCGGCGTTGATGTTATACAAACTGATCTGGATAAAGGTTTGTCCGAATTCAAAAAAGATACGTTTGATTACGTCATTATGACGCAAACGCTGCAGGCCATATATTATCCTGACAAACTACTCCAGGAAATGACACGCGTTGGCCATGAGGCGATTGTTACTTTTCCAAACATGGGTCACTGGAGAAATCGTTTACAAATTGCGTTTGCTGGTCATATGCCAAAATCGAAAACGCTGCCTTATGAATGGTACAACACGCCTAACATTCATTTATGTACCTTGACTGATTTTGAAGCCTTATGTACTTCAAAGAATATTGAAATACTCGAACGCGCCACCGTTGATCATGAGCATCAATCCAGTATCGGGATGAATCTGTTTCCTAATTTACTTGGCGAGATTGCAATTTATCGTTTTCGACAAAACGATTAAAGCCACCGAATACTTTTAATATTACCTGACTATCTACAGCAGCCTGTTAATACCTTGCTTATCACTCGTCAAACAATTTCTGAAAGCACCACTACGTTTTGCAGCTTGAAATTCCCAAAAGGAGATATGCCGGACACCGGCCTACTGCAGAAGTAACAATCGGCACAATCCCAATCGCACCCCACCATGACTGAAAGTAAACTCCGACAACTATAATAGCCGCGCCCAGAATTGCTCTTATTATCCTGTCCGCTTTACCAACATTACAGTTCATAACTATTTCCTTATTCTGAATCGATTAAATGTTATAGCTATCGGATCAATTTAGTATTGATATGAATCAAGAAAAATCGGGAAATTTATTTTGTTTTTGGTGCTATGAAAAACAGTCTGCTTATCTTAAAAAAATGTGATACGCAAGATTATCCGATTCGTCCCAGTAAGGAATGTCGAGTCGGTCGATAAACGCTTGAAAGTCCTTTCGTTCATTTTCTTTCACTTGAAAACCCATCAACACGCGACCATAGGCCGCGCCATGATTTCGATAATGAAATAGACTGATATTCCAGCGTTCACCCATTTCTGTCAGAAAATGCAGCAGCGCACCGGAACGTTCCGGAAACTCAAATCGATAGATAAGCTCATTCTCAGCTTGTGGTGCATGACCACCGACCATGTGGCGAATATGCATTTTGGCAACGACATCATTGCTAAGGTCAACCACGTTGTACCCTTTTTCTTTAAGATGATTTAGCAGTTTGTCTTTTTCTTCAACCCCGTGCTTAAGCTGGACGCCGGCAAAAACATGAGCATCGTTATCGTCTGCATAACGATAATTAAACTCCGTTATCAGGCGCGGGCCAAGATCATGACACAAGTGCCGAAAACTGCCTGGACGTTCCGGGATAATGATCGAGAGCAATGCTTCTTTTTGTTCGCCCAGTGCAGTCAATTCGGCGATATGGCGCAGTCGATCAAAATTCACATTAGCGCCACTAAAGATAGCGACCAATTCCTTGTCTTTTATATTCTCCTTTGCAACATATTGTTTTAAGCCCGCGAGGGCCAAAGCACCTGCTGGCTCCGGAATTGATCGTGTGTCTTCGAAAATATCTTTTACTGCGGCACAAATTTCATCAATGCTGACCAACAAAATTTCATCGACCAGTTCTTTGGTGATTCTGAAATTCTCTTCCCCGGCTTGTTTAACTGCTGCACCATCGGCAAAAATACCGATCTTATCCAGTACAACGCGTTCACCGGCAGCAAGAGCATGGTGCATGCACGGCGCTTCATCAGGCTCAACACCGATGATCTTTATATCGGGATAATGTGCTTGGGTATATGCTGCTATACCGGCGATCAGTCCGCCACCACCGACCGGTACAAAAATGATATCGGGTGTAGTCGGATGCTGCTCTATCAACTCAACGCCCACAGTTGCCTGACCAGCAATAATTAATGGGTGATCATACGGCGGAATATAACTCATGCCCTTTTCACTCGACAGTTTTAGAGCATAATCCTTGGCGTCATCATAATTATTACCATGCAAGATTACTTCAGCGCCCATGCGCTTGACCGAATTGACTTTGATCTCTGGCGTTGTCTTCGGCATGACAATAACGGCCTTAATGTTCAGGCCTTGTGTTGCCATCGCCACACCCTGGGCATGGTTTCCTGCTGACGCCGTGAGCACACCGCGTAGACGATCTTCTTCAGACAAGGACGCGATCATGTTATAGGCGCCACGCAATTTATAGGAAAAAACCGGTTGCTGATCTTCACGCTTTAACCAGATATTATTATTCAGTCGCAAGGATAATAATGGCGCGTGATCCAGGTCGGTTCGTTTAGCCACGGCATAGATACGTCGACTGGCTTCTTCAATTAGATTATTGTATTCATCAAACATAGCCATAAGATAACATTTACTCGAGCACAAACATATTTTTCGATGGAGCTAACGATGTCGCAAGACGATAAGAAAAAACAAGTCGCAAAAGCAGCAGTTTCTTATATAGAAGACGGGACTATTGTTGGCGTAGGCACAGGTAGCACGGTCAATTTTTTCATTGAGGAGCTTGCTAACATAAGAGAGCGAATTGTCGGAGCGGTATCAAGCTCTGACGCTAGCGAGGAGTTACTTAAAAAACACCAGATACCGGTCCTGTCATTAAATGATGTGGTCGATATTCCGGTCTATGTCGACGGCGCTGATGAAGCGACACAGCAACGCCACTTAATCAAGGGCGGCGGCGGTGCTTTAACCAGAGAAAAAATTGTTGCCGCGGTCAGTAAACAATTCGTCTGTATTATTGATGACAGCAAGATGGTGCCTATGCTCGGCACATTTCCCTTGCCGCTCGAGGTGATCCCCATGGCACAAGCTTATGTTTCGAGGGAAATCGTGAAATTAGGTGGTCAACCAAAGTTGCGTGATGGATTTACGACTGATAATGGCAATTATATTCTTGATGTGCATAATTTGAAAATTGATAATCCAATCAGGTTAGAAGAAAGGCTAAATCAGATAGTCGGTGTCGTCACGAACGGTCTTTTTGCCCAAAGACCCGCAGATATATTGCTTATAGCGAGCGATAAAGGTGTAAAAACCCAATAATTTCAGAATTATGTCTCTTATTTAAGACGTAATGTTGGCTTAATGGTTGTTGTTTGGCTTAAAATAGAACCATTAAGAATAATATCAAAATCTTACATTTTTAGAGGGACGTCATAGATGCTTTTTTATATTGTCTATATCTTATCCGTGGTTGTGCTTATTTTGCACTTTACCGGGTTTCTTGCGCGCAGAAACATGGACTGGGTAGTACTGGTTGCTGCTGTTGCTATATTTGCTGTTAATGTCCTCGACTTTCTCAAGATAATTTAACGTTAATAGCTTAATAGTTTATGCCCAATCATAAATGATTGGTTTGTTGCAACGCGTTACTCATGCTTCTGTCGCCGTCAATGGTGACGTTATTGCTTCTATCAATACGGGCTTATTAGTACTGGTAGGCGTTGAGAAGGCTGACACGGAGCAACAAGCAATACGTCTATATGAAAAACTGATCGCTTACCGTGTTTTTCCGGACGAGCAAGACAAAATGAACCTCAGCCTGAAAGATATAAATGGCAGTTTGTTACTGGTTCCTCAGTTTACCCTCGCGGCAGATACGCACAAAGGCTTACGACCCGGTTTTTCAAATGCCGCAGATCCAGAATATGGGAAACAGTTATTCGAATTTTTAATTAATCACGCCCGTGAACAATTCAAAAACGTGGAAACCGGTATTTTTGGTGCCGATATGCAGGTCAGTTTGCTGAATAATGGCCCGGTTACTTTCTGGCTCCAGACTTGAAACGCTAACGCATTAAGATAACTGCAACGATAACGGAAATGACAAAAATGCATAGCCCGACTATCTTTTTCCTGCCTGCCAGCATATTTTTTTTAAACCGCATTTTATAAAAGTACTGCAAAGATAAAAAAATAACGATGGCCGAAGCCGAACTCAGCAAACCAATTAATTCGTTGCTCAAGTCTCCAACCAGTTCTGCGGTTTAAGAAAAACATCATACAATTCCGCCTCAGCCGTGCCAGGCCCCGGCTGCCAGTTATATTCCCAGCGCACCAATGGCGGTAAAGACATCAAGATAGATTCGGTACGACCACCAGACTGTAGACCAAACAAAGTGCCACGATCATATATCAGGTTAAATTCGACATAACGACCACGGCGATAAAGTTGAAATTCACGCTCACGATCAGTGTAGGCCATATCCGTACGTTTTATAACAATCGGTATATAGGCCTTTAAAAAATGGTCGCCCACACTTTGCATAAAGGCAAAACAATTTTCAAAACCCCACTCATTTAAGTCATCATAAAACAAACCACCAATACCGCGTGGCTCCTGACGATGCTTTAGATAAAAATACTCATCACACCATTTTTTATATTTGTCATAAGTATCATCTCCGCCAAAACCGGCACAAGCCGCTTGAGCTTTTTGATGCCAGGAACGCGCATCTTCCTTAAAACCATAATAAGGAGTCAGATCAAAACCGCCTCCGAACCACCAGACAGGGTCGGCACCTTCCTTTTCAGCGACAAAAAAACGTATATTCATATGTGTCGTTGGCACATACGGATTCATAGGATGAATGACTAACGAATTCCCGAGCGCCTGAAATGATCGTCCAGCCAGTTCCGGTCTATGCGCTGTCGCAGAAGCAGGCAGACTGTCACCATAAACATGCGAAAAATTAATACCACCTTGCTCAAAGATTTTCCCCCTACGCATAACACGGCTTCGTCCACCGCCGCCGTCACCATCACGCTGCCATTCGTCCTCTTTTAATTCCAGACCGGGGTCCAATTGCACCAGAGTATTACAAATTCGATCTTGTAAGCTCAATAAATATTGTTTAATGCTATCAATTTCAATCATTTTTATGTCCGTTTGTTGGTAATCACGTCGCTAAAGGTTATCCTATCACGCTAATTTTTTCAGGTGAAAAATCTAATGGATAATCGTAGCGCGACGGTCAAACGCGACACCAAAGAAACTCAAATTGAAGTTTCATTAAAGCTGGATGGCGAAGGCAAATCCGATCTGAATATCGGTGTTCCCTTCCTGGAACACATGATCGATCAAATAGCACGTCACGGTCTATTTGATATAAGCATCAAGGCCAATGGCGATCTGGATATAGACGCACACCATACGGTTGAAGATGTCGGCATCACCCTCGGTCAGGCCTTTACCAAGGCGCTGGCAGACAAAAAAGGGATACGCCGTTACGCCCATGCCTATGTGCCACTGGATGAAGCACTGTCTCGGGTCGTAATTGACTGCTCTGGTCGCCCAGGCCTTGATTACCATGTCAATTATCCACGGGCACGCGTGGGTGATTTTGATGTCGATTTAATTTTTGAATTCTTTCAGGGTTTTATTAACCACGCAATGATGACATTACACATCGATAATCTTCGTGGGCGCAATTCACACCATATCGCAGAAACTATCTTTAAGGCGTTTGGCCGGGCATTACGTGTTGCCGTAGAACAGGATCCGCGTATGGCAGGCATACTTCCATCTACCAAAGGCGCTTTGTAGCCTCGTCGAGTTGAATCATGTCTAAAGTCGTTGTTCTTGATTACGGCAGTAGTAATTTACGTTCTGTTGCCAAGGCACTGGAAGCCGTCGCTGATTCAGATCATTCCATTTTGATCAGTAATCAGCCGGAGCAAATACTAGGCGCGGATAAAGTTGTCTTCCCGGGGCAGGGCGCAATCGGGCAATGCATGGCTCATCTTAAAGAACAAAGTCTTGATGAGGTCATTCGGGAGTGTCTTTTAAATAAACCCTTTCTTGGTATCTGTCTTGGCCTGCAATCCCTGATGGATCACAGTGATGAAGATGGTGGTGTTAAAGGTCTGGGGATATTACCCGGCAACGTCATCCGTTTTACTGATCACCAGGTCGATGAAAATGGTGATATCTACAAGATTCCTTCCATGGGCTGGAACCAGGTCGCTCAGGAAAAATCACATCCACTCTGGGCAGGCATTGGAAATAACAGTCGGTTTTACTTTGTACACAGTTACTATGTGAAACCCGAACTTGAATCTGATATTGCCGGTTCGACTGAATATATTCATCGCTATACCTCTGCAGCTGCCAGAGATAATCTATTTGCGACCCAGTTTCATCCTGAAAAAAGCCAGCATGACGGTTTACAGTTATTGAAAAACTTTCTTAACTGGAAGGTTTAGACTTACGCTTGGGCGATCGTTTTTTATCAACATTAGCGCCTCGTTTTTTTGTGGAGGCAGACTTTTTCTCTTTTTTCTTTGCTGGTCTATCTGGTGTCTCGGCCTGATCATCCAGACGCGAGATATTCAATTGTCGTCCGGCGACCCAGACTTTTTTCATCGCTTTAAATAAATCGTGCGGCATGCCGATAGGCAGATCGACTGTTGAATAATTATCGTGAATGGTCACATTCTTGATGTACTGACTATCGACGCCGGCTTCGTTGGCAATAGCGCCCACAATATTATTGGTCTTTACATCATGTTCATTACCGACTTCAATGCGGAAACGTTCCATGTCTCGATCCGGTGTAGATTGACGCGGTGCTCTTGGTTTCTCAGAGTCTCGTGCAGCATCTCTTCGCCCTTCACCGCGAGGCCGGTCTTTCTGGCGTTCACTTCGCGATTTATCTCTCTGGCCTTCGTTACCTGATCGTTCTCTTTGTGGTTCCTGTTGTGGTTTCATCAGGAACGGTTGATCGCCTTGGGCTATCTTTGCCAGCGCCGTCGCAATTTCCATTGCTGAACGACCTGTTTCAAGTTGGTATTCTTCTATGATTGAATGAAACAGTTCAATATGACCAGCGTCCAATGTATCTGTAATACGCTGTTTGAAACGCTGGATGCGTTCCTGATTAATAGAATCAGCTGTCGGCATGTGCATACGCTCGATCTTCTTACCGGTTACTCTTTCTATCATGCTCAACAACCGTTGTTCACGACTTGTTACAAACAAAATAGCTTCACCCTCACGACCGGCCCGGCCCGTTCTGCCGATACGATGCGTATAAGCTTCCGGATCACTGGGAATATCGTAATTGATAACATGACTGATACGATCAACATCAAGTCCACGTGCGGCAACATCTGTTGCGATGAGCATATCGATCTTGCCGGACTTTAATTTACTTATTGTTTGCTCACGCAACTTTTGTGTAATATCACCATTCAATGCGGTACATGCATATCCTCGTGCTGAAAGTTTTTCAGTTAATTCCATGGTTTCAATCTTGGTGCGCACAAAAATAAGAATCGCATTAAAAGTCATGCTCTCAAGAATGGTGGTTAAGGCATCAAGCTTCTGTCGACCATTTACCATCAGGTAGCGTTGGCGAATCGTATCGGCCGTAATACTTTTTGTCTTAATTGTTATTTGTTCAGGATTGTTTAAGTATTTTTTAGAAATTTTGCGAATTTCTGCAGGCATAGTCGCGGAGAACAACGCAATCTGACGTTTAGTCGGTAACTGCTCTAGCACCCATTCAACATCATCGATAAAACCCATGCGTAACATTTCGTCCGCTTCATCCAATACCAGACAGGTTAATTTTTCCAGTTTCAGCGTACCGCGACGCATATGATCCATAACTCGCCCGGGTGTTCCAACTACCACGTGAACACCACGCTTGAGTTGTCGTAACTGAACACCATATTCCTGTCCGCCATAAATAGGCAAGACATGGAAACCTTTAAGAAAGGACGCATAGGTTTGAAATGCTTCTGCAACCTGAATCGCTAACTCACGTGTCGGTGCTAAAACCAAAACCTGAGGCGTCGTTAGCTTGAGATCAATTTTAGATAACAACGGCAAGGCAAACGCAGCCGTCTTACCGGTACCCGTTTGAGCCTGTCCAATCACATCACGCCCATCCAATACATGAGGTATAATCTCGGCCTGAATAGGAGAAGGCGTCTCATAACCGACTTTATCCAGTGCTTTCATTATCGGCTCTGAAAGTGATAAATCGTTAAAATTCAGATTGGGGACGTCAGTCTTGCTCATGGAGTTACCTTTGGGTATGTGGGGATATTAACAACTTATTAGCCAATTTTAGTGAATTATGGCAACAAGCGGGCCGGCAGTATACGGTCTTATCGGCTTGATACAAGCCTAATATTGCTGTCAGGCAGAAATATCACATTTATTAAAGAAGCCTGAAATGCCTTGTTTTCATTGAAATCAGTCTCGACACACACTAAAGCGGTAGTGTGTCGTTAAACTCAGCTAGTCCACAGATTTTAATTCTGCGCGCCTGAAAACCAGCCCCGTGTTTTTTTACAAAACAGAACCAGACCAAGCATTAACGGTACTTCAATCAGAACACCGACTACAGTCGCTAACGCTGCGCCGGAGGATAAGCCAAATAACATCACCGCCGTGGCAATAGCAACCTCAAAATGGTTGGATGCACCGATCATGGCAGTAGGTGCTGCATTTTCATAAGAAAAATTCAGCAAACGCGCGGTACTGTAGGTCATTGAAAAGATAAAAATCGTCTGAATAAATAGCGGGATAGCTATCCAGAGTATTGTTAATGGATTAGCGATGATGACATCACCCTTGAAAGAGAAAAGTAAAATGAGAGTTATTAGCAAGGCGGTAATTGTCACCGGTGTTAACAGGTGCAAGAATTTTTTTTCAAACCAGTCTCGGCCTTTATTACTGATAATCCATTTTCTGGAAAAGTAACCCGCGACCAGGGGCAACGCCACATAAATACCAATCGATAATAGCAATGCCTGCCAGGGCACCGGCAATTGACCTACGCCAAGCAAAAATCCGCCGATGACCCCAAAGAGGAATAACATGATCAATGAATTAACTGCCACCATGACCAGGGTGTGTCCGTCATTCCCCCGAGCCAGATAGCCCCAAACAAGTACCATCGCCGTACAAGGTGCGATGCCTAATAAGATGCAACCCGCCAGATAACTACGCCAAAGCGGCACAGCCAGCATTTTCACGCCATCATGCAGTACCACTGTACCTGAACCATACTCAGCGCCGACGGCCAAATCTAATCCAAACGGTAACTTCACATAGTCCAGTGCGGCATCACCTATCAACCCCCTGAACAATATACCTAAAAACAGATAGGCAATGAGGTACATCGTAAACGGTTTAATTGCCCAGTTAACAACCAGAGTTAAACCCACCGGCTTAATGCTCTTGCCCGCTTTAACCACTTCAGCAAAATCTATTTTCACCATAATCGGGTACATCATAAAGAACAGACAAATAGCAATCGGGATAGAAATTACCGGCGCGCCATTAACGACAATACTGAAGCCATCCAGCGTTTTAGCGAACGTCGGTGCAAACTGTCCCAGCAAGATTCCAATGACGATACATAAACCTACCCAAACTGTTAGATAACGTTCAAATATCCCCATTTCATGGGTACTTTCTGTCATACACAGATCCTGTTTTCTGGTCGGTTTTTCATACTCTTTAATTTTTTAATATCCTGTTTGTATTGTGCTTCCTTAAGGCTACCCGCTAGCGTGGCTTGTAATATTTCTTTGGCCCAGCCCGGTAGCTTTGAATTAACACGATAGTAGATCCACTGTCCTGCACGCCTATCGATCACAACTTGCGTATCTCTTAAAGCCGCCAGATGGCGCGATATTTTTGGCTGTATCAAATCAAGGGCATAGGTTAGCTCGCAGACACAAAGCTCACCCGCCTGCATTAACAACATGAGGCTGCGCAAGCGTGTTTGATCGGATAATAATTTTAATAATATTTCTGGCGTCATAATTCTGTAATAATATATGTCTATACATATATACGGATAGACGTATATATTATGCGCTATTAATCTGGTGGGGTAAAGGTATGTCCGGGAAGAAATTAAATGTGCTTTTTTTATGCACCGGAAATTCAGCGCGCAGCATTCTTGCAGAAGCGTTGCTACAACGCCGGGGTTCAGGTCGATTTCAGGCTTACAGCGCGGGTAGCCAGCCTAAGGGCAGGGTTCATCCACTTGCGCTAGAACTGTTGCAATCAAAAAATTATAAAACTGATTTGTTTAGAAGCAAAAGCTGGGATGAGTTTGCAAAAGATAATGCGCCAAAAATGGACTTTGTCTTTACAGTCTGTGACCGTGCCGGAAATGAAGCTTGTCCTATCTGGCCGGGACAACCCATGTCCGCACACTGGGGTATTGAAGATCCCGACAAACCTGAACTGAGTATTGATGAACAGCGACGATTATTTGAAAAGGCTTATTCGGAAATGGATCATCGTCTAGAAATATTCACCAGTTTACCGATAGATAAGTTGGATAAACTGACATTACAACAGCAACTGGATGAGATCGGAAAGACATATCCGCAACAAGCCTGACTTAAAAACTACCCTTCTCGTTGAATAGCCCGATAGCCAATATCTTTTCTGTAGAACATGCCTTCATATTCAATCTTCTTTAATGCTGCATAAACGTGTTCTTGTGCCTGAGTGACTGACTCACCGAGTCCGGTTACACACAACACACGACCACCGGCGGTTACCACATCGCCGTGACTAACTGTTGTGCCGGCATGGAACACTTTTACGTTTTCATTGTTAACATGCTCCAGACCATGAATAACATCACCCTTGCTTGCGCTTGCCGGATAACCCGCTGATGCCGTTACCACACCCAGGGCCGCACGTTGATCCCACTCGACAGTGTGCTGATCCAGCACACCGCTGGTTGCAGCAAGACACAAGGCAACAAGATCACTTTTTAAACGCATCATGATCGGTTGTGTTTCGGGATCACCAAATCGACAGTTAAATTCCAGTGTCTTCGGTGTGCCATCGTCAGTGATCATTATTCCAGCATAAAGAAAACCGGTATAGGTTCTGCCTTCGTTTTCCATACCGGCTACGGTTGGAACAATAACTTCCTGCATGATTCGATCATGCATCGCTTGATCGACAACAGGTGCCGGAGAATAAGCACCCATACCACCCGTATTGGGTCCGGTATCTCCATCATCGCGCGCCTTATGATCCTGAGAGCTTGCCAAAGGTAATATATGCTTGCCATCCACCATAACAATAAAACTGGCTTCTTCACCAACCAGAAATTCCTCGACCACAACCCGATGACCGGCTTCACCGAACTTGTTACCGGACAACATATCGTTGATTGTCGTAATGGCTTCCTCTGCAGTTGTTGCAATAACCACCCCTTTGCCTGCGGCTAAACCATCGGCCTTGATTACAATGGGAATAGTTTGTGATTTTATGTATTCAATCGCCGGTTCAACTTCGGTAAACACGGCATAGGCTGCCGTAGGGATGTTATATTTTTTCAGAAAATCCTTACTGAAGGACTTGGAACCTTCAAGAATAGCGGCAGCTTTTGATGGACCAAAACAGGGCAACCCTGCTTTTTGAAACACATCAACCACACCGGCAACCAGCGGCACTTCAGGTCCAATAATCGTCAAAGCTATTTTTTCCGTTTCCGCAAATGCCCTTAATGCATCGATATCATCTGCATTAATAGCGACATTTGTGACTTTATCTTCAATGGCCGTACCTGCATTACCCGGGGCAACAAAAACCTGTTCGACTTGATCGGACTGTGCTGCTTTCCATGCAAAGGCATGTTCACGACCACCGCCACCGACGATTAATACTTTCATCTTGTATAAACTCTGAAAAGGGTAATATGAGATTATGTTAATTTAATAATGAAGTCGTAGCTGCTTCTTAATGAAGGAAATGACGCATGCCTGTGAAGACCATAGCAATATCATATTCATTCGCCGCCGCTATCACTTCATCATCACGCATAGACCCGCCCGGTTGAATGACGGCTCTGACACCCACCTCGGCGGCTGAATCGAGTCCATCACGAAAGGGGAAAAAAGCATCTGATGCCATTACGGAACCGGCTACTTCCAGTTTTTCATCGGCGGCTTTTATCGCAGCAATACGAGCGCTGTAAATGCGACTCATCTGGCCTGCGCCTATACCGATCGTTTGATTATTTTTTGCATAGATAATGGCATTTGATTTAACAAATTTCACCACATGCCAGGCAAAGACCAGGTCGTTCAATTCCTCTGCAGTGGGCGATCGTTTTGTTACTATCTTCAGTTCATCTTTTGTTATTACGCCTCGATCATTATCCTGAATTAACAAACCACCACTCACGCGTTTCAAATTTAACTGCTGGATCGCATGTGTGCGTTGGCCTGCTTCAAGCAAGCGCACACCGGCCTTGCTGGCAATAATCTCGATACATTCCGGCGCTATTGCAGGCGCAATAATGACTTCCACAAACTGCCTGTCTATGATTGCTTGTGCTGTTTCTGCATCAAGTGTTCGATTAAATGCAATGATGCCGCCAAAGGCCGAGGTCGGATCAGTCGCATAAGCACGATCATAGGCTTCAAGCACGGTGCTGCCGATTGCGACACCACACGGGTTGGCATGTTTTACAATGACGCAAGCCGTTTCATTAAATGACAATACACATTCCAGTGCCGCATCTGTATCAGCGATATTATTATATGAAAGCTCTTTGCCCTGGATTTGTCTGGCACTTGCCAGGGTACCGGCCGGCGGATTTGGTTCAGTATAAAACGCGGCCGACTGGTGAGGGTTTTCACCATAGCGCAGTTCCTGGCGTTTTTTAAATTGTATGGAGTAGGTTAGCGGAAAATCCAAAGCCTGTTTTGACTCATCCAGCGCACCCAGATAGTTTGAAACATTCGCATCATAATTTGCGGTATGGGCAAATACTTTTTGCGCTAAACGAAAACGGGTTTTATCACTAACACTGCCATCATTTTCTTTCAGCTCTGTTAAGACAAGATCATAATCTGATGTATCAACAATAACGGTAACAGCAGCGTGATTCTTCGCCGCGGACCGCAACATAGCCGGACCGCCAATATCGATATTTTCAATAGCGTCTTCCAATGTACAATCGGGCTTACTGACTGTCGCTTCAAACGGGTATAAGTTAACAACGACGAGGTCAATCGCATCGATACCATGTTGCTGCATTATTTCATCATCTTTACCACGACGCCCAAGCAGACCGCCATGAATCTTTGGATGCAATGTCTTGACCCGACCGTCCATCATCTCAGGAAAACCGGTGTGATCAGAAACCTCAACAACATCAATATTGTTTTCGGCCAATAATTTTGCCGTGCCGCCGGTGGATAGTATGCCGATACCAAGATCATTTAAGCCTTTACAAAATTCAACGATACCCGATTTATCAGACACGCTAACAAGCGCGCGTTTTACTGTTGGCATAACATTTTAATTCCTATTGGTAACAACCATTCGAATGAATGATAGGTGTTCTAATTAAAGCGGATTAATCCAGTTCGTATTTTTTTAATCGACTCCGTAAAGTCACTCGATTAAGGCCAAGTAATTTTGCAGCATGGGTAATATTGCCTTGCGTGTATTGCATCACAACTTCAAAAAAGGGCTTCTCTACTTCTTCCAGAAATAATGAATACAAGTTACTTGCCTCATGCCCATCAAGATCATCAAAGTAAGCCTGCATGGCACGTTGCACATTATCAGCGAGGCATTTTTCCGGGGCTTCGCCACGGTCAGTAGCGGTTTGTTTTCTGAGTTTAGTTTTAATCATGCTGCTAATGTCTGTGGTTCATCGAAAAAATCCTTTAATAACGATATCTGTTCATCAGCTGCATCAATCTGATTTACCATTGCCCGAAATGCATTCGTATTTTGTCTTTGTTTGCAGTACCAACCGATATGTTTACGCGCAATACGTACACCCTGAACTTCACCATAAAATTCATGTAAGTGCTTAATATGCTTGATTAAGGTGTCACATACTTCGCGTGCTGCTGGTGCCTCAAGTTTTTTCCCGGTCGTCAGATAATGATTAATCTCACGAAAAATCCACGGGTTTCCCTGCGCCGCCCTGCCGATCATAATGCCGTCGACATGATAGGTTTTTAGTATTTCCAATGCTGTTTCAGGTGACGTGATATCGCCATTGGCAATGACCGGGATACTGACGCGTGATTTTATTTCGCCGGCAGTTTCATGTTCTGCCGCACCGTTAAACGCACAAGCGCGAGTCCGACCATGTACCGTTAAGGCCTGGATACCCGAAGCTTCAGCAATTCTGGCGATATTGATTGCGTTTTGATTTTCCTTATCCCAACCCGTTCTTATTTTCAGGGTAACGGGCACATCAACTGCCGCAACGACAGACTCCAGAATATCTGCAACCAGTTGTTCGTCCCTTAGTAAGGCCGAACCGGCCATAACGTTGCACACTTTTTTTGCCGGGCAGCCCATATTGATATCAATAATTTCTGCACCCTGGTTCACGTTAAATACAGCTGCCGCTGCCATTTGCACTGGATCAGCACCCGCTATCTGAACCGCTCGGGGTTCAGGCTCACCTATGTTAGTTAAACGAAGTTGTGTCTTGCGCGTATTATACAGCGCCGGGTTTGATGTGATCATCTCTGAAATAACAAGGCCAGCGCCGAGTTCCCGGCATAGTAACCGGAAAGGCTGATCGGTGACACCGGCCATAGGCGCGAGCACTATATTATTTTTAAGTCTATGAGGCCCTATAAACATGAAACCGCTACGTTAATTAACTCTAGAGAATGGAATGATTCTTTTTTTTTGTTGCTTATGATAACGGTTAATTTTTACATGTGAAAGCGGCTTCTTTTTGCCGAATAAAATCAGTGACTTTTAAAGGAATCGAAATTCGAAGCTGACGGCACCCGCGGTTGGGCCACTGACCTCAAGTACAAAATGCACCGGCACATTGACCGGCATACCTTGATCCAGATCAATACTATCATCAAGATAATCATCTGGCGTGAACTGCCTGTAACTCATTAAGGCACCTGAAGTATCAAAAAGGGTGAGTTGTACACGCGGGTAGGGTTGACGGACAGCCAACTCGTTATTCATCGTAGCATTAACCAGTAAGGTGTCTTGATAAGTGGGATGCAACCGTACATCCCGATTAACCAGCTTGATGGCGCGCGCATCCCGTTGCCGAATTAATCTGCAATCCAGCTCATTACACAGCTGCTTGGCGTAGGGTTTTAATTGAGGATATTTCATTAAAAGCTGGTCCCGATTAAACCAGGCCAACTGTAATGTGAGTACCACAAGCGCAGTTATGCTGGCGCTGGTCCAGAAGAAGGTTGCGATCCAGCGACGCTTCACCGGTGTTTCGGACAAGAGCTCCTCAGCATCAGGAAAGTCATAATGCGTCTCACCAACTTCCGTTGTTACTGCTTTCTTGCCAAGATTTTCAAGATCTTCTTTTGGCGTATCGGCGCCAATTTCATTGATCGCCGTATTTAGTTCCAGATCACTATTCGTGGCTTGATTGGTGATAATAACATCTTGTTCCGCTACTGATTCTTCATGCTCATTGGTTTCTACAGCAATTGCCGGTGAATCTACGTCTATTGCGTTCTCACTATTGCTTTCATCAATCGTGTTTAGCAGGCCATTGTCCGGTATAGGCAGATCAATCTCATCCTCTTCCGGGATATCGAAGTCTGGCTCTATTACTAACTCGGGTTCGGGTATGGGTTCTGGGTGGATAGTGCTGGGTATTTTATCGTTCGATAATGGCTCATCATAGAGATGCTCAAGTGCATTAAACTGAGTATTACAAAAACCGCAACGAACCTGCCCGGATGCCGCAGCAATCTGTTCTGCATAAAGTCGAAACTGTTTTGTGCAACCAGGGCAAACTGTAAACATTAGGTTTTAATACCGTGCAATCGCGCCCATTCTGAATTAAAAACGGGTGCCTCCATCTTAAAACAAGGTGCATATGCCGCCAAACATTCTTCTGCCTGCACATGCAGTAACCCGGATAAAACTATATTGCCGCCAAGCCGGGTCAGATCTGAAAACCGTTCCACCAGACCTTTCAGCGGATTTAATAATATATTAGCAATCAGAATGTCTGTAACGGGCAGTTCGCAGTCATCGACATGACCGACGATAATCCTGGTAGATAAATTATTTTTATGAATATTGTCTCTCGCCGCCTGTAAAGCCTGCTGATCAATATCAACTGCATACACCTGTTTAGCCCCCAACAATGCAGCCACCATCGCCAAAATCCCTGACCCGCAGCCATAATCGATCACCGTCTTATCCGCTAAATCGTTCATCGCAAGCCACTCAATACATAATGAGGTTGTGGGATGTGCGCCGGTTCCAAACGCAAGCCCGGGATCAAGAATCACGGTGGGTATGGTATTGTCTGGCTGATCACACCAGCTGGGACTGATACAGACACGATCAGAAAAAATCAGGGGTTGGTGTTCTGCCTTGAATTCACTCACCCAGTCCTTGTCTTTCAACAATTCAATTTTATGTTGGTAAATATTGTCGGCACCAATACGATCACGCAAACAGACCAGCATAATATCGAGATCCGTATCCGGATGGAGCAGGGCCACTACAAGTGTTTTCTGCCAGAGCTTTTTACTCTCATGCTCATCCTCGCCTTCAATATCAAACAAAGGTTCGCTACTTGATGCTGTTAATGAAACAGAAACTGCACCAAGCTGTTCCAGCAAGTCCGAGAGCTCTTCAGCTTTAGCCTGGTTTGTTTCAAGTGCAAGTTGCAGCCAACTCATCACTTAATACCGAGTTTACTCTCCAGATAATGGATATCCGTACCACCTTCCATAAAAGCCCGATCCTTAACCAAATCCTGATGCAAGGGGATATTGGTTTTAATGCCATCGATTACAATCTCTGATAACGCCATAGATAAACGGGCTAACGCCAGCTCTCTGGTCTCGGCATGAGCAATTAACTTACCTATCATGGAATCGTAGTGCGGTGGCACTTTATAGCCCTGATAGACATGCGTATCGACACGAATACCGAAACCACCGGGCGGGTGATAATGTTCAATAGTGCCGGGTGAGGGCATAAACGTTTTTGGATCTTCTGCATTAAGACGACATTCAATCGCATGACCTCTGATTTTGATGTCTTCCTGTTTATAATTTAAGGTTTCACCACTGGCGATGTGTAATTGTTCTTTAACGATATCAACACCAGTAACCATTTCAGTAACGGGATGCTCAACCTGAACACGCGTATTCATCTCAATGAAATAAAACTCGCCGTTCTCATAAAGAAATTCGAAGGTGCCCGCACCGCGATAAGAAATCTTTTTACAGGCCTCGACACAACGCTCACCAATCTGTTTTCTGGTAGCGTCATCCAAACCCGGGGCAGGCGCTTCTTCGATCACTTTTTGATGGCGGCGCTGCATGGAACAATCACGTTCCCCCAGATAAATCACATTGCCGTGCTCATCTGCCAGAATTTGGATTTCAATATGGCGCGGGTGCTCAAGAAACTTCTCCATGTAAACCACATCGTTACCAAAGGCTGAAGCAGCCTCTGAACGCGTCAATGTGATTGACTTGAGCAAACTGGCTTCACTGTGAACAACACGCATACCGCGACCACCACCACCACCGGCAGCCTTGATAATAACCGGGTAACCAATTTCTTTGGCCGTCTTCTTCAGCCGCACCGGATCATCACCCAGAGGACCATCAGAGCCCGGTACACAGGGGATGCCAGCTTGTTTCATCGCCTTGATTGCAGAAACCTTATCCCCCATCAAGCGTATTGTTTCCGCTCTGGGCCCGATAAAGATAAAACCGCTTTGTTCTACACGTTCGGCAAAATCTGCATTTTCAGACAGGAATCCGTAACCGGGGTGTATCGCCACCGCATCGGTGACCTCAGCGGCACTGATTACTGCAGGAATATTTAAATAACTGTCTATAGACGCAGCAGGACCAATACAAACAGATTCATCTGACAGAAACACATGTTTCTGATTGCGATCGGCTTCAGAGTAAGCAGCGACCGTTTTAACACCTAACTCTCTGCAGGCGCGCAGTATACGAAGCGCAATCTCGCCCCGATTTGCAATGACAACTTTATCTAACATGAATAAAAATACTCTAGTGATTCATTATGAAAAACGCTTATCGCAGGTGCGTTTATATCTCGGCGAGGTCAATGACGAATAGCGGCTGACCGTATTCAACAGCTTCACCATTTTCAACCAATGTCCTGATTACTTTACCGCTCACATCAGATTCGATTTGATTCATGATCTTCATCGCTTCAATAATGCAGAGAACTTCTCCGGTTTTTACGTTTTCCCCTCTACTGACAAATTCGGGCTCTTCCGGAGAAGGCGATGCGTAATAAATACCGACCATGGGTGATGTAACAACATGACCTTCATCTGCGTGATTGTCAGTTGCAGTGGCACCTTCAACCGCGGGATGTAATTTAAGGGCCTCACTCGCGGATGTTGCCTGTGGTATTTGGACCATTGTTTGAGGTGGCGCAATAGTCGAGCCACGACTAATACGGACAGACTCCTCACCTTCATGAATTTCTATTTCAGCGATGCCAGATTCTTCCAGCAATTCGATTAATTTTTTTACTTTTCTAATATCCATTCTAAAATTTATTACTTTAATTTAAATTAGTGTAAGTGGCGTTCTGCACCTAGCAGAGCGAGTTCATAACCATAGGAACCGAGACCGCTAACAACGGCAACCGCGATATCGGACAAATATGAATGCTGCCTAAATTCCTCTCTGGAAAAAACATTCGAAAGATGTACTTCTATAAAAGGAATTTGTGTTCCCAGCATGGCATCGCGGATAGCGATACTGGTATGCGTGAAAGCGCCTGGATTGATCAGAATAAAATCAACACCAGCTTTCTTGGCCGCGTGGATATGATCAATCAGCTCGTGCTCGGCATTGCTTTGAAACGCGGAGAGTTCATGGCCATTGTTGCTGGCTAACTCAAGCAGGCGGGCATCGATTTCGGCAAGTGTTGTGGTGCCATAGACTTCCGGCTCACGCTCACCTAGTAGGTTGAGATTTGGGCCATGTAGAACTAGAAACTTCAAGAAATTCCCCTAAAAAATACGTGTTTCGTGTTTTAAGCGATTTTGGCCGCCTTTTTACAGATGTTAACAGTATTTAAACGGAAATACGAACTGCTTATTAACACTATTTGAGTTTAAAGGAGTGATTGAATGACCGATTCTGCTTCATTCTTTGATAGTGGACCACGCCGCGTGAAGGCAATTTTTCCATCGCGACCGATGATAACAGTGTATGGCAGGGCACCGATACCATTACCTAATTTTTTCGCAATCTTGATAACATCATCGCCACCCACCAAGGATGGATAGTTAACCTTAAATTCAGCAAGAAAACCACGCACTTCTTCCGCATGTTGCAAGGCAATGCCAACAAACTGCAAGCCTTCACTCTGATAATGATGTTGTAACTGGGTAAACGCAGGAATTTCTTCGCGACAGGGCGTACACCAGGTCGCCCAAAAATTGATAGCAACGACTTTGCCTTGCCATTCTGACAAATAGCGTAATTCACCCTCCACATCAGCCAGACTAAATTCATCGGCATAAGCTCCAATAACATCTTCCGGTGACAACGGTTTTGCTCGCGTCACGTTCAGCGGCTCTTCTGCTACCGTATATTGTTGCAATTGGTAACCACCGAGCGCTGCCACTAGCGCGATCACACATACAGAAAGAATAAGTTGCCAGTGTTTCATAAAGAAATAGCTGTGTTTATATGTTTCACAAAATCGCCGGCCTTGACGAACCCGACCAGACGATGTGATTTTATCTCGGCACTCTCGGTATTAAAAAAGAGTATTGCAGGCGGACCAAACAAATCAAACCGTTTTAAAAACTGCTTATGACTCTCGTTGTTTTCAGTAACATCTACTTTCAACAAGATGAATTGTTTCAAGACTGTTTGCACTGTGGGATCACTAAACGTATAGACTTCCATTTCTTTACAAACAACACACCAATCCGCATAAAAATCAAGCATCACCGGCTTACCCTGTTTTTGCGCACGTTGTAATTCTTTATCCAGCTCATCAAGATTTGCTACGTATTGAAACGGCAAACTCCCTGTTTCAGCCACATTTGTTTTTGTCGCAAACGGCCTTAAGACTGTTCCGCCACCATTAGCCGCAGCTACAATTAACACGATGCCATAAACCAGTATAACCAGGCCAAAACCCTTCCATAAACGTTGCCAATGTGTCGTTGTTGCATCGACTCGATCAAGTGCACCCATAAAGATTGCTGTAGTAATAAATAATGCGGCCCATAAAATCAAGACCATGGCTGGCGGCAGAACCCGTTCCAAAAACCATATCGCAACACCCAGCATAAGTACGCCGAAGATTTGCTTTATGGTTTCCATCCAGGCACCGGCACGAGGCAATAACTCACCTGAGGTAGCACCAATAATTAACAAAGGCACACCAAAACCGAGGCCCATTGCAAACAAGGCCATGCCACCTAAAACAGCATTGCCGGTTTGACTAATATAGAGCAGCGCACCTGCCAATGGCGGAGCGACACAGGGACCAACAATAATCGCTGATAATAGGCCCATAACGGCAGCACCTTTTAATGTGCCACGACCGGCCTGATCCTTACCGGATGATAATTTGCTTTGCCAACTGGAGGGCAATTGCAATTCATAAAAACCGAACATAGAAAAGGCGAGCAACACGAAGACACCACTGAAAAGACTCAAGACCCATACGTTTTGTGAAGCTGCTTGCAGGTTGAGGCTAAACAAACCGGCAAGCACGCCAAGCACCGCATAGGTTAACGCCATTGCGATGACATAACTTATCGAGAGCATCACGCCTCGGCTACGGGTAATTCGATCACCCTCGCCAACAATAATACCGGACAAGATCGGAATCATTGGAAAAACGCAGGGGGTTAGTGACAGCAACAAACCAAAACCAAAAAAAGAAAGCATATTTAAAAACAGGTTTTTATCTTTCAGCGTTTGGGTAATTGCATCCTGTTCAGAGATTAATGCCATTTGTCTGGCGTCAGCACTCGGCGAAGCTGAATCAAACGTTGCAGGCAATTTAATTAGTAAGGTTTTCTTTATCGGTGGATAACAAACAGAATTTTCCTTACAGCCCTGATAGGCAACATTCAGCCTGAATTCATGTAATGTCTGGTCGTCAAACGAGACCGTTGCCAAGGCGTGATTCTGACCGTAATAAACCTCGACTTCTCCAAAAGCGGGATCTTCTTTTACTTTGCCCGTCGGAAAATTAAAGTCGCCTATCGTGACAGTCGCGTTATCCGTGCCTGCTGTAAATTTATTCTTATAAAGATAATAGCCCGGTTCTATTTCCCAATACAGGTTCAGTTGGCCGTTAGAGAGCACTTCGGCATCAACCCGAAAGGCAATGTCCGGATCCAGAATGTCATTGTCAGAGGATGATGTTTTAAACGAAAAAAAATCGCTTAACTTGCCAACGGTGTCGCCGGCATGCAAACAAAGAGAAAACAGGAGCGTGATACAAAATAACGCATTACGAATTAAGATCATGATTTTCCGGTATTTGTACTAATCCAGTCCAGGTACTCGGCAGAGCCAATGTGAATAGGGACAGCAATAATTTCCGGAAGTTCGTGCGGATGGAGTTTTTTGATACGCTGTTCAAGATCATCATAGGCCGCAACGGTAGTTTTAATAACAAGCATGTATTCATTCGCTTTATCTACTTTACCGACCCATGAGAAAAAAGACTGAACATCGGAAATAACATTTACACAAGCGGCCAACTTCTCGGTGACCAGATCCTGAGCGATTTTTTTTGCCGATATTGAGCCCGGACAATTAGTAAGAACCAGTAAATATTCGGGTTTTTTAGCCATTATGTTCCCTGATACAATTTATATTTGTCCTTGCATATTAGTATTCTGCCCATACATCAATAATAATGCCACTCTGGTCAACCAAACCAAGCCTCGGAGCTTCACCTTTTGTTTAAATTATTATTTATTCTATTCCTTACTATTCCATTAATCGAGATCACGATTTTAATCGAGATCGGCAAAGTCGTGGGGGCCGCCTACACCATAGCGCTTGTCATAGGCACGGCAGTACTTGGCGCAGCCCTGCTACGTCAGCAAGGGATATCAACCCTGATGAAAGTTCAGGCAAGCATCGACCAGGGAAATCTGCCTGCCGCAGAGCTCATAGAAGGCATGATGTTACTGGTCGCGGGCGCATTGCTTTTAACACCCGGTTTTTTTACCGATATATTCGGTTTTTTAATCTTAATCCCGACCTTGCGTCATCGCATCGCTCAAAAATTTCTCATCAGCTTCATACAATCCCGAATCAAGACTCAAGAAACTGATTCAGGCAATATCATTGAAGGTGAACATTGGGAGTCCGACTCAAAATAAAACTTCAATGTGAATACTGAACAACGATCAAACATCATCACTAAACTGGCTGATGTCATTAATGATGATCGCGTCAATCTATTAAAAGAAGTACTTGAACATCGCACTCGATACCTGACGGTTGTACTCGACGACATCTATCGCCCCCAAAATGCAAGCGCGATCATACGCACCAGCGAATGTCTCGGCATACAAACCTTGCATAGCATTCAGGAAAGAAACGAACATAAAATAAACACCGATGTTGTTAAAGGCGCACTGAAATGGATCGAACTCGATTGTTACTCAGGCAGTAGCGGACGGACAGACTGTATTGAAAAACTTAAACAGCAGGATTACAAGATCGTTGCGATGACACTCAGCGACGGCTGCATGCCACTCGAAGAGTTACCAGTCGATGAAAAACTCGCATTATGTTTTGGTTGTGAAGAAACGGGCTTGAGTCATTACATCGAAAATAATGCTGACTATAAAGTGCAGATTCCAATAAGCGGTTTTACCCAAAGCTATAACGTTTCGGTTAGCGCTGGCATCGCGCTTTATTATCTAGGCAATAAAATAAAACAGATCCGGCAAGACTGGCAACTAACGAAAGATGAGAAAGAAAAGTTACTTATCGATTGGCTGAGTAAATCAACCCGTACCGGTGAGGTTTTATTAACGAAGTATCAAAATGAATCTTAACTAACGTTAAAGTCCTTTCTCTTTTTTTATTACCTCATAGGCTTTCCTGATTTCATGGGTACGATCAGCCGCTACTTTCATCATTTCTTCCGGTAGTCCTTTTGCAACCAGTTTATCGGGATGATGCTGGCTTAGTAAGCGGCGATAGGCTTTCTTAATTTCACTGCTGCTGGCCGATTCTTTTACATCCAGAATTACATAAGCCTGTTTTAAAGAAGGCGAGCCATCGTTTCTGCCGGCACCTCTGCCCATTCCACCGATCATCGCGCAGAGATGGTCGAACTCATGCCGCGAAATATTAAGTACCTGGCAAATCTTTAATAAAACATCTTTCTCTGCCGGATGCATACTGCCATCGGCATAGGCTGCCATGATCTGTACCTCGATAAACATCCTTAACAGATTAGGCCTGAAACCTATCTCTTGTTTAAACTGTTTTATGACGTCGTTTAGTGGAAAGCCGTCCTTCTTGCCTTCATTGAACAAGCCGATAGCGGCTTTACGTTGTGCAACGTCCATATCCATTTGTTGCATAACCTGTTTGGCAAGCGCGATTTCATCATTAGTTACTTGTCCATCGGCTTTGCATACATGTCCCATAACCGAGAAGGTCGCGGTATAGAACATGGTTTGCGTTCGTTCTTGTTGACCGAAGCCACTCTGCTTTTCTGTTTGTGATAAACCTTTATCGAAATTATGGCCCATCACAGCGCCTAACAATGCGCCTAGAGGTCCACCGATCATCATGCCAAAGGCGCCACCCAGTATTTTACCCCACCAATTCATTTGATAAATTTCACCAATCTGTAATATAAGTAATATATGTTAACCTGAATCAGCACTATTCGTTATAATTCTGCTTTTATTCATGATTAACAGTAATAAGCTATTCTCACTCTATCTTAACGGTAATCAACATGGCGTCAAAAAATATTAAAAACAAACCCTCGCGTTCAGCCTCAGCAACGATGGCAGAGCTGGCAGACAAACATATCTGTTATGAGCAATCAGTACAATGTGTTGAATCAGAGATTGATTTTGTTGATGCGACTTTCAAAAAGTTACGTAAACGCCAGGCAAAGACATTGAGAGAAGACTTCTGCGGTACAACCAACACTTCTTGTGAATGGGTCAAACGGCGTAAAACAAATTCGGCCATATGCGTTGATCTTGACGAAGACGTTCTGCAGTGGGGAAGAGAAAATAAAATTGCCCAACTGACAGATGATCAGAAAAAACGTATTACTGTTATTAATGATAATGTGCTGACCATACAAACCGAGCCAGTTGAAATTGTTTTAGCCATGAATTTCAGCTATTGGTTATTAAAAGAACGTAAACTAACCATTCAATATTTCAAAAACATCTACAACGCATTAGTCAAAGACGGCATATTTTTCCTGGATGCGTATGGCGGTTACGAAGCCTTTCAGGAATTGAAAGAGAAAACCAAACAGAAAAATTTTACTTATATCTGGGATCAAAGTCGCTATAACCCGATAAACGGTATCGCCAGGAATCATATCCACTTCAAGTTTAAAGATGGCTCGAAGATGATGAAGGCTTTTACTTATGAATGGCGCGTCTGGACTCTGCCGGAAATCACAGAGATGCTTGGCGAGGCCGGTTTTAAAGCAACGGTTTACTGGGAACAGGCTGATGAGGAAGGTGAAGGGAATGGTGTATTTATTCCTCAAACCGAGGGTGATGCTGATGCGGGCTGGATTGCTTATATCGTTGCTGAAAAATAGCGAGTATAAAATATATTTTTCACACAATTATCAGGCACCAGAAAACCACGCTGCTTTTGTCCTTCTGTAACAGACCATAGTGAAATAAAGAACGACTATTTCGATACCGTCGGTTAATCATATTTAATCAAGTTATCCGGAAAAACCTTGTATATAAAAGAATATTAATCCGGTTTCTTCAATGCTCTGTCTTTACGTAACCTGCCCATAATCTCCACCAGCAGATAGCAATATGCTCTTGATGGTTTCGAAGCATTGGCAAAAACCGGCAACGGCGCTCGCATAATCCCCATTCGTTCTACTTCGGAAGCGTTAGGAATATAGGTATTAAGAAAATCAGGAAATTTTTCAGGAAGACTTTTTGTTATGTCCTGATGAAGTTTTCGCCGACTATCGACCATGGAAAAAAAAGGCATTAATTGCATATGCGTCAATTCTTTAGTTTGAAGATAATTCGTCAATTGTTCCAATGTGCGTAAAGACAAGGTTGTCGGAATAACAGGTATAATCATGGCATTACATGCTCTGAAAATATTTTCCGAGACATAAGTTATGTTTGGTGCACAATCCAGTAAAATGAGATCATAAGCTTCTCGTAATGGTTCCAGTGCCCGCTTAAGTATCTTTTTGTTTTCAAGCTGGTGATCCATTTTTCGATAAGAAAAATCGGCCGGTAAAATATCCAAATTGTCATAATCACTCGCCCTGATTGCCTTGAATATTCCGGCATCACTGTGCAGCAATTTCTGGCCACCTCCTTTTACTTTTGGTTTAACACGAAAATAAAAGCTGCTGGCAGCCTGAGGATCCAGATCCCATAACAAAACTCGTTGTCCTGACAGAGCCGCCAGGTACGACAGATTTACAGCCGTTGCTGTTTTTCCAACACCACCCTTGATATGATAAATAGCAACAGTATTCACTTTGTTAAGCCGACCGTTTTATTTCTTTTTAATTCTTTTTTTTTCTTTGGGTCCTTTCTATCTCTGGAAATATCTCGCCTACACAACCTGCGGAATTCTTTTTCCACCTGAGCCGTTGCAAAAAAAGAAAATCGTTGTGCAAATTCGGCTCGTGCGAGTTTCTTTTTGATAAGCATGTTTTTAATCAGTGCCCTTATCGCAATAAAAACTTCTTTCCGTGTTTCACCTTCTTCACTCATTACCTGACTGAAATCTCTAAGCTTTGTTGCCTGGACATACAGATCCTGAAAATCGCCCAGGTTTTCCTGCAAGATCTTTAACGAATTAATGATTTTTTTTATCTCTTTTTTGGAATAAAGACTCGCGAATGCCTCCAAAAGATAACGAAGCTTCTTACAAGTTTTACGTAGCTCATGAAGGTCTTCAGCGGGCGAGTCCGGTGTAATCGATTTACCTTCACGAATAAGCCGACGGTACGTCTTCCAAATACGTTTATCTGCAACTTCGCCTATTGGTTTTGTGCTCAACCCTGCTCTGGGTCTTATCGGTAATGGCTTTTCCAGGTAGGCTCGCCACTTTGTTCTGAAGTTTGCAAATCGTCTGGAATTAAAATGCTTGATCAAAACAGCCTGTTCTGCTTTGTGGTGCGTACATAAAAATTCATAAAACGGAGCCAAGTTCGCACGTAGCTCGGGAACTAAGCTATCACGGTTTACAGGGAAATTTATCATAAAGACATCCAGGTCACGTAACGGCGTCGTTATTTCGCCTACCCAGGCCAGTTCTTTTGAAAAGCGATGACAGATACTTTTCGGAAAAGCATTTTTCATTCTGCTTAATAAAGCGCGCGAACGCCTGATTGCGACACGAAGATCATGTAAAAATTCTGTATCCGTATTTGCAATAGTGCCTTCGATATTTTTTTCAAGCTGATTGAGCTGTGCGAGGAGGATTTCACGACACGCCCTGTCTACTCGCCACTCACTAAGCAAGTGAACTTGAATTTTGGAAGAATAATCACCCGGGGTTCGCCCGGTAACTATTACAGCATTTTTGAATATGTCATCCTGGGTGCGCCTCACACCCTTTAATTTTCCAAGAGACTTTGATGCCTTATTGAATACTTTTTCATAGCCAAGCAATGCTTCGAGGCGCAAACGACAACCTAAATCAATTGATCTATTATGCCCACGCGGTCGAGCATAATTGTGCTCAAGAATTAGCCGGCACCGGGTCTTATTTTCCTTATCCAGAATTGCCAGTTTAATCTGCCTTGAATGGACACTGGCCACAGGAAGGAGGGAACGAAAGCCCAATTGTTTATTGATACAATCATACATTTGACCAGTGGGTAAATCGGCCGCTGTTTTTGGTAACCGGTCAAGATATAAAACAGCCGGTGATCGTTTTGAACTTCCGCCAGATACCCAGCGTAATAGAATCTTCTTGCCGTCAACACCAGAACGACTCTCAGCGAGCAACTGCACACCAGCGCTATAAAACAACCAGTCAAAACTATCCAGGAATGTTATATCAACAAGCTCTTCATGACTGCTGAGAATTTTGGCATTAGTAGCAATAGCGATTCGTTCCGCCCAATTAGTGAGCTGATCTGCAGAATCGAGCGCATATATTACCGCTTCTTGAGTCACTGGTTCAGTTTGGTATAAATATTTTTAGGGACTGTTATAGATTAAGTTATAAATCGCATCCTTTTATTTAACGTTATATAACGATACAGGTATATTCATCAGGCAAATCTAACATATTTTGACCCTGAATTATTAGTCATGGGCTTTATTATTAAGCTGATTTTATATATTGACTCTAATTCAGCTCTTTTGGCTTGATCAGTGCGATCAATTCTCCCTTATCAATCTCCGGATCAAAATCATTTTTAGAAAATTCAATTATTGCTAAATTTGCTGTCGTCATGCTGACCTTCTGTACCTTTGTATTAATCAGATAATTCACTAATTGTTCCATACCTGGATTATGTGCAACCAGCATCAGACTCTTACAGTCATTTTTATATAATTGTATGCATTCCAGCAAAGTATCAAGGCCGGCGAGATACAAATCCTTGTCATATAAAACAACTCCCGGGGCAAGTTTTAATTTTGCTGTCACCAGTTCTGTTGTCTGCTTTGCCCTTACAGCCGATGATGAAACTATTTTTTCAGGAATACGGTCATTGTCCAGCATCCAACGTCCAATCCGTTTTGCATTTTTATGACCGCGCTGATTGATAGGACGATCGAAATCAGAGATACCATGACCTGACCAATCAGACTTGGCATGACGCATAATGTATAAATGAAAACCCATAAATAATTTTCTCGATTAATAATATGTTAATTATGCTACATTTTACTTTAAACTAACTCGATCATTAAGCAGCCAGATTAATAATGGCGCATATAATTAAAATAGCTGATTATTACTCTTGCAAAACGATAACGAAACTTACGCTGCTGTTGATTTAGGATCAAACAGTTTTCATATGGTTGTTGCCACTGTAGTTGACGGCCGCGCACTGATAGTTGACCGTATAAAAGAAATGGTTCGACTGGCGGGTGGTCTTGACGACAAAAGATGTTTAACCAATGAAGCCATGAATACTGCCATCCAGTGCCTGGAAAAATTTGGGCAACGCATTAAAACCATACCCTCATCAAATATTCGTGCTGTCGGTACAAACACGCTGCGACAAGCCAGAAACAGCGCAGAGTTTCTCTCCAAAGCAAATACCGCATTGGGTCATGAAATTGAAATAATCTCTGGCCGTGAAGAAGCACGTCTGGTCTATCTTGGCGTCGCAAATACTGTTTTTAATGATAAGGATAAACGCCTGGTTGTTGACATTGGCGGTGGCAGCACAGAACTCATCATAGGCAAGGGGTTTAATGCAGATATCACGGAAAGTTTATTCATGGGCTGCGTTAACGTCAGCCAACGTTTCTTTAAAGATGGCGAAATCACATCCAAACGTTTTCGCAATGCGCATATTGCCGCATTACAGGAACTGGAAAATGTACAAGCGATCTATCGTATTTACGGTTGGGATACCGCCATAGGCAGCTCTGGGACAATCCGGGCCATTCTTGATGTCGTTATTGCTAACGGTTGGAGTGACCGTGTTATAACCGCTGAGTCTTTAACTGAATTAAAGAAACTGCTTATTTCTTTTGGAAGTATCACGAAAATTAATTTTCCGACGCTTACCGAAAACCGCCTACCGGTTTTTGTAGGCGGTGTTGTTGTATTATCCGCCGTATTTGAAGCGCTGGAAATTAAATCAATGGAGTACTCTGAAGGCGCACTGCGTGAAGGTTTATTATATGACCAGATCGGCCGACAGCATGATCTGGATGTGCGTGACAAAACTGTTAACCGCTTAATGGATCGTTATAGTGTTGACATTGCTCATGCTGAACGCATTGAAAAAACAACCCGCCAAATCTTTAAAAAACTGAAAGCTGCCTGGAAACTCGACAAAAGAGAAGACTTGAAAATGATCCGCTGGGCTGCGCGCTTACATGAGATCGGTCTAGCGATTGCACACAACCAGTATCACAAACATGCGGCTTATCTCCTGAGCTACTCTGATATGCCCGGGTTTTCTCGCCAGGAACAAACGCTATTGAGCATACTGGTCAGATTACATCGCCGGAAAATCAGTCTGGTTCTTTTTGATCAAGTAACTGATGACATTAAAAACAAACTTATAAAGTTAATCATTATCTTGCGTCTGGCAATAGTATTAAACCGAAGTCGAAACGTAATCAACATCCCTGATATCGACATCAAGATAAAAGACAAGATTATAGAAATCTATTTTCAAAAAAAATGGTTGGCCGATCACCCGCTCACTGAAGCTGATCTGCAAACAGAAGCGAACTATCTTTTGGTTACTGGTTACAAGCTCGTTTACAGTTAGGCTTACTAGCAGTATTGATCAAGCAGTACCTGCTGTGCTGATCTCGGCTTGGCATTGCCGGGTTTAGTGTGCCGATAACTTCCATCTGCCTGTAGTATCCATGCCTGCGTGTTGTCGGACAGGTAATTCAATAAACCAAATTTAATGATTTGATCGCGTGGACGTTTTTCTTCTATCGGGAAGCAGGCCTCGACCCGATGAAAAAGGTTTCTCGGCATCCAGTCAGCACTGGCGCAATAAAGGTTGGGATTCCCGTCATTATGAAAATAATAGACACGTGTATGTTCGAGGAAACGACCGATAATAGAACGCACCTGTATATTCTCGGAAATGCCTTTTATGCCCGGTCGTAGACAACAAATGCCACGAATAATGAGATCTACTTTCACACCCGCTATGGAAGCCTCGTATAAAGTACGAATAATTTCAGGTTCAACCAGTGCATTCATCTTGGCAATCACACGGGCTTCCTTGCCCTGTTTTGCATTTTTTATTTCCTGATGGATGTAATCAAGAATCGCTTTGTGCAGACTAAACGGTGATTGTAGTAATTTTTTTAATTTAGTTGCCCGGCCAAGCCCTGTCATTTGGTGAAACAACTTATTAACATCTTCACCTACTGCCTGATCTGCTGTTAGTAAGCCATAGTCTGTATAGAGCCGCGCAGTGCGTGCATGATAATTACCGGTGCCAAGATGCACATACCGACGCAAGGCTCGTCCCTCTCGACGCACAACCATAATCATCTTGGCATGGGTCTTATAGCCAACAACACCATAGACAACATGCGCACCGGCTTCCTGCAGATCACTGGCCATTCCGATATTGGCCTCTTCATCAAACCGCGCCAGTAATTCAATAACGACGGTGACTTCTTTACCACTACGCGCAGCATCTTTTAAAGCCTTTACAATGGCAGAATCATCACCCGTGCGATAGAGCGTCTGTTTGATTGACAAGACCGCTGGATCATTTGCGGCCTGCCGTAAAAAATCGACTACCGGTGCAAATGATTGAAACGGATGCGAGAGTAAAATATCGCCATTATGCAAAGTATCAAAAATATTGGTGGTCTTTAACAATCGTGGCGGGATGTCAGGTGTAAAACCGGGATAGACCAAATCCGGTCTATCAACCAGATCATGCAACTGCAGCAAACGATTCAGGTTTACCGGACCATTCACCGTATACAGTGCATCGGGCAATAATTTAAATTGATCCAGTAAAAACTGACTGATTTCTTCAGGACAATTGTCCGCCACCTCAAGACGCACCGCATCATTATAACGTCGCGAAGGTAATTCACCTTCCAGCGCACGCAACAAATCATCTATTTCTTCATCATCAACAAACAGATCGCTATTACGCGTGACCCGGAATTGATAACAGCCTTTTACTTTCATGCCGGGAAATAATTCACCAACATGCGCATGCAGGACAGACGACAATAAAATGAAATCATGCGTTTTTGATGCATGCTCTTTTGGAACCTCAATGACCCGCGGTAATGAACGTGGTGCCTGGACTATGGCATAGCCACTTTCCCTGCCGAAGGCATCTTTACCCTCAAGCGTAACGATGAAATACAGGTTTTTGTTTAATACGCGTGGAAAGGGATGCGATGGGTCGAGGCCTATCGGACTTAGAATAGGACTCAATTCACGATTAAAGTAGCGCTTAATCCAACGTGATAATTTTGGCTTCCAGTAGGCGCGCCGTAATATGCGTATTTTTTGCTTGGCTAACTCCGGTATAAGAACATCATTCAATATTTTATATTGCTCTTCGACCAGTTCATGCGCCATTTCGCTAATTTTTTTCAATACTTCAACAGGCGTCATATTATCCGCGCCTGTTTGTACCGAGCCATATTTAACCTGCTGGTTTAAGCCGGCAACACGGATCTCAAAAAATTCATCCAGGTTGGTACTGGCAATACACAGAAAGCGAAGTCGCTCCAGCAATGGATTATTAACATCCTTGGCCTGTTCAAAGACGCGTCGATTGAACTCCAACAGACTCAACTCACGATTGATATACAGCTCGGGTAGTTTTAAATTAATATTATCCATAAAATATATTTTTAATAAATCGAATCACTGCATTGCCACATTATTGTGGTCATAGTTAATCACCTTGATACAGATCAAATTGATTATAAATTACTTCCCATTATTGCACGCAGGCTAATTCAGACTATACAAAAACACCGCTTACAACATACAATTAGCAAATGTTACAGTTTAGCTTTTGTATATTACAGCTTCGTGAAATGCTATGGACCGGTTAATTTCGATATCGGGCATTATAAATCCCCATTTAATGCCCTGGTTCAATCGACAGGATTCATAATTAATGGCTCAATCAAGTTATTTTTCCCGCATCTTTGGCAGTTCACCTGTAACCCCGCTACAGAAACACATCGATAAAGTCGTCCTTTGTGTAGAACAACTAATTCCGTATTTTGAGTGTGTAAACAGTAATGACTGGGAGCATGCGGCACAAATCCAGTCCAAACTGGTTCAGCTTGAACATGAAGCGGATGAAATCAAAAACGAATTACGCCTGCATCTTCCATCAAGTCTCTTTATGCCTATCGATAGAAGAGATGTACTGGAAGTCCTCGATCTACAGGATCATATCGCAAACAAGGCCAAGGATATTTCAGGCTTAACACTGGGCCGAAAAATGTCCCTGCCAAAATCTATCAGCGACGGTTATATGCAATTTCTGAAACGTTGCATTGACGCGACCCGACAAGCGCAGGTGGCTATCAATGAGCTTGATGAATTGGTCGTAACGGGATTTCGTGGCGATGAAGCAACACGCGTAAAAAAGATGATCGAGGAATTGCATACCATTGAAGGCGAGACCGATGAGATTCAGGTCAAACTGCGTGCAGAGCTCTATAAAATTGAAAACGAACAGTCACCTATAGACGTGATGTTTATCTATAAAATCATTGAGTGGACTGGCGATCTTGCAGATTCAGCTCAGAGCACCGGCAACCGCCTACAATTAATGCTGGCTAAATAAGAATAACAATTACTATGGAACATACGACAATATATCTTATATTGGCGGGCTGCTTTGGCCTGTTTATGGCCTGGGGTATTGGCGCGAATGATGTTGCAAATGCCATGGCAACATCGGTGGGTTCCAAGGCACTAACGCTTAAACGCGCCGTACTGGTTGCTGCTGTGTTTGAATTCGCCGGAGCTTTTCTTGCAGGAGGCCAGGTTACATCAACCATCCGCAAAGGCATCATCGATGCCAATTTACTTTCAGGCACACCGGAGTTACTGGTCTTTGGCATGCTGGCCGCCCTATTAGCTGCCGGCATATGGTTGTTAATTGCGACACGATATGGTTTGCCCGTTTCAACGACGCACTCGATAGTGGGTGCTATCGTTGGCTTTGGCGCTGTTGGCATTGGCATAGAAGCCGTCAAATGGGATAAGGTCGGATCAATTGCCGCAAGCTGGATTATTTCACCAGTGATTGCCGGGACACTGGCTTACGCATTATTCCGTAGCGTGCAAAAATTAATTCTCGACACCACCAACCCGATGAAAAATGCCAAACGTTATGTTCCTGCCTATATTTTTCTTACCGGATGCATAATTTCACTGGTCACCATGTTTAAGGGACTTAAACATATTGGGCTAGAGCTATCAAAATACCAATGTTATGGCATCAGCATCATTATAGGTTTGCTATGTGCGATTGTTGGTGCCTACCTTATTAGGCGGATTACTTTTGATAAAGAGGATAATCCCTCATACCATTTTCAAAATGTTGAGCTTGTATTTGGTGTGTTAATGATCTTTACCGCATGCGGAATGGCATTCGCACATGGCTCAAATGATGTCGCCAATGCCGTCGGACCGGTAGCGGCTATCGTCAGTATTGTAACCAGCGGTGGTGAGATTGGACAAAAATCTGCTATGCCGATCTGGGTATTACTGCTGGGTGCTGTAGGGATCGTTGCTGGTTTATTAATGTATGGCCATAAAGTGATTGCCACTGTCGGCTCAGGCATCACCGATCTTACTCCGAGTCGTGGCTTTTGTGCAGAACTCGCCGCATCCACAACAGTTGTACTGGCCTCCGGCACAGGCATCCCGATATCAACAACTCACACACTGGTTGGTGCCGTTCTGGGGGTTGGTTTTGCACGTGGCATATCGGCACTGAACTTGCGTGTGATCGGTTCGATATTTATGTCATGGATTATAACGTTACCCGCCGGTGGTATTCTGGCGATAATCTTTTTCTATATCCTGTCTGCGCTCTTTGGTTAAACAGCCGTTTCACGCAAGAATAAACTACCGGTTACTGTTTGAAACAATTTCCTCCATACGCTCGATACTGATGTGACGCACATCCTTGCCTTCAACAAGATAGATAATATTCTCGCAGATATTACGTGAATGATCGCCGATACGTTCCAATGCGCGTGCAACCCATACCGCATCAAGCGTACCACTGATATTTCGGGCATCTTCCATCATATAAGTAATCAGTTGGCGTAAAATAGCACTATATTGGTCATCCGATTCAGGCTCCTTACTCGCGACTTCCACTGCGCGTATTGAGTCCATTCTGGCAAAGGCATCCAGTACATCGTGTAACATACGGCTAACCAAATTACCCATCGCATTGATACCAACATAATATGATTTTGGACCCTGCTTTTCGGTTAACTCAAGCCCCATTTTCGCTATCTTCTCTGCCTCATCCCCAACCCGTTCCAGGTCTGTGATAGTTTTTGATATTGCTGTAACCAGACGCAAATCACTCGCGGCCGGTTGACGTCTGGCCAGGATCTTTGTGCACTCCTGATCAATGGTGACTTCATAGGTATTGACCTGGATCTCGGTTTCGATAACCACTGTAGCAAGCTCCGTATCACCATCGATAAGCGACTTGAGCGCGTTGTTTAGTTGCTGCTCGACCAAGCCGCCCATGGCAAGTACCTTACCAAGAACGTTTTCCAGTTCATCATCGAACTGTCTTGAAATATGTTGGTTTTTTACGCCATTACCCATTTATGCTTCTCCTTTGGAATGACATCATTAGCCATAACGCCCCGTAATATAATCCTCGGTCATCTTTTTATTCGGATTAGTAAACAACGTGCTCGTGTCATTAAACTCAACCATCTCGCCCATATACATATAGGCAGTGTAGTCTGACACTCGTGCAGCTTGTTGCATATTGTGCGTTACGATGACAATCGTGAATTTATCTTTCAACTCATAAATCAGCTCTTCAATCTTCAGTGTAGAGATCGGATCCAGGGCGGATGCAGGTTCATCCAATAAGATGACTTCCGGTTCAATCGCAATCGCTCGGGCAATAACCAGACGTTGTTGTTGGCCACCGGACAGTCCCATGGCTAAATCATCAAGTCGATCTTTCACTTCATCCCAAAGCGCGGCACCTTTTAATGAACGCTCCACAACAGTATCAATAGTGCGTCGATCGCGGATACCCTGAATACGTAAGCCGTAGGCTACGTTTTCATAAATCGATTTCGGAAAAGGATTGGGTTTTTGAAAAACCATACCTACACGTCGGCGCAGATCAGCCACATTGACATTTTTATCAAAAATGTCGTTGCCCTCGAGCTTAATGTTACCTTCAATCGTGACACCATCAACCAGATCATTCATACGATTAAAACAACGTAATAAAGTTGATTTACCGCAACCACTGGGACCAATAAAGGCGGTAACCCGTTTATCGGGGATAGTCATATTGATATCTTTCAATGCCTGTTTACCGCTATAAAAAAGGTTGAAATCAGTAATCTCTATACACACTTTTTCATCGGCAAGTTTCGCATCAACGTCTGATTTTACGATGTTGCTCATATCAATCGCATGAGTTTTTGTCGTTGTTCCTGGTTCAGTCACTACTTTTTCCTCTGCGTATGCTTTAATTATTTTAGCGGTATTAGGATTGTTCTGCTGCACGATATTTCTCCCTAAGGCTATTACGAATTCGTATAGCTGTCAGGTTTAACACTATGATTAACATTACAAGTAACAAGGCAGTGGCATAAACCAGAGGCCTTGCTGCTTCAACATTCGGACTTTGGAAACCGACATCATATATATGAAAACCGAGATGCATGAATTTTCTATCCAGATGCAGAAACGGAGCGTTGCCATCAAGACCTAATGACGGCGCCAGTTTCACCACACCCACCAACATCAACGGTGCGACTTCACCCGCGGCTCTCGCTACCGCGAGAATCAAACCGGTGATCATAGCTGACGCCGTCATCGGTAACACTGTGCGCCACATTGTCTCGGCCTTGGTCGCGCCTAACGCCAGACTGCCCTCGCGCACAGCGCGAGGTACGCGCGAAAGCCCTTCTTCGGTTGCCACAATAACCACCGGCACGGTCAATATAGCCAGTGTTAAGGAAGCCCAAAGCAATCCCGGTGTACCAAATGTCGGTGCCGGCAAAGCCTCCGGAAACAGCAATTGGTCGATAGACCCGCCGAGAAAATAAACAAAAAAGCCAAGACCAAACACCCCGTAAACAACCGACGGGACACCGGCCAGATTATTCACCGCAATTCGTATTAGCCGGGTAGTCGGACCTTGGGTAGCGTATTCACGCAGATAGACCGCCGCAATTACACCAAAAGGCGTCACCATCACAGCCATGATCATCACCATTAATACGGTGCCAAATATTGCAGGAAAGATGCCGCCTTCCGTGTTGGCTTCGCGCGGATCGTCTGACAAAAACTCCCAAAACTTTTCCAGGTAAAAAATTGATTTATCGAAAATGTCCATGGCATTGGGTTGATAAGCACGAACAATCTTGGCTAAAGCAATCTTGATTTCTTTTCCCTCTGCTGTTTTAGCCGTGAAGCTGGAACCATTCAAGATGCCATACAGCCGCTCCAATTCCGCCGTATAACTGTCGTATTCAAGTTGCAGTACTTCTCGTTGCTGGACCAGTGCGGCTACTTTCTCTGGCGTCTTTTGTGATTTTAACTCCAGGCCGCGCTCCTTTAGACGTAAACGCTCCATCTTGTAATTGATAGCACCAATCAAGTCTTTTTCAATGTGCTTAATATCTGCATAGATGCCGTTATTTTTTGTAATGGTCTCCTGAAACCTATCCCAGAGATTGCCACTTTCATTGTTGTATTGCTGGCCATCCAGCTCAATAGAGGTCAAAAACGCATAGAGATTTCCCCATTCGCGACGTTCTACCACCATAGAATTATCGGGATAGGCTTTGTTCTTTATGCCTGCATCAAGTATCCAGCGAAAATCCAGACCTGATATATCCCGGTTGCCGGTCTTGATTAAATTACGCTGGATAGTCTCGCCTTCATAACCCGGATTGCCCGCGCGTGATCGTGACACGACTTCTTCATCGACCATTTCACCCATTAGTCGAACGGGTGCATCGCCAGGCTCAGCATAATAGTCAAACACGGCAACATCAGCAGGCCAGAAATGACCGAGGCCACGCACCGCGATCAATAAAATCAGACCGACCACCATAATGATAGAAATAGACACCGCGCCGGCATTTAACCAGACGAACGGCGCTCCTGTATCAAACCAGTTTTTTATTTTTAGTTTCATTAAAGTGAGCTGTATTTAGTACGTAAGCGTTGTCGAACAACTTCGGCAATCGTATTGAAGAAAAAGGTAACCGCAAACAGGACCAGTGCGCCAAGGAACAAAATTCGATAATGCGTACTGTTCACTTCTGTTTCTGGCATCTCAACTGCGATATTTGCCGACATGGCGCGAAAGCCTTCGAAGATGCTCATATCCATGATGGCGGTATTACCAGTCGCCATAACCACGATCATCGTTTCTCCGACAGCACGACCAAGGCCGATCATGATGGCCGAAAAAATTCCCGGGCTTGCTGTTAGTAAGACAACGCGCACCATGGTTTGCCACGAGGTAGCGCCCAATGCTAACGAGCCGGTGGTTAAATGCTTGGGGACACTATAGATCGCATCCTCGCTGATAGAAAAAATCGTGGGGATTACCGCGAAACCCATGGCAAAGCCAACAACCAGTGAGTTTCTTTGATCATAGGTTATTCCCATTTCACGGCTCAGCCACAAGGGTAAATTGCCACCAAAAAACAGGCTTTCAATCGGGAAGCTGATTTGAATTGAGATTGTTACAGCAAGAATTATCACCGGGATGAGGAGCGCCGCTTCCCAACCCTCAGGCACCCTGTGCTTAATATGGTCGGGAATACATTCCCAGGCTGCCGCAGCTAGCAAGACACTTAATGGCACGAGGAAGAGCATGATAAACATACCCGGCAAATGTAACTCAACAAACGGTGCCAGCCACAGACCAGCCAGAAACCCAAGAATAACCGTGGGTAAGGCCTCCATGATTTCGATCGTTGGCTTGACAATTTGGCGCATCTTTGGCGCCATAAAGTAAGCCGTAAACATCGCGCCTAATATCGCCAAAGGCACCGCAAACAACATCGCATAAAATGCGGCTTTGAAGGTGCCATAAGCGAGTGGCGTTAGACTGAATTTAGGTTCGAAATCACTGCTGGCTGAAGATGATTGCCAGATGTATTCAGGTTGATCGCGGCTTTCATACCAAACCTTGCCCCAGATAGACTGCCAGGATATTTCCGGATGCTCATTATGTAAGTGCCAAAATTGAATTTGTTTCTTATCATTTTCGATCAGTGCCGCGTTGGCTCTCGGAGACAACACAATCGAATTTAACGCATGCTCATCAACCTGTTCGAGTAATACAGTGCGGTGTGCCGTTGTATGGTAAATACCCATCTCACCTCTTTTATCAACAGCAACAAAACCCTTGCGCGCATATTCAGGCGCAATCGCGGTAATAGGTGTTGTTTGCTCTTCAAACGTCCTGATCTTCTGCAACGTGTAGTTGTTTTCATCATCTCTGACCGGAAACCATTGCGTAATTTTCCCGTTTGAATCACCGACTAATATAGAGATGCCGCCGGCTAAAAATTCGATTGCAGTAATGTTAATACCGTCTTTAACCGCTTTAACTTTTTGAATTAAATGTGGCGCTGATTTATTAGTGACATCGTAATAATATATATTGCCCGATTGATCAGCGACATAAAGTTCACGTTGTTCAACATCAAGCCGTAGCCCAACGACACCCGCTGTATCAAGCTTAAGTTCACTATCCTCACGCGTAATCTCAACCTCGTCACTCAACATTGATTCTTCTTTCAGGAGATTCACAATCCTGACGCTGGTATCGGATCCATGCGCAGTGAGCGTTGCCTGCTCACTATCATATTGCACACTGAGATGTTTTACCGGATCGCCCGCTTGATTAACCTGAATAGCTTGCGCACCAAACGGATAGTAAATGCCGGGCGTAATCAAACGCACATCATCAGGAAAGGTCACCTTATAATTGTGTTGAAAAAATAATACGCTGCCATCTGACAAACCCAGACCAATCATCCTCTGGGTTAAATCGCCATTTGCTATAGTCGAAATTGAGGTATCGGGAGGCAGGGGCAGTGTAACAATGTCTCTGATTTCACCATCGCTGGTATTGAAAAAGATGGCCTGGCCCAGGTCATTAATCCGCAAACCCACTTCCCGCTGTTCTTCCATCGCGTAATAGAGCGTTTCGGTATTGCTGTCACCTGGCACGCTATAAGCGGCAATGTGTTCTATTTCCGCCGATTTAAACATCGGGATCACGACATAAAGCAGGTAAAACGCGATCAGAACAATGGCGATAATGACACTAACACCGCCAAGCGCCATTAAATAGCGCGTAGCAACGTCCTTTACATGGCGCCATTTGCGGTATTTTAGCGATGCCGGCGAATTAAAATCATGCCGCAAGGGCTCGATCAGATTTTCATCTGTATTCATGCCGACATTCTAGATTTGGTTTGTGACAGTCTTGTTACAAGTCAAATATAAAGCGGCGAAATCGGTGGTTCAGGCGTTATTAGGCAGCTGCATGGGGTTATTTGCTGCACATTATAGCCCTCCGGCAGGATCGACAAAGGTTCCGGTGACATAAGATGACTTATCCGATGCCAGCCATAAAATAGCTTCAGCTACTTCTATAGCGTTACCGCCTCTTTGCATAGGGACTCTATTCTTGAGTCTATCAACACGATCCGGTTCACCGCCAGAGGCATGCATATCGGTATAAATCAAACCGGGACGGACGGCATTAACGCGGATTCCTTCATCTGCGACTTCAAGCGCAAGCCCTTTAGTCAGCGTATCGATTGCGCCCTTGGAGGCGGCATAGTCTACGTACTCGTTTGGGGAACCCGTCGTGGACGCACGCGAAGATACATTTACAATAGCGCCTCCCATACCGCCCTGCTTTTTCGACATGCGCTTGACAGCTTCCTTGCTACAGAGAAAACAGCTCATTACATTGGTAAGAAGAACGTCTATAAAGCGATCTTCAGAGATAGCTTCCAATCGAGATTGCTTGCGCAGGATTCCGACATTATTTACTAATACGGATAATGGCCCGAATTCATCATCAACCGCCCTGAATAATGTTTCGACTTCAGCGGCGACAGCAACATTTGCTTTTACGGCAATACATTTTCCGCCTTTTTCCAGTATCTCAGACTTAACTTTATCTGCGGCAGAATCATTTGAAATATAGTTTAAACAAACAGCATATCCATGCTCTGAAAAGAGTTTGGCCGTTTCAGCGCCGATACCTCGGCTACTTCCTGTAATGATTGCGATTTTGTTTAGGGGCATTTGCTTAGCTTATTGGAGAAACAAGGGTTAAAGGAAAATTTGTCGGGTTAGTAATTATGCAATTTTATAGATGGCATCATTCAAACTATTGTAGTTCAACAAAGAGGATGCTGAAAGACGTCGCTTCGGACTCCTGTCAACGTTACTTTTTAACGGACCACTATCTGAGAGAAGCCGCTCCTGCGCATCCAGATTTCACATCGCGGATGCTGAAAGACGTCGCTTCGGACTCCTGTCAGCGTTACTTTTTAACATGCCGCCATCCTGAAAGACGCCGCTCCTGCGCATCCTGAATTTAACATCGAGGTTGCTGAAAGATGTCGCTTCGGACTCCTGTCCTCTCGCGACATACTCTCCATCCATGGAGATAAAAAAACCCCGCCGGGGCGGGGTGATATTACTTTAAGGGAAAGCTTTTAAAATACAGTAATCAGTTGGCTATTTTTGCCAATTCTCTCTCAGCGACCTTGGCAGGCAGTGGAATATAGCCGTCTTTCACGACGACGAGTTGACCCGCTTTAGAAAGAATCATCTTGATAAATTCGCTTTCCAGAGGAGCCAACGGTCTATTGGGCCGTTTGTTCACATAGACGTACAGGAAACGACCTAATGGATAGGTACCTGCCGAAGCATTGATTGGGGTTGCCGCAATAAATTCACCGCCGTCTTTTTTGCTTAATGGCACAGCTTTAACGCCTGAAGTCATGTAACCTATACCGGAATAACCAAGGCCATTTAAGGATTTGGTTATACCCTGCACAACAGAAGCTGAACCTGGCTGCTCATTAACACTGTCCTTATAGTCACCTTTACATAGCGCTTTCTTTTTAAAGTAACCATAGGTACCTGACACTGAATTACGTCCATAGAGTTGAACTGGACGACTGGCCCAGTCACCGGTTAAACCCAGTTGACCCCAGGTGGAAATGTCATTGGCATAACCACATTTACGCGTTGCCGAAAACATGGCATCGACTTGTGGGATAGATAAACCTTCGACTGGATTGTCTTTATTGACGTATACAGCAAGCGCATCGATAGCGACGGCAATCGCTGTTGGTTTATAACCAAACTTGGATTCAAACGACGCTAGCTCCTTGTCTTTCATTTTGCGACTCATCGGTCCGAAATTCGACGTGCCCTCGGTTAAAGCGGGTGGCGCAGTAGACGAACCTGCCGCTTGTATCTGAACATTAACGTTAGGATAGAGACGTTTAAATTCTTCGGCCCAAAACGTCATTAAGTTCGCGAGAGTATCGGAACCGACGCTGCTAATGTTGCCGGAAACACCGCTAGCCTTGGTATAATCAGGCAATCCAGCATCAATCTTGTCTTGCGCCATGGACGATAATGGCAGTGTTACTGAGAGCGCAATAAAAATTGCAGAGAGCCTCTTAATAGTCATTTAAATTTATCTCCTTGAGATATAGAACGAATTTCATGTGATCTTTAAATTGATGGAAGGATTATTGAGCAGGGAAATGACAAGGTAGTGTAAATAGTATTACAGTTTCATTACAAAACGCTGAAAACCAAATACTAATCGGTCAAAACCATGCACGCCTGAAGTGTGTTATGCGCTCAAGGTTCTCTTTGTCTGATTGTTTGAGCGCACTATATGCGATTTCGGCAGATCGCAGCAGAAGAGACTACCTTTATTCAAATCGCTTTCGATAACCAGGTTACCGTCATAACGGGCCAAGGCATGTTTAACGATGGCCAAACCCAGGCCGGTACCGCCTTTTTCCCTGGACCGACCCGCATCAATGCGATAAAAACGCTCGGTTAATCTTGGTATATGCTCAGGCGCAATACCCGGCCCGTTATCACGAACGCTAAAATGTGCACCGGCTTCATCTTCATACCACGCCAGAGCTATGTGTCCATACTCGGGGGTATATTGGACCGCATTAAACACCAGGTTAGAAAATATACTGTATATTTCCTGTTGATTAGCTTTTAGAAATAATTCGTTATCGATATCAAGCGTGAGCTCATGGTTCATAAAGCCGCTTAATGACCGTGCTTCGTTTGCTATCGATAGCAGCATGTCAGGGACCGGAATAACATCATGAATGGCGTTGCTTGAACCTGACTCCAAACTCGAAAGCTGCATAAGGTCTTGAATCAGACGTTGCATACGTGTTGCTTGCGATCGCATTTGTTTAATATAAGTGACCCACTCAGGTGGGCATTGCGCATCATCAATGAAGCTTTCGAGATAGCCGGATATTACCGTCAAGGGGGTACGCAATTCATGTGACGCATTGGCAATAAAATCCTTGCGCATCTGGTGCGTGCGCGAGATTGCCGTAACGTCTCTGGCAACCAGTAATTTTTGTGTATCGCCATATGGCGAAATACGAATCTCAAGCACAAGCTTGATATTTACTGGCGAAGTAATTTGTAAGCCTTTTTCAAGTTCAGCATCACTTGCATTCAGGTATTTGATTAGGCGTGGGTAACGCACCAGATTGGATAAGCGCAAACCACCGTCCTTAGGCCAGATAACACCCATATATTCCTGGGCTTTGGCATTAGCCCACTCAATCTCGCCATGTTCACCGAGGATGATTACCCCATCAGGTATGGCCGCGGTGCCTTCCTGAAAGCGTTTTAAATAACCCGAAAGTTTAAGTTTGCGTGATTTATTTCTGTCTCGAAGGTAATCAATTTCACGACACGTTTCGTCAACAATGCCTGTTTGCGAGGGACTACTGACTTCCTGGCGTTTTTTTAACCAGCGCAGTATTTTCGAGAACTCCCGGTATTGCCACCAGATAAAAAACAACAAACCCGCGATTAAACACAAGGAAAAATGATTGGTAACAATACCCGCAAGGCTACTAAGAAAAAGTACGCTCAGGAAACGCCAGATATCGTACTTCATGATCTTGCTAGATTAACGTGTTGAAAAACGATAGCCCACACTACGTACGGTCTGGATGTATTTATCAAATCCAAAGGGTTCAAGCGTTTTCCTGAGTCGGCGTATATGGACATCCACCGTACGTTCCTCAACGTAAACATTTTCACCCCAAACATGATCCAGTAACTGGGAACGACTATACACCCGTTCCGGATGGGTGATAAAGAAATGTAGCAACTTAAATTCAGTTGGACTGATTTCGATCACCTGATTATCCGCTGATACACGATAGGTCTCGGAGTCCAGCAGTAAACCATTAACCTCGATCACACCGGAGGCGGCACCATCCGAGTAACGTCTTAACACTGCTTTTACTCTGGCGATGAGCTCTTTTGTGGAAAATGGCTTGGTAATGTAATCGTCGGCACCGGTATCCAGGGCTTTAACTTTATCGGCTTCTTCACCTTTTGCTGTAAGCATGATGAGGGGAATATCCCGGGTTTCCCGCACACTGCGTAAACGCCGGGCATAATCAATACCGCTCATGCCGGGCAGCATCCAGTCGAGCAATATCAAGTTAGGCCGATTTACCTCTATTGTAGTCCTTGCCTGTTCGACATCGCCAACCTCATCACAGAGAAACCCTTCTTTCATCAGGGCATAGCCCAACATGTCACGAATAGCTTCCTCATCTTCGATGATCAGTATCTTGTTTTTCACAATATTTATTTCGGACTCATACATGCAACGTATTAGAAAGGATGAATATTACAACTTCATTACACAAAAGACCTTAATAATGAAAGAAGACATCTAGCTTAAAGCACGATAGACAGAATTAACGACTTTAATACGCGCGATTGAAATCGGATCAGTTGCAGCAATATCAAACCGCGGCCTATTTGCTTCCTCTTCCAACCGCAAAAAACGACATTGCCGGGAAGTCGGCCTATCAAATTATCCAGGCTGGCAGGCTAAAGAGATGGTCAGGCCTGCCAGCCTGGCATGGTGGCTTAGAACGATACATCCCACTGTACGCGAAACCGATTGTCATTAACTTGTCGGTTTACTACAGCGTCATCCAAAGACAGGTACGAAAAGTCGGCGGTAAGCTTGTTGTTATGCCCGGCAAAAAACCAGTTTGCGCCGATGGTGACCTCTTCACGCCTATTATTAACAAGGACATTAGCCGAGTTAGGCTCATCTACGAAGGCGTAGCGCGCCGCAAGCTCGAGTTCCTTAGGTATAGCTGGAATGAGGTGGTGGAAAAAGTAACCGGATTGCACGTAAGCACCTTCCATATCGCTGGTGGTGTTATTAGCGGTATCGTCAATTTCTTTCCAGTGATATTCCTGTTGGATGGATAATCCTTTCCACTTGAATGCAAAGCCCTGCGTATATTGCTCGACTTCGAATTGCCCATTGGTGGCAGTACCCGGGCTAGCGAAACCACTAAGATTGCCGCAACCACTGGATGACCAACGGGTGCAGCGGCCTTTGTTTGTCGCTGCGCCAAATGAAAGACTTCCGGTGGGCAATTCCGTATATTCCACGTCCGTTTGTTTCCATTTAAGGTCACGACCAAGAAAGTTCCATTGCAGTCGACCCATGTACATCAAATCTTCATCATCGTTACGTACACCACGGCCCTCACCAGTAAAAGCGCCGACGTAGTAGCGCAAATCAGCAGGCGTTTCTTTGAACAAACGACCACGTAATTGCACACCAACCTGGCGATCGATTGTGAATTGTCGATTGACTATAGAACGCTCGACAAACTGCTGCCGACCAGAGGAATCAACACGCTCTCGGTTGTAATCGATTTTCCACTGACCAACTCGTAGAGCCAACTCTTCCCATTTATCCAATGTTATACGCCAATCGATAACGCGTGAACTCGCGCTAGAACTGCTGTTACTGGTACTACGCGTTGGTTCCAGATCGACCTCAAAATAATAGCCAATCCAGGGGCGAAATCCGTAGCCACCAATCTTCATTCGAAGCCGGCGTGCTTCGAAAGTGTTTTGTGTATCATCATTTTCAAAATTGGCGATACTGCGAGGATCACTTCTGTATGGGCTGGTATAGCGTAGCTGTGCACGCCACTGCAGGTTCGTCTGCCAGTTACCATCGCGCGATTCAAACCGAAATCCTTTACTACCGTGGCTGACTTTCACGGGGAACTCGTTATCTACCTTCTTTGCGACCTGGTCATTGACGGTTTTTTCAACTTTAGTGTCGATATGCTTATCGAGTTTTTGATCCATTGCCTCGCTAACTTTGCGATCAACGATTTCTTCCACTTCAGCCTCTGTAGCAGCAGTCGATACACCGAAATCCTTGCTACTCAGGCTGGGTTTCTGCATCAGCTCTTTATGTTGGCTCTCGGTAATGGCGCCATTGTTTAATAAAATATCAAGCAGTGCCTTATCCGCAGCATTTGCAGAAAAACTCACTGCTGCGAGGATAAAAACAACGCTCGTGCGAAAAAACTTCGTGTATGTTCGGAACGATTTCATATTTAAATCCTACAATTAATTAATTTTGTTAAAATAATCTATGGCAAAAGTCTTTTAACCAGTTCTACTTATTCCCCATAGTTAAATAACGTGTGTCAGGCGTATTTCTATGAAATAACCTTGATGGCATTCTCGTGTGTTTGCATGACAAGCTAGCGTCAGAAATATTACATTTTTATGACTGTCTGCTCAGAGCGGCATAATGCCCACGGTGCTGTGAAAGAGCAGATTGAATCGAATCTATGGTTGGTCTGGCAGAATCTCTGGATTTGGCTATTTAATAATGACGCGTAAGGATCCGCTAATATCAATGACAGGACGTCATTAAGATGAGAGAGTCGGGATGCTAAAGATGCCTTGAAGAGCATAAGGTCGGTAGGCGGGGGCTGAAAATGTTGTTACATCACAGCGCACACGAATAACTTGCCTGGCGTAACAGCAAATGGGATTGGGATTCTGGCACCACTGGTAGTGGCGAATCAGGCATACTCCTCTTTAGAGCACTAACCTCCGATTCCAGACCGCCTTCAGAAATATAATCAAAATCCGCTAGAACAGGGGTTTAATTGGGTGAAAATAGATCATCGAAGTTAAGGCTAATGAAACCCGGAATTCTCTGATAAATAACAATGTATGTTTAATCGATTAAAGAAAAGCTTGATTGCATACCGATAAAGGCAATGTGATTGACTACATCATCTGCGCTACCCTGACCTGCTACATATTGATTTTGATAACCCGTCTCAAAAGCGAAGTTTTTCGATATTCTGTAATTCAATCCAATAAAAAAACGATTTTGATTGAATCCTGACCGGGGTCCACCATCCGTATCATTTAAATGTATAAACACCTCTTCATTAATAGCTAATGATAGATTGTCATGTATTCCATTCAAAGGGTAAATGAAACGAGCAAAATACCTAAAACGCAGAGAGACGTCATCAACGCCCTCGATAAAGCGTTGCTCCAGGCGTATACGGTGCATCAGTTCATGAGTACCCGTTAAAGATTGCTTTGCAAGCAACTCCTGAAATGAACGATGCTCAACTTTATCCGGATCATAGGTAGGAATAATCGCATAACCTTGATAGATGCCAATATCAGGGTTGAGTTGATAACCCAACGCGCCCCTGATCAATACTGTATCGATACTGCCATTATCGCCCCCGGGAATATCAGCAACAGTAAATCGTGGCTGAATATCCAGAAACCCGCGATATTGTTCAGTGAACTGAAACCGGTTCAGCGACATCGTCCATAAGCTTGACCTGGTATCTGTATCCGCAAAAACAATCGCCGGCAACAGCAAACACAACGCCAAAGAGACACGAATATTGAGCATCACAACATGGTCCAGAATTTATCAACAACCCGGCTAGAAAATTTGTTTACCATTATCTTTCGTTTAGGTGTTCCTGTTTACGATACCTGAACCGGGAATGGAGGCATTCCTTATGATCCCCGCTTTTACGTTTTATTGCGCTATTGATTGATGCGTCCTCTCAAATGACGCCTTATCTACGTGGCCATATGCGTGACGATCCATCAATTACTCTAAAATTTATAGATACCTTTCTAGTACGCGTTTTCAGGAGAGTTTTTTATTTTGGTAGATTCGCAAATGCGGCTTCCAGGGCCTGCTCTCGCGTAGCGAAGTGATCCGATTCTGGAACGTGCTTGTCAGCCTCTAGCGCTTTCAAGACACCTAAAACTTCATCATTCATTCCGCATTTATAAACTTTACGGTTTTGGTGCTTAGCGTCACCAGTAATGGTTTCGATTGCTAATGCGGCGGAAACATCCAGAGTAGGCATGCGCGTAAAATCGAGAATGATTGAGTGCGCCCCACCTTCTAATTGGGAACGTGCATGGTGACCTAAATCAGCGGCGGCACCAAAACTAAGAGGACCATTAAAATCGAAGATAGTGATGAGATCTTCGGCCTGTTCGAGTATTTCTTTTTCTCTACCGGTCGCGGAATGAAGGATGAGATCTGTCTGTTTTAAACGTTCCATTTGTGTTCTTGCAATTTGTCTAACAAATGCGATGGAAGCGAGTATTACGCCAACCGCTACTGCAGTAATAAGGTCAACAAAAATCGTTAGCCCCAAGACGATGACCATCAAGGCCAGATCCCAGGCCGGGCCTTTATGAGAATTTTTGATATAGTTCCAGTCAATAATATCTAAACCGACCTTAACCAGAATACCGGCGAGCACAGCATTGGGTATATATGAGGCTTGTGCCCCAAGCCCAAGAACTACCGCCAGGAGAAAAAGGGCGTGTATCATGCCTGATATTTTTGTGCGGCCGCCGGTCCTGATATTAACGACTGTTCGCATCGTTGCGCCGGCACCCGGTGCGCCACCAAACAATCCGGCGAATGCATTACCAATGCCTTGACCAATCAGCTCTTTATTTGAGTCATGTCTCGTTCGCGTCATATTATCGGCGACCAATGACGTAAGCAGACTATCGATAGAACCAAGTAGCGCGAGCACAAAAGCCGCTTCAATTATGATAAATAAAGATACTGTCGTGATTTGCGGCAAATGGATTTGTGGCAATCCGCTAGGGATATTCCCCAGGATGGGAACTGCGCCGAAGAACAAACTCAAAACAGTACCAATTATAAGCGCCGCTAATGGTCCGGGAATAAATTTACCCAACTTTGCCGGCCATTTCATGGCGATAAATAACGTCAAAGCGCCAAGAAAAAGCGTCATGATATTCATGTCACTGGCTGCTGTAGGCGCATAAAACAAAGCATCGACAGTCCCTGCTGGTGCGGCATGCCCAAGCAGAGGGCTTATCTGCAGTATAATAATAATACCGCCTATACCACTCATAAAACCGCTAATGACCGGGTAAGGCACTAACCTTATATAGTCACCAAGCTTAAAGACACCCATGAAAACCTGGAAAACACCGGCCAACATAATTGCAGTAAAGATCAATGCTACGTTACCACTCAGATCTGGATGAGCTGCAATACTGGCCACGAGTCCTGCGACAACCACGGTCATCGGTCCGGTAGGGCCCGATATCTGAGATTCGGTTCCGCCAAATAGTGCGGCAAAAAACCCAACGAAAATTGCACCGTATAAACCGGCAATAGGACCAAGACCTGAAGCTACCCCCATAGCTAATGCGAGTGGAAGAGCTACCACGCCGGCCGTTAGACCGCCAAAAATATCACCACGTAGATGGGAAGTGTTTAATTTAATCATGGATGAGGATGTCCGTTACTTAATTTATAAATGCAATAGTTTGTTTATGCGCTATTTTTTTTAGCGCTGTAAAACCTGTCGTAGTACTTTTGTATGGAGATAAATTCCTGCTGTATCGGATCGTAACAACTGACTTCCCCATTAGGGATGTCGTAAACCCAACCATGGATATCCAATTCACCGGACGCCATTTTGGACGCGACAGACGGATGCGTCGCCAGGTGCTTGATTTGCATTAATACATTTTCTTGAGTCACTTCAGGCAAATGTGCATGACTTAGCTTACCGTTCTTGGCCTTAACAATCTCTATCGCCGCTGAGCAATTGGACAGCCAATTTGAAACATGCGGAAGAGAGGCAACGCTTTCAGGATTCATTGCCCCTTTCATCGCGCCACAGTCAGTATGCCCACAGATAATTATGTGTTTAACACCTAAAACCATCACCGCAAATTCGATGGAGGCTGTGATTCCCCCAGTAACTAATGAATGTGGCGGGACGATATTGCCTGCGTTACGGCATATAAACAGTTCACCGGGATCTGTTTGCGTGATCAAATTAGGATCTATTCGAGAGTCAGAGCAAGTGATAAAGAGAGTTTCAGGTTCTTGTTTATTCGCCAGTTTTTTGAATAGTGATTTATTTTTTTGAAACTCGGTTTTTTGAAATTTTGCTAGTCCTGATATTAATTTTTCCATTCTTGGTCCTCTTATCTTGATTAGCCATACTATGAACAAGTTTGATCGCTATTTAGGTCATGTTCATAGACAACTATAAAGATAAAATTTTATTAAAAATATGTGATTTATGATAGGATAATCCTTTCACACCAATAAACTGACGAGATGCTATACATGGCATGAAGGAATTAAATATCTCTCTAAAGCAGCTCAGATATTATCTGGTTGCGGCCAAGCACAAAAGTTTGCGGCAAGCGGCAAGAGAGCTGAAAATTTCTCAACCCTCCCTGAGTGCACAACTAAAAGGCCTGGAAAATGCGCTAGGCATAGTGTTGTTCGAACGAAACAGAGGCGGAGTTTTACTAACACCGATAGGCAGACAATTAATTGGTGAAGCGAATCAGGCTATAAATGCAGCTGAATCGATAATTGATGCAGCAAATTATGTAAAAAATGGCCCATCAGGTACTTTTCGACTAGGCACTAGCCCTTCGTTAGGCCCTTATAGTTTGCCGAGAGTCTTGCCTTCACTACATAAAAAATTTAGAGGTGTAAAATTTTTTGTTCGTGAACAAGTGCCTACGCTACTTCATGAAGGCCTCATGGCGGGTGATTATGATTTGGTTTTAACGACACTGCCCGTCGATAACTTATCTATAACCGTAAAGACCTTGTTTAGAGAACCCATTTATTTAGTGTTGAATAAAGACCATCGCCTGGCGAAAGGTAAAACGATAAAAGCTTATCAGCTTGAAGGACTAGAAGTCCTGACTATCGAAACACATCACCTTTTTTATGCCCAAGTAGAGGAGCTTTGCAAAAAATTCAATGCTAGATTAATGAGAGATTACGAAGGGACAAGTCTTGATGCTATCAGGCAAATGGTGCAGATGGGTATGGGTGTTGCATTTTTACCAGCCTTGTATGTCCGCTCAGAAATAAGAAGCAAAGACAAGCTGCACGTGCTTAAACTGGAAGACGAAACCATATATCGTGACAATGCATTATGTTGGCGTAACACATCTCCGCTAAGATCATTCTATCGTAGCTTAAGTGTATTTTTTCAGGATGCTCTTGAGAAAGAATTTAGAGGAGAAATCGACATACTTTAATAATCAAACTGCGCTATTGTATTGCTGATTTTCAACATCCTCACCTCACAGTAAAGTTTTTATTTAGTCGCGTTAAAAATAATCCAAAACTATGAGTTATTAACTCATATAAATTACCCAAAACAGGGAATGTTGCTATAAGCGGGGCAATGCTAGTATCGAGACGTGTTAATTGAATAACACATAAATAATATAAGGAGATTTACTATGAAACTGTTTAACTCGATATTACTCAGCCTATTACTCGCATTACCCGTAGTTAGTTTCAGTGCGGAATCTATTAATATTAATACCGCTAACAAGGAAGCCTTGATGTCTGTCATCAAGGGCGTTGGAGAAAAAAAGGCAGAAGCCATTATCCTTTACCGTGAAGAAAACGGCCCCTTCAAATCGATAGATGAGTTGACTAATGTCAAAGGCGTCGGGCAAGGCATGGTTGATAAACACCGAGAAATGCTAAGTACCTCAGAATAACCCCACACACTCTAGGTAGTTCTAATAATCAAGGTCTCTTCGGAGGCCTTTTTTGATGGACTCAGACCTTAATTACTAAACTAGTACTATTGATGAATTAAATACGCTCATGAACTTCATAGTATATAATAATGTCTATTGATTTCAGTATATAAAGAGTGCATTAAATAGACGCCGCTCTCGAACAAGATATATAAATTAAGACTTTTCTTTAAAGAACTATAACGCTACTACTAATTAGAGAGGGCGGGATATTATTGAATATGTCAAAATACAATATCGTTAAAGGTGAGACATCCCGAGACGTGGCTTGCACGCACTTTATAAAACTCTATGTAACAATATTTTGTTGAGCTTGAGATAACTTGATTTAGTCAAATCTAAACCGCCACATTCCTGCAGACGCAAAGAAAAAACTGACCTTTGGCGACGTTATTGGAATGATGCATTCCATACTGTCTGATGAAAAACCGTATTATTTTCTGGCTGTCATCTACGGGATAGGCATTAGTGTGCTGTCTCTAGCAACACCCATAACCGTTCAAATGCTGGTAAATACCGTAGCAAATACCGGACTAAGAACACCTCTCATTGTTTTATCAGTAACACTTTTCGTATTGCTCATATTTGCTTCCCTGGTAGTCGCTCTTCGACTTCATCTTATGGATATGTTCAGTCGAAGATTTTATGCGCGCATGGTTGCCAAAATTGCGTTAAGAACAATTTATGCTACCAACCCTTTTTTTGATAATGCCGGAAAGAGGGCTCTATTTAATCGGTATTTCGATATCATCATAGTGCAAAAAATGATGCCTGGTTTACTTGTTGGCGGATTTACGGTTGTCTTGCAAGCTATTGTCGGGTTTGTTGTCGTCTCCCTCTACCACCCCTACTTTTTGATCTTTAATCTTACAATTATATTATTGCTGTGGTTAGTTTGGGCCATATGGGGTCAACGTGCTGTATTAAGTGCTGTCCAACTGTCACACCATAAACATGCAACAGCCGAATGGCTGGAAGAAATTGGTAGCTCTGACGGTTTTTATAAATCTGAACTCCAGGTAGCAACCGCCTTAAAGAAAACGGATTACTTTACATCGAAATATATTCAAGAACATATTCGTCATTTTCGACAGTACTTTAGTCAGACGCTATGCTTCCTGTTTATTTATGCTGCGGGTAGCGCAATACTTCTAGGTTTAGGCGGATGGCTAGTGATGCAAGGACAGCTCAATCTGGGCCAGTTAGTCGCGGCGGAATTGGTTCTCTCGGTAGTTTTTTATGGCATCTCTCAATTCGGCATATACCTCGTGTACTTTTATGACCTATGTGGTGCCATTGATGAGCTTAATAACTTCCAATTGATCGATCAAGAGGACTCGGTTACTGAATCGTCGCGTATTAAAGGAGACGCATCATTAAAATTTGTTAATGCCAGCGGTACTTTTGCTAGGCAAAAATTAAATCTGAATTTCGAGATACCTAGTGGCGCTAGAGTTTTAATCAAAGACAAACAATATAACGTCAAACAGGTATTAACTGGCTTCCTTAAAGGACAGGAAACTCCTCAATCCGGCTTTTTTATGATCGGTGGCAGAGATGTGCACTCCATTCCCGCTATCGTCCTACGCCGAGAAATAATGATGCTAGATCAACCCAGAGTAGTTGAAATGACAATTCGTGAATATTTGGAAGTTCAGAGTGACAACTTACAAAACGATAACTTACTGGACGTCATTGATCTTACCGGACTGGAAGCGGTCATTGTCCAACTGGAAGACGGTATAGATACACGGATCACAGAAAGTGGCTGGCCGCTTTCTGTCAGTGAGATAGCGCAACTCAAATTGGCAGCAGCAATACTAGCGCAGCCAAAAGTGCTTATATTGGGAGAAATGTTTGATATCGTGTCGGAAATAGTTTTAGAGCGGTCATTTGAAAAAATACAACAATCATCCGTGACATCAATAATTCATTTTTCCAATCATAGTTGGGATCTTGGATATACACATGAATTGGAGCTTCAGGTTGATAGCCAAACATTGAGTCTTCTGAATTCAGTGAATAACGTTGACACAGCAAGTTAAGTACATGTTTCACGAACGTCATCAACACCACTTTAAGACACTTGCCCGTATTCAATTACCGCATCCGATGAGGATAATCGCATTACTGATTATTCTTATTATCACTGCAACCACTGCATTTCTAACAATGACTCCCTGGGTACAAACTTCGCCCGGAGTGGGCTCGATTACTGCCTTGAATCCGGATGATCTGACACAAGAAATAAATGCCTTTGTTTCCGGACGTATACAAAAATGGTATATCCGTGACGGCAGCCATGTAAAAGCAAACGATCCTATCGCTAAAATTGTCGATAACGACCCGCAGCTTATTGAGCGCCTCCAGGCTGAACGCAATCAGGTTTTAGCTCAGCTTGCGGCAGCCGAAGCTGTGGCTGAAACAGCCAAGATAGACGCAAAACGCACAGAGGAGTTATTCAATGAAGGACTCGCTGCCAAAAGAGATTATGAACAAGCAAAAATAAAACTTCAGGAACGGCTTGCAACTGTCGCTGTAGCGGCTGCTAAATTAACTCGTGCTGATGTCAATTTATCACGCCAATCTACACAAATAGTGCGTGCACCTCGTGATGGCATTATTTTACGTGTCAATGCGGGTGATTCGTCAACCTTTGTATCTACTGGTGACAGCATAGCGACCTTTGTCCCTGATAATGTCGTTCGCGTTGCGGAACTCTATATTGATGGACGTGACGTTTCTTTAGTAAAAGTAGGCGATAAGGCTCGTCTCCAGTTTGAAGGTTGGCCGGTAGTGCAATTCAGTGGATGGCCCTCCGTAGCCATTGGCACTTTCGGCGGAATCGTTATTGCTGTTGACCCATCAGCACAAACTAATGGTCGTTTCAGAATACTGATAAAAGAGGATCCGGAGGATCACAATCCCTGGCCTAGCAATAACTATGTTCGATTTGGCTCAAAAGTCCGAGGCTGGATACAGCTTGAAACTGTTATCGTAGGGTATGAATTATGGCGTCTGTTCAATAATTTTCCGCCTGATTTTCGTGACAGCAACATCAGGGCTAAAAAATAGGCGATGAGAATAGCGATAGCATGGCTTTTTTACTGTGTCTCTTTTTTTGCGTATGCAGAAGATAATGAAGCCATACCTGAAACCAGTCCGCTTTCTGTAGAGAAAGTACTGCAATCAGCCGCAATGCATTACCCGAAGATACTTGCAAATATTGCCAGATATCGTGCAGCAGAGGCGAGAATCTTAAGTGCAGAAGGCGCTTTTGATCTGATCTTCGAAGTTGACAGCTACAACTGGGCTGAAGGTTACTATGATGGACGAAGCCTTGAAGGCACGGCTTCACGTTACCTAAATTTAAACAGTGGGGCACAAGTTTACGGTGGTTATAAACTCTCCAATGGGACGTTCCCTGTTTACGAGGATAAAAGATTCACCAATACGGGCGGTCAACTTAATCTAGGCGTGCTTTTTTCGCTGCTAAGAGACCGAAACATAGATCCCAGACGGTTCGATGTAAGCGATGCCCGATTAGCAGCTCGTGAGGCAGAGTTTGACATATTGCTGACAAAGATAGGTATTGCACAAAAAGCCATTATTGCTTATTGGCGTTGGGTTGCACTAGGACAAAAAACCGAGGTTTATAGCAACCTGTTATCTATCGCACTGGAACGGGAAGTCGGTCTGAAAAGAGAAGTTGAACAAGGCGCACGCGCAGCGATTGTTTTAACTGAAAGTCTGCAGAACATTACCCAAAGAAAGTCTTTATTAGCAAATGCTGAGCGCGATTTTGGCATCGCTGCAAATGAACTGAGCCTATTTTATCGCGATGACACGGGCAACCCTGTTATTGTCTCAGAGAAGGAGTTGCCTGATTACGAGCCCAGCATAAACTCTATTGATAAATTCTACGCGCTACAGGATTTGAACGCTTTGTATGCATCAAGACCGGAACTAAAGCAACTCAGAAACAGTATTACTCGAGCAATGCGTCGTATTGAGCTCAATCAAAACTCTTTGCTACCGCGATTGGATTTGGACTTTGGAATCTATCAGCCTTTAGGCACGCCTGGAGAGGGCGGTTCTTCTCGTGATGAAACGGATGTGATAATCGGCCTTAAATTTACTATCCCATTAGAGCAGCGCGCTGCACGAGGAGCATTGGCTGAAAATGAGGCAAAATTTGATGCGCTGAGACAAGAACAAAGGTTGATGCAAGATCAAATAGAGCTTGGGGTAAGAAACATTCTGCTCGAACTTAGAACGGCGGAAAAGCTGCTTATGCTTGCGAAAAACGAGGTTAATCAATCAGACGTATTACGCGAAGCAGAAATAAGACGTTTCAAGAAAGGCGCTAGCGACTTTTTCCTGGTCAATATTAGAGAAAATACTGCTGCGGAGGCTAAAATCCGCTTTTTCCTTGCTGGACTTCAACGTGAAGTAGCGCAGACCAACTTTGATGCCGCAACGGCTAACCTGGAAAAGCTCGGCATTAGTGAAAACATAATTAATAATTAACCGTTAAAAGCTAAAAAATTTTCAGGCGTCGACCTTCGCGGCTGGAAGGAAGTTTCTTGTCCGTTTGATTTGCGCTATGTATGCTTGCACAAATTTACATAATGAATAACAAATAATGGATAACGATTACCAACCAGGACAAATTGAGTCCGCGGTTCAAACGAAGTGGGAAAACAGCAAAGCCTTCAAAGTCACTGAAGACCCTGATAAAGAAAAATTTTACTGTCTTTCAATGTTCCCCTACCCCAGTGGCAAATTACACATGGGCCATGTACGTAACTACACGATTGGTGATGTCATCAGTCGCTACCAACGTATGCAAGGCAAAAATGTCTTACAACCGATGGGTTGGGACGCATTTGGTTTGCCTGCGGAAGGTGCTGCAATAAAAAATAATGTGCCACCTGCAAAATGGACCTATGAAAATATCGATTACATGCGCGGCCAGCTCAAGCGCCTTGGCTTTGCCTACGATTGGGATAGAGAGTTAGCCACCTGTAGCCCCGAGTATTACCGCTGGGAACAATGGTTTTTCACACAGCTTTATGAAAAAGGCCTGGTCTATAAAAAGACCTCCGTTGTGAATTGGGATCCCGTCGATCAAACCGTATTGGCAAATGAACAGGTTATTGATGGCAAAGGTTGGCGCTCGGGCGCTACGGTTGAACGACGTGAGATACCACAATGGTTTTTGAGAATCACCGATTACGCCGATGAATTATTAGCCGATCTGGAAAACCTTCCGGGTTGGCCAGATGCGGTCAAAACCATGCAGACAAACTGGATCGGGCGTTCGGAAGGTCTTGAAGTTGATTTCAAGGTTGATGGCACAGATGCAACCTTACGCATTTACACAACCCGTCCGGACACGCTTATGGGCGTAAGTTATATGGCCGTCGCTGCCGAGCATCCGTTAGCTAAAGCCGCAGCGGAACATGATGTAGGACTGCGTGCATTTATCGAAGAATGTAAAGGTGGTGGCACTTCCGAAGTTGAGATGGAAACCATGGAAAAGAAAGGGATGTCGCTTCATTTAAATGTTCGACACCCGGTCAGCGATGAATTGATTCCGCTGTGGGTTTCCAACTTCGTCTTGATGGGCTATGGCACGGGCGCCGTTATGGCCGTACCGGGGCACGATCAACGTGACTGGGAGTTTGCGCATAAATACTCGCTACCTATTAAGCAGGTCATTTTCCCGGTTGATGACAGTGAACATAATCTGGCTGAATCTGCTTTTACCGAAAAAGGCATATTAAAAAATTCGGGGCAATTCGATGGCTTGACTTCAGCAGCCGCTTTTAATGCTATTGCGGATTACGTTGAAGAGAATCATTGTGGTAACCGCAAGGTTAATTACCGACTCAGGGACTGGGGTATTTCGCGCCAACGTTACTGGGGTTGTCCTATCCCGATCATCAATAAAAAAGACGGTAGTGCGCTGGCCGTGCCGGCCGATCAATTACCGGTGGTATTGCCGGAAAATATCGCGTTCGAAGGTATCAGCTCGCCGATAAAATCGATGCCGGAATTTATTAACGTCGATGCCCCTGATGGCAGTGGGCCGGCAGAAAGAGAGACCGATACCTTTGATACCTTTTTTGAATCGTCCTGGTATTTTGCGCGTTATTGTTGTCCTGACAATGATCAGGCGATGCTGGATGAGCGTGCCGATTACTGGTTGCCCGTCGATCAATATATTGGTGGTATTGAACATGCCATTTTGCACCTGCTTTATGCGCGCTTCTTCACCAAGCTAATGCGCGATCTGGGCCTATTAAAGAGCGACGAGCCATTCACCAACTTATTAACACAAGGCATGGTGTTAAAAGATGGCGCAAAGATGTCAAAGTCGAAAGGCAATACGGTTGATCCGCAATCGTTAATTGATCAATACGGTGCTGATACAGTGCGCCTGTTCATGATGTTTGCATCACCACCTGAACAAAGCCTGGAATGGTCTGATGCAGGGGTTGAAGGTGCCTACCGTTTTCTGAAACGTCTCTGGAAATTAGCCAGCGGCCATATTAATGAAGGTCGGCAAACCGTTCTTGATAAGGCGACGATGACCACCGCACAGAAAGACGTGCGTCGAAAAATTCACCTCACTATCGACAAGGTCAACGACGACATTGGTCGACGCTATACGTTTAATACCGCTATCGCTGCCGTCATGGAAATGCTTAATGCCTTGTCACGATCTGAACTAAAAGATGATAATGACCATGCGATTATGCGCGAAGGCATAGAAATGGCCACCCTGCTGCTAGCGCCGATTGTTCCGCACATTACTGACAAGCTGTGGATTACATTAGGCCACGATGAACCGCTGATCGATGCCAGCTGGCCAAAATCAGATCCTGAAGCACTGGAACAAGCCGAAATAGAACTGGTGATCCAGGTCAATGGTAAACTGCGTAGCAAGATTACCGTTGCAAAAACCGCTGATCAAAAACAAATCGAGGCGCTGGCGCTGGAAGATGCAAATATTCAACGCAATATCGAAGGCAAAACCATCAGAAAAATCATCGTAATCCCCGGGCGTTTAGTGAACATCGTAGTATCATAGGGTAAGATGCAAAGAAAGACATGAATAACAACCTGCACGAGGATATTGGATGAAAGCCCGTTTGATAATGATATGCCTGCTGTTATCAACCACAGCATGTGGATTTCATCTGCGTGGTTCACAGTTGACCAACTTTGATATCGCGAATATCTATATCAAACCATCCAGTGCGCCGAAACTCGCCAAGGAAGTTACCGCTCAACTGGCAGGCTCGGGAGTTACTCTGGCCAATTCCGTTCAGAATGCGGATTACATTGTCACGTTAAAAGAAGAACGCTTTGATAAAGCTGTCCTAAGTGTCTCCGCAGCGACAGGTAAGGTCGGGGAATTCCGGATTACCTACAATGCCCAGATGGATGCGACACAAAAAGATGGAAAAAGCATTGTCGAAGATGATCCTGTTAATGTAACCCGTGATTTTACCTTCGATGAAAATGCAGTACTGGGTAAATTTACAGAAGAGGGCGTCGTTCAGGAAGACCTGATTCGTACTGCAGCAAGTCAGGTTCTACGCCGATTACAAGCTTTATTGCGTAACAATAAATAAAGATAATCCGAAAAAATGCGCTTACGCTCTGACCAACTTGAGATGCATTTGCAGCGCTCAAAGTTGGCTCCAATCTATTTTGTCAGCGGTGACGAACCATTACAAAAACTCGAGTGCATCGACCAAATACGAACAGCCGGTCGCCAACAGGGTTACGATGAACGACTGGTATTCAATGTCGACAAATCGTTTGATTGGGATTCCATTAATCAGGCCACCGGCAATCTTTCACTATTTTCCAATCGTCGCATAATCGAACTTCGCATGGCGGCACCCAAACCCGGTAAAGAAGGTGGTCGCGTTTTACTGGAATATGCTGAACAGCTGAATGAAGATAACCTGCTCATCATCAGCTCAGATAAAATGGATAAAAGCACACAAAATAACAAGTGGTTAAAAGCCGTAGAAAAAGCAGGTGCCTTAATACAAGTTTGGCCTGTAAATCCGGCACAACTTCCGGGCTGGATACAAAACCGGGTACAAGCCAGGCAAAAACGTCTGACACTTGATGCAGCAAGACTCATTGCGCAGAAAGTTGAAGGGAATCTGCTCGCGGCTCGTCAGGAAATAGAAAAACTGGTTTTATTAGTTGATAAAGCCAATATTGATATTGAAGATGTTATCAATGCCGTTGCCGACAGTTCCCGGTTTGATGTGTTCGATATGATCGAAAGTGCATTTCTGGGTAATGCCGACAGGACCTTGCTTATGCTTAACGGTTTACGCAACGAAGGCACGGAACCGATGGCGCTGTTTGGTGCCTTAATGTGGGAGTTTAGAAGACTGTGTTCGATAGCGCATCAGCATGAGGCCGGCACAAATCTGGAGACCCTTTTTAATTCTTACCGCATTTGGGATCAAAAAAAGCGACCGATGAATGCCGTATTAAAGCGCCATAGCAGCAGATCGTTGGATAAATTGCTGAATTATTGTGCCTCAATAGACAAGACCCTGAAAAGCAGTCAAAAATTACAAGTATGGGATCAGTTCAATACATTATTATTAGCCATCGCAGGCGTGAACACATCAAAATTTCAACAAGCATAATTGACAAAAGAACATAGCGAAAAATGGATATAAAACACTACATGCAAGAGCTTGGTCAACTCGCAAGATCGTCTGCGGGGTTGATGGCGCGCGCAACAACCGCACAGAAAAACAAGGCATTAATCGCTATTGCTGAAAACATAAACAAGCAACGTTCAATATTGATCAAGGCCAATGAGGAAGATCTGAAGTTGGCGCAAGAGAAGAAACTTGATACAGCATTGCTTGATCGACTGGTACTGACTGAAGCACGTATTGATGATATGTCTGAAGGGCTCAATCAAATTGCAAACCTGGCCGATCCGATTGGCATCATCACCGATCTGGCAATGCGCCCAAGCGGTATCCAGGTAGGTAATATGCGCGTTCCTTTAGGTGTCGTTGGTATCATCTATGAATCACGACCCAATGTAACAGCCGATGCAGCAGGCCTATGTTTAAAATCCGGTAACGCGACCATCTTGCGTGGTGGTTCTGAGGCGTTGAATTCAAATCAGGCAATTGCGGAATGTATACACAAGGGATTGGTCGCTGCCGATTTGCCGCGAGAAGCCGTGCAGGTTATTTCCACTGTCGACCGTGCCGCGGTTGGCGAATTACTACGCATGTCGAAATATGTTGACGTTATCGTGCCACGTGGCGGCAAGAGCCTGATCGAACGAGTCAGCAGTGAAGCGCGGATGCCAGTAATAAAACATCTCGATGGCATTTGTCATGTTTATATTGATAGCAATGCTGATATCGATAAAGCGGCTCGTATTGCATTGAATGCAAAAACCCAACGTTATGGTACCTGTAATACCATGGAATGCTTATTAATTGCTGATAGCATTGCTGCAGACGTCCTCGATAAACTCGCGCCCTTGTATAAAGCAGCCGGCGTCGAAATTCGTGGCTGTAAAGCATCAGCAAAGTTATTGAATGACATCAAGTTAGCCACAGAAGAAGATTACGCGACCGAATACCTCGCGCCTATCTTATCTTTGAAAATCGTGCATGATGTCGATGAAGCCATGCAACACATTGCCAAGTACGGTTCGCAACACACCGATGCCATCGTCACAGAAAACCTGACAACCGCCCGGCGCTTTTTACGAGAAGTCGATTCAAGCTCGGTCATAGTCAATGCATCGACCCGTTTCGCAGACGGGTTTGAATATGGCCTTGGCGCTGAGATTGGGATCAGTACGGATAAATTTCACGCTCGCGGACCGGTCGGATTGGAAGGCCTAACCTCGAAAAAATACATTGTCCTCGGAGACGGACATATTCGAACCTGAACATTAACGTTTGATTATCGCCTTGTTTCTTACCATACTTAATCCGATGCCTGTATTTTCTATAACATGCCATTAATCGGTATTCTGGGTGGCACATTTGATCCAATTCACTATGGACATATACGCCTCGCACTTGAAGCGATGCAACAGCTCAAGCTGGATCAGGTGAGATTAATTCCCCTTAATATTCCGCCGCATCGTTCCAGACCTGTCGCCTCTGCAGCCCATCGATATGCAATGCTGGAATTAGCGATTCATGATGAAGCGCAGCTGAGTATTGATTTACGTGAACTGGACAGTAACGAAGTCTCCTATACGATCAACACCCTGAAATCATTACGACAGGAATTTAAAAACGATAGCTTATGTTTAATTCTTGGCGATGACGCTTTCAATAAAATTGATAGCTGGAAAGAGTGGGAAAGACTATTAGACTACGCTCACATCATAGTGGCGAATCGTCCGGGCGAATCCGTGGGCATTGCTTCTTCAAGACTTAAGGATTGGATAGAACGACATCAAACTAAAGAAATTGAGACTTTAAGAAAGAATCTATCGGGCAATATTTACTTTATTGAAATACCCATGCTGGATATCTCATCCAGCATGATTCGACAGTTGCTTTCAAACAATGAATCTGTCGAAAAACTATTACCACCTGCGACGCTAACTTATATTAAAAACAATCACCTTTATATGGACACTGCATGAATATTAAAAAAATAATCGATATTATTCTTAAAACGCTGGACGATGCCAAGGCACTTGATGTTACGGTCTTTGAAGTCAGCAAGCTTACCAGCATATCCGACTACATGATTATCGCCAGCGGGCGTTCAACCCGTCAGGTCAATTCAATGGCGGACCGAGTCGTCGAAGCGGCTAAAGAACATGGCATTCAACCTTTAGGCGTAGAGGGCAAGAAAGAAGGTGAATGGGTGCTGGTTGATCTGGGCGATATTATTGTCCACATCATGCATCCCGACACCCGCGAGTATTATCAGCTGGAAAAACTCTGGGGCGCAGATGCTATAGAATCTGAGAAAGCTGAAAACAGCTAAGCATGCAGATCGATTTAATTGCTGTTGGCAAACGTATGCCGGCATGGATTGAAACGGCAGTTAATGAATATAAAAAACGTTTGCCCAGGAATATTCCATTTAATTTAATTGAGATTACACCCGCGATACGCAGTAAAAATAATAACGCTGAAAACTATAAACAAAAAGAGCAAGACAATATCGAAACGGCACTAGCATCAAACAGCACAATTATTTGTTTAGATGAAAGAGGCACATCCATCAGCAGCCAACAACTCGCCGTTCAATTACAAAGCTGGAATGACGAACAACAACACGTCAGCATTATCATCGGCGGTGCCGATGGCTTAAGTGATGGTCTAAAAAAGAAAGCACATCAAATGTGGTCGTTATCAAAAATGACCCTGCCACATGGATTAGTACGCGTGATGCTAGTTGAGCAACTTTATCGCGCCTGGACGATTACGCAAAACCATCCCTATCACAGAGAATAATTTATGCCAGTAAATGTGGACCTACATCTTCCAGTGATCGACAACCAGTTTGGCCAAGCACACGATCAATCTCGGTCGTCAAAATAGAGAGCGCATGTGTCACGCCGTCTTCACCGCCAGCAGCGAGTCCATATAAAGTTGGTCTTCCTATCATTACCGCATCGGCACCCGTTGCGATGGCCTTGATGACATCTGTTCCGCGGCGAAAACCACTGTCGATAATCACAGTCATCCTGTTACCAACCGCTTCGACAATTTCAGGTAATACTTCTATTGGCGCTACCGCACTATCGAGTTGTCTGCCACCATGATTAGTAACCACTATACCGTCACAACCTAACTCGGCGGCATGTCTCGCATCGGCCGCACTCAGGATGCCTTTTATGATTAACTTACGTGGCCATCTCTCACGCAGCCAGGCAACATCTTCCCATGAAATGCTTGCATCAAATAATTTTGGCACGAACGCAACACCGCCTTGTGCGCTTTGTGCTTCGGGCGGCATGAAATCGATAATGTTTTCGAAACGGGGGACTCCATGTGGTACAAGCACATCAAACACCCATCGCGGATGTTGGGCGACATCAATCATATTTCGCAGGCTCAACTTTCCGGGCTGGCGATAGTTACGTTGATCCCATTCGCGGTGTCCAAATACATTTGCATCTGACGTGAAGACTAATGCTTCGTAACCGGCTTCATCCGCACGAGCGATGATATTGCTTGTCAATTCACGATCACTCATCACATAAAGTTGCATCCATAAGCGACCAGCCACATTCCTGGCAACATCTTCCAGACGCACGTTTGACAGGGTGCTTAAACTAAAAGGAATACCCAGTTTTGTCGCCGCACGTGCCAGCGCGATGTCGCCCCGCTGCGATAACATACCGTTAAGGCCGGTTGGCGCTATGATCAATGGTGAGTTTATCTCTTGTCCAAATAAATTAGTGCGCTGGTGGCGCGTACTCGTATCGATTAGTGTATTCGGAACTAAACGAATGGCACCCAGTGCTTCACTATTCCAGTGCAATGTTCTTTCTGATTCAGAACCACCCTCTACATACTCAAAAGCAAAGTTGGGAACTTGTCGCCGGGCAACCCGGCGTAATTCCTCAATAGAATTTGTTCTACGAAAATTATTGCCTGAATAGTATTTACGTTTTAGTGTCATAAATTCAGCTTCTGCTATGCCTGCCTGATACGCACCACATTCATCACCTCAACATCAAATCCTGCAACATTTTCAACACCGGCATAATAAGTCAGGTTTACGCGCGCACCTTTAAGATTTCGGTACTGTTTTTTTCGTTTGAATCTGAAGGGCACATCATAGCCATCCAGCGTTAGTGTATTCACAATCCATTCTGAATTTTTTTCATCTCTTTGTACATGCGAATTAACTTTCATCATCTCGGAATGGATAAGCTCCCGATTCTTTTTTAACAGTTTATCGACCGGTGATTTCATGCTGATCTGTATTAATGCATTTAATATTATTTTTAAAAGATTAACACATTGGCGTTACGAGCTGGAAATATCAAGCAAATTGCCTTGCTTGTGTAAGGACAGGTGCGAGATAATCCGCCTCTTTTTATAACAAGCTTAAATAATAATCATCATGTGGTTCAAAAACCTCCGTATATATCGACTCACTAAAGACATAGACCTCTCCCCGGAAACACTGGAAATAGCCCTGCATCAACAGGACTTCACGCCTTGTTCAAATATGGACTTTTCAAGGTATGGCTGGGTCCCACCACTGGGTAAAAATAGCGAACTGTACACACACAGTTGCGCGGGCTACATCATGATATGCGCGCGTAAACAGGAAAAAATATTACCGCCAGCGGCAATCAATGAAATGGTTGACGAAAAGATTGTCGATTTCGAAGCGGCCCAGGCACGCAGTGTTTACCGTAATGAAAAACGCACGATCAAGGAAGATGTCATACATACTTTGCTTCCTCGTGCGTTAACACGTTCGTATCTGGTTTATGCCTATTTCGATCCAAAAAATAAATTACTGGTTATTGATTCAGCCAGTTCGAATAAAGCCGAGGAATTCATGGATCACCTGCGCGCTACGTTGGGCAGCTTGCCCGTAGTGCCACTAAAATGTCATGGCGATGCAGCTAATGTGATGACGCACTGGCTGCAAGACACTGCGCCAAAGAGTTTTGAGCTTGATAATGAGTGTGAATTACAAAATCCGCGTGAGAGTAAAAATATAGTTCGTTGTAAAAATCAGGAACTGGAGAGCGCTGAAATTCTGAGTCATTTAAAAGCGGGGAAACGCGTTATTCAACTGGCATTAATCTGGCGCGACGCAATTCGTTTTGTCCTGGCTGATGATTTTTCGATCAAACGTTTACGTTTCGAAGATATTATTCAAGAGCAGGCTGAAGACGACACCAATGACAAAGCGACCCAGTTTGATCAGGATTTCGCGGTTATGACGCTACAAATACATGAGTTTATAAAAGAGTTGCTGGAAGAATTCGGTGGACTAGAAAAGTCCGCCTAGGTTATTTCCATGAAAATTTACCTAGCCTCAAGGTCGCCACGACGTCAGGAATTGCTAAAGCAAATCGACGTGCCATTCGAGGTGATTGATATCGATATTGACGAATCCTGGGATGGAATAGAAGCACCCCTGGATTATGTGCAACGTATTGCTTTGCAAAAAGCACGTGCGGGCACAGGAATAATTAACGAAGACAGTCCGCTATTGGCAGCAGACACGGCTGTCGTATTAAATGGCCATATATTAGGGAAAGCCGAGAATAAAGAAGAGGCTGCTTCCATGCTTACAAAACTATCCGGAAAAACTCACACTGTACTCACCGCCGTCAGCTTGATTCATAAACATGAAAAAACATTATTGAGTAAGAGTAATGTTACTTTTAAAAAATTATCAGCAGCGGAAATTGCTGATTATTGTGAGACGGATGAACCCATCGGTAAAGCCGGTGGTTACGCTATTCAGGGCAGGGCAGCGGCATTTATAACACACCTGGACGGAAGCTATAGTGGTGTGATGGGTTTGCCTCTCTATGAGTCTATGCGTTTACTGTCAGAATTAAATCAATGATGGTACCAAAATCATAATCGTTTTCCTTTTCTCTATAGCTAAAAGCCTGTCGTTATCAAAACCTCTGCTTAATTGGGCACAGAAATTGCGTTTTGCTAAGTATGATTCAAAACAACCACACCGAGCAACGTCCGTTTTTTGCATTAGCGGCAACAGTTGCGGGCACATTAGAATCGGTAATGCAGATTGCGCGTGAAATTTCGATTGCGGCAAAAAATGCCAAGGCCATTGCCGAACGTGCCGGCGAAAAGGCAAATGGTTTCCGCCCCATCACTGATTATATCAATGAGATTGGCCAGGAAATGATAACGTTGGTAAAAGCTATCAATAAGAGTGCACTGAAAGTCTCGCGTATCGCGGTTGATGAACTTCGTGCCGAAGATGCCTATCAACGACTGATTTCTGCCAAAGCCTATTCAGCTGAAAATACACCTGAATCAATACACCAACTTATATTGGAAGCAACTGAAGCTCTTTCAATAAATAGAGCAGCTTTGGAAAATGAAAAAAATAAACTGATTGAGTTATTAATGGCAATTAAGATTCAGATGCGTGCCACAGCGGTCATATCGACCTGCTCCAGAGTTGAGGCAACACGAGCTGACGAGTACGAAACTAATCTGGAAGCAGTTGCTGTAAACGTTGAAATCGCATCGGATAAAATTAAGCATATTATTAAAGAATGTGATGATCTATTAAACACATCATCAGTATCCCGTGATTTTGTAAGGAACTTTAAATGAAAGAAACTATATTATTTGATCAAGGATACGAATGGATCTATTTTGGCCGGGATTTGGATAAACCTGAAAAGATAATCGATACTAATCAATACCTAATAAAGGACGGGAATCGCTGTCTATTGCTCGATCCAGGCGGCATCGAGACGTTTTCTTCAATGTTGGCATCAATAACCAGACATGTTCGACTTGAGGACATCTCTGATCTGTTTGCTTCTCACCAGGATCCAGACATCATTTCTTCTCTTAGGCTGTGGGATAAAGCCTTACCCCACACACGCTTACATGCGCCCTGGCTATGGGAAGGTTTCATTCGACACTTTGGTTGTAACAATATTGAGTATGTGGGCATTCCGGATGATGGGGGCGTATTACAACTGAACAGGGCCAAAATTCATTTTATCCCGGCACATTATCTACATTCTTCTGGCAATTTTCATATTTATGATCCGAAAGCCAAACTGTTAATGAGCGGTGATGTAGGTGCGGCACTGGAACCAATAGATTCAGGCATTTTTGTTGAAGATTTCAGTGAACATACGAAGAAAATGACTCTGTTTCATCAACGCTGGATGCCATCTAACAAAGCAAAAAATGATTGGATCTCTCGGGTGCGTGAACTAGATATTGAAATGATGGCGCCCCAACATGGCCGTATCTTCAAAGGAGAGGACGTCAAACGATTTCTTGACTGGTTTGAAGAACTTGATGTTGGTATTGCTATAAAGCCTTTTGATAAAGAAGAAGCTGCCTAAACTAAACGTTCACACTATACAACGCGCTAACTTACCCAAAGCATCTTTTAAGGGGATTGTCGCAAGCAATAACCGTAGTAATGCTCAACAATATAATAATAAATCGTTGGCCAGTCAGGCTGGCCCAGATCATTCGTCGGCCACCACATCTTTCGATTACGCCAATAATCAGCATAATGTTCCGCACATAAATTGATTACATCATCCGTCAGGGCAGGCTTAATTCCATGCTCCGCTTCAGCCTTGAAGTAATCATCCAGCATCTTGGTATAGGCATCTTTTAACAACGGCTTGTTGTCTTCTTCCATTACTGAACGATCAACTGCTAATGCAAACTTATCGCCGAGCTCCACTATACGTGCCGCATGTTCTTCGCCTTCCAGCATGTCAGCTGCGCGTTTACAACTTTCAGTATTTCCCTGTTCACATTGTCTTTGATGATATTCACGCACAGATTCAGAAGCAGCAGGTAATGCCAGGAGGAAAAGAAAAACGAGAACGAACGCGTTAAAACCAGGAAGGAACTGTTTTCGATCAGGCGGATCCATGAACATCTTCACTTCGGGTCTCGACGGCTTTGTCTTTTCATTTGCTCTACTGCTTGTGTCGCTGGAATCGTAGCATTCAGTGACATCGCCTACATGGATGTAGGTACTTATGATTCGTCTGCAACGAGAATCATGATAGCTCATCGATGAACATAAAAAATGCGCCAGAGCGTTAACCATGGCGTATTACTTTAAATGAAGAACTGCGGTCAGATCAATGAGATGATCAATAATGCAACAATGTTAATGATCTTGATCAAGGGGTTAATTGCAGGGTTTGTCGTATCTTTATACGGATCGCCTACGGTGTCACCCGTTACTGCAGCCTTATGCGCTTCAGAACCTTTACCACCACAATTACCATCTTCGATATATTTCTTGGCCTTATCCCATGCACCACCACCGGTGGTCATGGAAATAGCAACAAACAAACCGGTAATAATCGTGCCGAGTAACAAACCTATAATCACCATCGGATCAGATAAAGAAACTCAGCAGCTTTAGTGGTGTTACCTACTGCATCAAGTGGATCGGTAAAGTTACGGCATTTCTCATCTGGATTTTGTTCTACTTCGAATCTCGTAGAGAACTATGACACTACCAGGCATTAAAAAAGGGAGTCAATTGACTCCCTTTTTTTCGAACGCTTTATACTCACTTATAGCAAGATACCACCATACTGAACGAAGAATGGTGTGAATACCAAACTCAGAATCGCCGATAGTTTGATAAGGATGTTCAGTGAAGGACCTGAAGTATCTTTCATCGGGTCACCCACAGTATCACCAACAACAGCTGCAGTGTGACAATCCGAGCCTTTGCCACCGAGGTTACCTGCTTCGATGTATTTCTTAGCATTGTCCCAGGCTCCACCACTGTTAGATGATGCGATGGCCAGGACGCCACCAGCAACCAGCGAGCCGATCAACATGGCCGCTACAGCTTCAACACCGAATAGGAAGCCTACAACGAGAGGCGAGCCCATGATCAACACGCCAGGAGCGATCATTTCTTTTAGCGCTGCCTGCGTCGATATAGCTACACACTTCGCGTAGTCAGGAGTGCCCGAGCCATCCATGATACCTGGAATAGTCTTGAACTGATGACGCACTTCTTCAATCATGGCGTATGCCGCAGCACCTACCGATTTCATCGTCATAGCAGAGAACAGGAATGGCAGAACCGCACCAATGAAAAGGAAAGTGAAAACCAGGGGCTCTAACAAGCTCATAGTAATCGGCTCACCGCGCAATGTTTCGGCAGTCGTAATAAAGGCCGCAAACAAAGCTAGTGAAGTCAATATTGCAGCACCGATGGCAAATCCTTTACCAATCGCTGCAGTAGTATTACCAGCAGAGTCTAAGATGTCAGTTCTACGTCTAACTTCTGACTCCAGGCCAACCATCTCAGCAATACCGCCGGCGTTGTCTGCAACAGGCCCATAAGCATCAATAGTAAGAGTGAGGACTAAGCTACCCAGCATACCCAGAGAGGCGATAGCGATGCCGTACATGCCCGCAAGCTCCCAGGAGATGAAGATGCTTGCCGCAATAGCTAAGTAAGGAAGAACCGTACTCTTATACCCCAGAGCTAGACCGTAAATGATATTGGTAGCAACACCAGTCTCACAGGACTTGGCGACTTCCTGAACGGGGGCAAATTTTTCGGAGGTGTAATAACCGGTTAATAAACCAACCGTTAAGCCCGATACCAGACCGGCCAAGAAGCAGAAGTAAACGCCTATATTCGTATAGTCCGCACCGTTTAACACGAAGTTTTCCGGGATCAGAGCAACAGTAAAGAAGTACATAACCACTGCCATGATGGCGCTGGAGATGATTAACAGCTTCATTAAAGCAGGAGCAACATCGTCTTCAGTCTTTACGCCAACCATTAGCTTAGTGAGCAGGGCTATTGGAATGCCTACAGCACTGATCAAAATTGGGAACAGCAATGCATCCGGGTTACCGGCAAAAACTACCGCACTTATAACCATCGCAGCACAGGTGCTTTCTGCACAAGAACCGAAAAGGTCCGCGCCCATACCAGCAACATCGCCCACGTTGTCACCAACGTTGTCTGCAATTACCGCTGGGTTACGTGGGTCATCTTCGGGGATGCCCTGCTCAACCTTACCTACAAGGTCAGCGCCAACGTCAGCAGCCTTAGTAAAGATACCACCGCCAACACGTGCAAAGAGAGCTATTGTAGAACCACCCAGTCCAAAGCCTGCAATCACTTCCATAAGGATGTGATTATTTTCGGGGCCAAGATCAACAAGCAACCAGCTCATCACCACATAGATGATAACCAGTCCAAGCGTCGCTAGTCCGACAAGCGCAAAACCCATTACAGCGCCAGAGTTAATCGCCACATCATACGCAGCCGAGATGTCTTTCTTCGCTGAAACCGTAGTTCGCGCATTGCCTTGAGTCGCTACCTTCATACCGATATAGCCAGAAGCTATGGATATCGCACCACCAAACAGGAAGGCCATAGCAGTATAGATACCCTCATGGATATCCGGGGTATGAGTATTGTCGATCAGAATGGCGATAATAGCGGCGAAAACCACCATGAATATCGTCAGGACTTTGTATTCCTGCTTCAAGAAGGCCATCGCTCCTTTGGAGATAGCGCCGTGGATGAAAGTTAGCTTCTTTGACTGTTCTTCATCCAGCCCTAGATCAAGCGGTATACTTACAACCTTCTTCATGTAAAAGAAGGCTATACCCAAGCCCATCAGCGACAGGATTGTAGTTACCCAAATTGTTATGCCTGACATCGAAATTCTTCCTCTTGAAATGGAATGTTTAATTTAAAGGCGCGCACTTTACCATAATGAACGCCGCAAAAAAAGCCGAGAACCCACTGTGAAAGCGGTATTTCCGTGCTTATCGATAGATTGAAGGAGAAGCAATAACTAGCCGACTTCGCGGGATGTGGGACGGGGACTAAAAACGGCCTGCCTGGGGTATTATTTCTTAGATTTACGGTTCTTCTTTTTAGAGATTGAGCTGTTAGCTGCCGCCTTATCAGCCTCACCGCGAGCCAATCGAAAGGCTTGGCGCATCTCGTCGAGCTTTGCCTCCTTGCGCTTGTGTAGCTGGTTTTCCTTACCTGCTTGAAAATCGACTATTTTATTATTCATATCGAGATAGTAACCCCAAAACTGTCTATGGAGAATTAGCCTGACGCACTAATTCATTCTTACGGGATTCTAATTCCGCTATTAATTCCTTCGCCAGAGGCTCTACAGTATTGCCCTGTTCATCGGTATTTGGGTATTTGGCCTGCTCTTGTGCCAACGTCGTCAACAGTTCTTCCGCTGTCTCGACAGCTCGCGCCAGCATAGCAACTCTCGACGCCTCTTCACCTCTTCTCGTCTCGATCGAGGCAATCTGTTGTTCCAGCTCTGTGATTCTGTCTAACCTATCCTGTTTACCAGCTTCAGCTGCCACTATCGCAGCACTTCGCTCACGCTCCGCTTGCTCGCGTGCTTGCTGCTCTTGCCGCTCCGCCTCGTCTTGGGCTCTAGCCTCGGCAACCTGCCGCTCTCTTGCCTCTCGCTCTTGACGCCGTTCCGCAGCCGCTCGTTCTCTTTGCTGTTGAAGCTCAGCAGCTTGGGCGCGCTCTTGATCTGCCACGACTTGCGCCGCTTCCTTCTCCAACGCCACGCGCTCGGCTTCGACAACGGCGATCTCTGCGTCTTTCGCAGCCTGAGAGGCACAAGATCCCAGCAGCAGTAGCATTAAAGTGGCAACGACAACACGAATTTTTGCGGCACTTAGTAGTAAATATGCTTCGCGATCCCGCAAACGGTTTTTCATGGCAATCTCCTTCAGACTAAGTGCATAGTATCGAGTGCACTCTTTACTTCGAGGGATACTAACTCCAAGCCCTTGATTAATAAATTATTTTCACTATAAATCGTAAATTTTATCGCTTTTTCCGTAGTTTATAGCGATAAACACGCTGTTTGTCAGTAAAATCAAAATCTACACCTGCTATCGGCAGGATCGAAATGATTTTTATCTTGGTGGTTTAATCCAGCGAGCAATACCAACTGATCATGAGCAGGCAAGTCACATTGGACTCTAGACCTTCAGCGCGCCCGAAGCTCACTACAATTTTGCTGCGAACCCTTGTAGTGCTGCTACTCAGCACGCCGGTAATAGTGCTGCTACTTGCTATAGAGAGTTCTCCCAGTCTCGTCGTTGAACAACAGTTAAGTGATGAAGAGCTTTCCAAAATTCAAACCCTGTTGCTGGAAAGTACCCCACAGTCCCCTAGCTATGCGAGCCGGCATGAACTGCAGCTCAACTCCCAAGAACTGAGCTTACTACTGCGCTATGCGGTTAACATAATGAACCTCTCTTCTGACTGGGCAGCACAAACTCAACTATCCCAAGGCAATCTAAATACACAATTAAGTGTTCAGCTAGGCGCCGGGCCTCTGCCCATCTACATGAACGTAGAGGCCGATTTCATCGAGGATGCCAACCTGCTAACGCTGAATGCACTGCGAATAGGCAGAATTGATGTGCCCAATAGACTTCTACAATTCACACTACAGCGGCTACGAGGAGACCTCGCAACTGAAAACGTCGCCTATCAGGATTTCAGCGAACTGATCAACACTATTGAACGTGTCGATCTCGAGATAAACCAAATGACCGTTGCACTGCAGTGGAACCGGAATCTAATTAGTCGCATCGGCAGTCAGGCGCAGCAGCTTTTTATATCCGAGCAAGATCAGCAGCGCATAATCAACTACTACGCTATCATCACAAATATTGCTGCAGCAGTGCCCATCGACATTCGGGCTGTATCGGTCAATGCTTTTCTATCGCCACTGTTTGCCGCGGCAGCGGAGAAGACCTTAGCGGGCAGTGACCCTATTGCAGAGAACCGAACTGCCTTTCAAACCCTAGCCGCCTATTTAAATAAAGAATCGATCGCACAACTCATCGGAAAAGAATCCGCCGCCGAAATCGAACCAGCCCCCTTCATAGAAGCAAGGCTGCTTCGACGTCAGGATCTGGCACAGCATCTAGTTTCGGTAGCAGCAATAACCGCTTCGGCTGGCGCGGACCTCGCACAGATGCTGTCCACAACGAAGGAAGCCTATGATGCGCGCTACCGTTCCGGGTTCAGTTTTTCTGATCTTACTGCCAATAATGTGGGTGTCAGCATCGCGCGGCTGGCAACGAGAGACCCTGAAACTGCCAAAATCATGCAGGGCCGACTGGCAAACCTACAAAATGAATCTGACTATATGCCTCAGGTAGGCAACAACCAAGATGGCCTATCCGAAACCGATTTCAATGCAATGTATACGGATAGAAGCAGTCCACAATACGCAAAGCGACTCGCCGAAATTCAAACACTTATCGACAGCCGACCGCTATTTTCAGAATTGTTTCAATAGAAGATTCGTTCAGCTAATGTAACTTTGAAGGCAGCAACCATTTTGGTCCAACTCACGCCCAAGCAAAAACAAGAACTGCTCTCAGTGCTGCTATCCAACAAAACCAAATTGGAACAGCAGCTACTTGATGCTGAATCAGCGACAGGCGTTGTGACCCTCGATCAAAGCTCTGTAGGCAGGGTTTCTCGAGTTGATGCTATGCAACAACAGAGCATGGCCGTATCAACTCGCGCGATAGCAGAGGCTAGTTTGAGAAAAGTCCTAAAAACCCTGAAACGAATGGATGCAGAGGATTTTGGCTACTGCGGCGAGTGCGACAAGCCAATACAGTTCAACCGACTCAAAGTGCAGCCCCAGGCAAGCCATTGCCTGAAGTGTCAAGATCAACTAGATCAGGCCTAAGCAAGGCGTTATCATTAGCCCATAGCTTCCAAAATGCTGGTGTATAACACCGCCAATATTTTGTCCCGTGAACTAATTTGAGCCACCATCATGCCGAAAAAAGGCTTTAACACGACAAACCTGCACTCCGACCGCAGAGACAACCCGGAACATGGCGTATTGCACAAGGCCATTCACCCGTCCGTCGCCTATGGCTATGAAGATGCGAGAGAGCTAGCTGAAGTCTTTCAAGGGAAGCGCGCTGGCTATAACTATGGTCGGCAGCTAAATCCTACCGTTACTGCTCTGCAAAATAAAATTACAGCAATGGAAGATGGTATTGCAACCGCGGCCTTCGCAACTGGCATGGCCGCCATCGCATCGACTATGCTGTCGCTGCTTAGACAGGGAGACCACATCGTCTCCAGCGCCTACCTATTTGGCAATACAAATAGCCTATTTGGTACATTTCAGAATCTTGGCATTGAGGTAACGTTCGTCGATGCAACTGACGTCAACAAGGTGCAAGCCGCGATCAGGGGAAACACCCGCCTGGTGTTCGTCGAAACGATTGCAAACCCAGTCACGCAGATCGCAGACTTAACCGCGATTGGCGCGCTGTGCAAAAGCGAAAACCTAATCTTTTGTGTCGACAACACGATGACCTCGCCGCATCTATTCCGACCAAAATCGGTTGGCGCGAGCTTCAGCGTTAATTCCCTGACGAAATACATAGGCGGCCATGGCAACGCGCTCGGAGGCACGATCACCGATACCGGCCTCTACGACTGGACCGGCTTCGCGAATATCTACGACAATTACAAGAGTCAGGATACCGCGCTATGGGGCATCACTCAGGTGAAGAAAAAGGGTCTGCGCGACATCGGTGCCTCTTTAGGCCCGGAAGCCGCCCACCATCTGGCAGTGGGCTCTGAGACGTTGAGCCTACGCATGGATAAAGCGTGCAATAACGCCCAGAAAATCGCCGAATTCTGCGAACAACACCCTAAGGTGAAGCAGGTCAACTACCCTGGGCTGCCTGCCCACCCACAGCATGAGCGTGCCAAAAAACTATTCAAGGGTTTCGGCTCAATTATGAGCATCGATCTCGTAGCCGGCGTCGATTGTTTTGACGTGCTAAATGCTATGGAGAATATAGTTTCATCAAGCAATCTAGGCGATACCCGCACTCTAGCCATTCCAGTTGCCCATACCATCTATTATGAGATGGGAGCGGAGCGCCGTGCCTCTATGGGCATCGCTGACTCCATGCTTCGCTTCTCTATCGGTATAGAAGAGGCCGAAGATCTGTTGGCAGATTTTGAAAAGGCCCTCACTTAATAACTGAGTAATGGATACTTCATGATTAGTCTTATTAGCGCAGATGAAATTAAAGAAGGCACCTCGAAGGGAATTGAGCTTAACAATTTCTATATGTTTGCTGTTAAAAAAGATGCTGAGGTATTTTTGTATTGGAATCGTTGCCCGCATCTGGGCACTCCGCTCGAGTGGGAGGAAGATCGGTTTCTGGACCCCGAAGGCGCCTTAATCATCTGCTCTACACACGGAGCACTTTTCGAAATTGAGGGTGGTCGCTGTCTTGCAGGGCCCTGCAAGGGCAAACACCTGCAAGCTATACCGTTTGTCTTAGACAATGGCATGGTCATGATCGAAGAATCGACACTACGTGTTTCGCCCCCCCTGCAGTAAGGCATCTTGAACACTTACTAGCTTTTACCCAGTTCTAACTTAAAAGTACCGACACCTTATCGCGCAATGTGACTCGCGAATTTGGTAGATCAAACTCCGCCCGATAGGCGAGCACTTCCACGCCCTTCGACACTACCTCTCTAAGCAAACGCCCATACTCGGGATCTACATTGTCTGCAGGCGTGATATGTTGTATGCCGCTGTGCTGCACACAAAACAGCAATACCGCTCGATGGCCTAGGGTACGCATATGGAGCAACTCTTGCAGATGCTTCTGACCGCGAGTCGTTACAGCATCAGGAAAGCTGCCTAGCCCGTCGCCCAAGCCGAGGCTCACATTCTTTACTTCGACATAACACAGTGCAGCCGGATCGCTAGCTGTTCCCTCGAGAAGCAAGTCGATGCGACTTTTCTGCTCTCCGTAGGCTACCTCGGTACGCAGTGATTCATAACCCGTCAGTTCGTCGATCCGATCCGATGCAATGGCTTCGTAAACAAGCTTGTTCGCCAATCCAGTGTTAATGCCAACAATGTGACTCTTATCAACCTCAACAAAATCCCAGGTGCAGGCATACTTTCTCTTCGGATTTTCGGAGTCGGAATACCAAATTTTGCTGCCGGATTCCTGGCAATTTTTCATAGACCCTGTGTTCGGACAGTGAATTGTTATGGACTCCCCCGCCTCTGTTGTAATATCAGCCAGAAAACGTTTATAGCGCTTTCGTAATACACCTACCTGTAATTTTTTTTGCAGCTGCATCGAAAAAATACCTGCCGGCTGAGAGAGAGAAAGCTTATAGCAAGGCGTTCTGAAGCCTTTCTACACCAAGCTCTAAGCTCTCCATGTCTGTTGTAAATGCAATACGCACGTGGCTCTTGCTTTCGAAATCACCAAAATCTGTACCTGGAGTCAGGGCAACCCCATGCTTTTCTAACATCTCATGACAAAATTTTTCACAGTCATCGGAGAATTTAGAAATATTGGCATAGACGTAAAATGCTCCCTGGATATTTTCAGAGAGTGAGAAACCCATACTTTTAAGCGCCCCAGCAAGGAAGTCTTTTCTGAGGCGAAACGCTTCTCTGCGCTCATCGAAAATGTGTTTGGCTTCGGGTGTGAACGCTGCCAGAGCCGCATATTGCGAAATGGAGGATGCCGATATATACATATTCTGAGCAAGTACAGTGGCCATCTCGACATGCTCTTGTGGCACTACGATCCAACCCAAACGCCACCCAGTCATACCGAAGTATTTGGAGAAACTATTCACTACAAAGGCCGATTGATCTAACTCCAGAACACTTGGCAGATCGTCAACGTAGTGCAGCCCATGATAAATCTCATCAACCAACAGGTGCTTCTTCCTCGCTGCCGCCCAGTCACAAGCCGCCTTAAGTTCCGAACGCTCCAGTATTGTACCGGTAGGGTTGCTTGGAGACGCCAACCAAAGCCCGCTGGTTTTGTCTGTGCAGTATTTATCCAACTGTTCTAGCGTAGGCTGAAAATTCTGCTTAATACCTACCGGAATTAGCTGCGGCTGCGCCGACATCATATGAATGAAGTTGCGCACACAGGGATAGGCAGGATCGCTAAGCAAGACGCCATCGCCAGCTCGTACCAGCAGATTCGCTAAAAGGCTTAGCCCGCCACTCGCGCCTGGCGTAATCAGTATACGATCTGCGCCAACCTTTACATTGTAGTTTTCCCGATAGTGGACAGACAAGCATTCTCTTAACTCGGCAAGGCCTATCGCTTCCGTGTACTTAGTCAGCCCGTCATCAAGCGCCCTCTTTCCCGCGTCTATGATTGGTTGAGCTGAAGAGAAATCGGGTTCACCAACTTCCATGTGCACGATTTGACGCCCCTGGGATTCCAAGTGTCGCGCTCTGGCCATGACCGTCATCACACGAAAAGGGTTTACCTTTGAGAGTGGGTCTTGAACCGCTATTCGGTTATTGGGCATGTTAGGGTTCCTGGAGGGAGATAGAGTGCTACAATCGGGCCATTATAGTTGATCAATTTTAAAAACCACTAGGTATAAATAGCTTTAAGCGTAGCTCGAGGCCTTGCCTAATCAACTGGTGATTTTTATAGCATCCCCACAAAGAATCTGTTAGCTTACCCAGCTTTCTGAAAACTGCACATTTCAACGCGAAGAACACGCACTGAAAGCATGTGAAATTCCATCATCAAACTCTATCTATACACGTTTCACAGAGTTTGTTTTATAAATGAAAAATCCTCATTTACGCGGCAGCTTGTCGACAACACAAGCAAAATAATTCGCTAAATGGGGATGCACAGAGGCATTAGCGATCATGGCTAACTCTCAGAACTTAGAATCACAACCGGTTCTAAAGAATTTCGTACCGTACAAGCCGAAGAAAAACGAAGTGTACATGAACGAGAAGCAGCGTGAGCACTTCAAGGTGATACTGCTAGACTGGCGCGAGCAATTGATGCAGGAAGTTGATCGCACGGTGCATCACATGCAAGACGATGCTGCTAACTACCCAGATCCCGCCGATCGTGCAACTCAGGAAGAAGAGTTTAGCCTCGAGCTGCGCACACGCGACCGAGAACGCAAGCTAATCAAGAAGATCGATCGCACCATCGAGCTCATCGCTCAGGATGACTATGGCTACTGTGATTCTTGCGGGATCGATATAGGTATCCGCCGCTTAGAAGCTAGACCAACTGCTATTAAGTGCATCGATTGTAAGACCCTAGACGAGATTAAAGAAAAGCAACTCGGTAGCTAAGCTACTACTTGTAGCTGCATGCGCTAATTCAACAAGCAGCGCATTGCGGCCAATCTCATCATCTGGGGCGCCTCAGAACCCGCTATTTTGTGTCTTCCAAATTGAGGGAGAATTACGGATCCAATCCGTATTAAACTACTCAATATGCAAAAACCAGCCACTTCTCAGGCCGATACGGAATCCGAATCAGGCTATATCGGTCGCTTCGCTCCCTCGCCCACAGGCCCTCTTCATTTTGGTTCGCTGCTTGCTGCATTAGCGAGTTTTCTCGATGCGCGCGCAAACCAAGGTAAGTGGCTAATGCGCATAGAAGACTTGGACCCACCCAGAGAGCCCGCTGGTAGCGCCGAGCTAATCCTGCAGCAACTGCAAGATTTTGGCATGAATTGGGATGATGAAGTGCTCTATCAGAGCGCGCGCCTGGGGATCTATGAAGAGATTGTGGATCAGCTTCAAGATAAAGGCCTCGCCTATCCCTGCGATTGTACTCGGCCACAGATTAGAGAAATGGGACTAGTCTATAATGGCTCCTGTCGTGAGCGGAGCACTCCACCAGAGAGGCCGTATGCACTGCGCTTAAAAACCGAGGCGCTAGAAATAGGCTTCGATGATAAAATTCAGGGCCATTTCAGCCAACAACTCGAGCTTGATGCCGGCGATTTCGTAATACGTCGAAAAGACGAGCTATATGCCTATCAACTAGCTGTCGTTGTGGACGATGAATTTCAGAACATCACTCATGTAGTAAGGGGCTGGGATTTACTCGACTCAACCCCGCGACAAATCTATTTACAAAGAGTGCTCAATTACCAAGAAATGAGCTACATCCACATCCCGATAATTGTCGATGGAAAGGGCCAAAAACTCAGTAAGCAGACATTTGCACCATCAATTGAAACTGATAGAGCATCAGAGGCAATATACAAGGCGCTGATTTTTCTCGGCCAAGTACCACCAGTGGAAATAGCAATCGAGCGCCCCGAGTCGCAATTGCAGTGGGCTATAGCGAACTGGGACTCTCAGGCGGTAGCAAAAGTCAGCAGCCTACCCTTAGAATAGCGAGTCAATTCCATGTGGCTGATAGCGTAGCCATAGACTTCACCAGGCGCTCCTTATAACATCCAACAGGTGTTATCACTGGCAAGGAATTTTTGTGTACATTCCCCGTTCAATCTTGGTCCTATTACTCATAATCTATCTGCTTTTCCTGCTCAGTATAGATTGGATCAACCAGAGTGCTGGGGCCTGGTACCGCCCATTCTTCGTGGGTTTCATAGTAATCCTAATCGCGAGCTGGTCTCATCGGGAACAGGATTCCGATGAATTTTGAACTAAGCACAATCATCGCGCTTGGAAGCGGCTATCTCGCGCTGCTGTTTGGCATAGCGTTCGTGACGGAACGCGGTTGGATTCCCGAAAAAATCGTCCGCCATCCGATTGTCTATGTTCTCTCTCTCGGCGTATTCGCCAGCGTCTGGGCTTACTACACCTCCATCGGCAATGCCCTGCGTGATGGCTATGGTTATCTCGCCAACTCTATTGGTATCTCTCTAGCATTTCTACTATCACCATTATTATTACGCCCGTTGCTACAGCTGACTCGCACCTACCAACTGAGCTCTCTGGCGGATTTAATGGCGTTCCGCTACCGCTCTCCTTGGGCGGGAACCGTTACCACTTTGGTCATTCTAATCACAGTTATACCGCTTATCGCGCTGCAGATAAGAGCAGTTTCAGATACAGCATTTTTACTCTCCCCACAGGCGGTGCAAGGCTCACTCGCTATCGGTTTCTGCGTGATAATTACACTATTTTCGATCCTATTCGGCACGTCCAGAAGGGCTGGGCGGACACAATATGACGGCCTCGTCATGGCGATTGCCTTCGAATCACTAGTAAAACTAATAGCGTTCCTTGTAGTAGGAGCCTTCGCGGTGTACGGCGCCTTCGGCAGTTTCGATGGCCTCGATCGCTGGCTGCAGGAGCAACCCGAGCTAGTGGCCAGCCTGAAGAACACCGATTACTTTTCTTCTTTCCATGTCATGGTGTTATTGTTTTTTACTGCGGCTGTCGCGATGCCACACATGTTCTACGTGACCTTAACCGGTAATAATGGGCAGAAAGCTCTCTCGTTTGCGAGCTGGGGATTGCCTCTTTATTTCTTACTGCTTAGTCTGCCAGTCCTTCCCATTCTCTGGGCCGGCCTACAGTCAGGCAGCAGTGTACAGGTGGAATACTTCCCGATAGTTATCGGTGCCGCCTATCAAGTTCCAATGATCAGCCTACTCGCCTACCTAGGAGGATTGTCTGCAGCGAGCGGTTTGATCATCGTCATCACCCTAGCACTTTCAAATATGTGCTTGAATCATTTGATACTTCCGATCTATCAACCGAAGGCGAATGAGGACATTTACCGCTGGTTGCTTTGGAAGCGGCGCACTCTTATAACAGCTATTATATGGCTTGGATTTCTCTTTCATTACCTACCGAGCGAGCAAATAAGCATTCAGGTGATCGGCATTGTTGCATTCACTGCCTGCTTGCAATTTATGCCGGGCATAATCGCGATCCTTTACTGGCCAACTGCAAATAAAAAAGGATTCTTATGGGGGCTGGGCACCGGTGTGCTCGTTTGGTTTCTATTCCTAATGCTACCGCTGCTATCCGACGCTGACCCCCTAGCTCTGGTTTCAGTCAACTGGCGTGAGATCACCGCCCTTTCACTCATTAGCAACTGTGTAATTTTCGTTGCCACCTCCCTGCTCAGCACCAGCAGCGACGAAGACCGCAGCTCTGCTGATATCTGCACGCTCGATACCATTAAGCGCCGCAAACGCAGCGGTCTGGTCGCAAAGTCTCCACGCGACTTTATTAAAAGTCTTAGCAAGCCGCTGGGTGAAAGAACCGCAAATCGAGAAGTAGGCCAAGCACTAAAGAATCTAAATATTAGCGAGAACGATCGTCGACCATACGCGATGCAACAACTGCGCGGAAAGCTGGAAGCGAACCTATCGGGATTGCTCGGCCCTTCGATCGCACGAGAGATAATTGATGGCTACCTTCCCTATAGCATCGTCTCTGAACACGGCAGCTCGGATCTTAATGTTATCGAGAGTCGTATTGAAGCCTATCGCAGCAACTTATTTGGCATGGCGGCCGATCTCGACAATCTAAGGCGCTATCATCGTCAGATCCTACTCGACCTACCTTTAGGGGTCTGCTCGCTTAGTACCGAAGGCGAAGTCATCATGTGGAATCGAGCAATGGAGCAGTTCACAGAGTTGAATAGTGCCGATGTCGTTGGCTCCCAACTTATCGATTTGTCAGAACCCTGGCTAAGCCTGTTTGCCAATTTTATCGATGACGGCGCCAGTCATTCCTATAAGTATGTATTTGAATTAGAAAGCCAGAAGCGGACCGTCAACCTGCACAAGGCTCTTATAGAACAAACCAGTAACCCAGATTCTATTCACGAAGGCGTCATCATTCTTCTAGAAGACATTACCGAAATGGAAATTTTGGAAGCAGGGCTTACACACAGTGAAAGGCTTGCCTCCATTGGAAGGTTAGCCGCCGGCGTAGCTCATGAGGTTGGAAACCCGATCACCGGTATTGCCTGCCTCGCACAAACCATTAGAGACGAATACGACGACAAAGAGTTGCTCGATCTAACCGAGCAAATTATCGAGCAAACCGATCGCACATCAACGATTCTGCAATCATTGGTCAACTTTGCGCATGCCGGAACTAACAAGACTCAATACGAAAGCGAAATAGTAACTATTAGTGAATGTATGGCACAAGCTCAAACTCTGGTATCGCTCGATAGAAAGAGCAAAGAATTGAATCTACGCATTGATTGCGACTCCAATGCAAGAATTCTCGGTGACTCACAGCGTCTCCTGCAAGTATTAATTAACCTAATCAATAACGCTCGCGATGCAAGCCAAGCAAATGGCGAAGTCCTCTTGCAGACGTTAGTAAAAGGCGAGATGGTCGAAATCGCTGTCGTCGACGAAGGAATAGGCATTCCCGTAGCGATAAGGGACCGCGTCTTCGACCCCTTTTTCACCACCAAAGAGGCGGGTGAAGGCACTGGCTTAGGGCTCTCCCTCGTTTTCAGTATAATTGAAGACTTAGGTGGTGATATTGATATAATCAGTCCCGCAAACGAAGACACAGGCGGCACGCGGGTATTACTGCGATTTCCTTGCTACCATAGCGATCCAGCTACGCACTAACGCAACCGATTAGTGATTCAACAACCACAACCGAATTAAGTAGTCACATGACAGAAATGAAACAAGTTTTAGTAGTGGAAGATGAAGTAGTTATTCGAACTGCTTTGAAGCGATTACTAGAGCGCCACACCTACAAAGTTAGCGAAGCGGGAACAGTCAAAGAGTCGATAGACAATTTCGACATGGATGACTTCGACGTAATAATCAGCGACCTGCGTCTGCCCGGTGCACCCGGAACCGATCTAATCAAGGCTACTACCACGCCGGTTTTGATCATGACCAGTTACTCCAGTATTCGTTCTGCCATAGATTCTATGAAACTTGGCGCCGTCGACTATATCGCCAAACCGTTTGAACACAGCGAGCTCATCGAGTCCGTCGCCAAAGTAATTCGTGAACACGCTAAAACGCCACAACAATCTACTGATGCACCTATCGAATTTGAGCCACCCGTTCATGGCATGATCGGTAGCTGCCCGCAGATGATGGAATTGTTTCGGCGAATTCGTAAAGTAGCTCTTACCAATTCTACCGTCTTAATCAATGGAGAATCGGGAACGGGGAAAGAACTTGTTGCTCGAGCGATTCATAACTTAAGCAATCGCTGTGCACAGGAAATGATTTCTGTGAATTGCGCTGCAATTCCAGAAAACCTAATTGAGTCTGAATTATTCGGCCACGAGAAGGGAGCCTTTACCGGCGCCACTGCAACCAGAACCGGTTTAGTCGAAGCCGCTAATGGCAGCACGCTTTTCCTCGATGAAATAGGTGAGCTACCGCTTGAGGCTCAGGCTAGACTACTACGAGTTCTGCAAGAAAGTGAGATTCGCAAAGTCGGCTCTGTGCAGTCCAAGAAAGTCGACGTGCGCCTCGTCGTTGCTACTCATCGCGATCTAAAGCAATTGGTAGTAGATGGCCACTTTCGTGAAGACCTCTATTACCGCATTAATGTGATGACACTACTGATCCCGCCACTTAGAGACCGCGGTGACGATATCTTGGAGCTTGGCGAAGCTATTTTGCAGCGGACCTGCAAGCGCCTTAAAACCAAGATGCTCAGTTTGAGTGAAGGTGCTAGAGGTGCCATATTTAATTATGGCTGGCCAGGAAATGTGCGTGAGCTGGAAAATGCGATAGAACGCGCCGTTGTGCTGGCAGAAGAATTGGAAATTTCAGAAGAGCTGCTTGCTATTGACGACGAACAGAGACCCATCTCGACCCGAGAGCTAGAATTACAGAGCCCGCAGACTGCCCCCGAACCTACCGAAGAGCTCTCTTTGGAAGACTATTTTCAGCGCTTTGTAATTGAGCACCAGGATGCCATGAATGAAACCCAACTCGCGAAAAAATTAGGCATAAGCCGCAAGTGTCTTTGGGAGCGCCGCCAGCGCTTCGGCATTCCCCGCACGAAGAAGCACTAAGGCAAAAAACCGCCCTTTACTCGGCTCCACTACCCCCCCTCAGCAGCACAGAACTAGCTTTTCCTTACTTCTAAAACACTAACTAATGAGCAGCAACTTTACACGCGTGCTAGGTCGCAATTTGTTACTGCTACCTTCTTACCCAGGAAAAAGGGAGTATTTGTAACAAAAGTGGGTATTTAGAATAAAGTTACTAATTTTCAAAACTCTAAGCCTCTGATAATTAGGGAATTGTCTAGCTTGGCACAATAAGTGCAACTGTTGGAGCGATAATAACAATAAACAATAATAATAAATCTCAATAAAAATAAAAATCGCATTACTGAGTTAAAAACTAAGGTTAATGCACTAAATAATAAAAGGTCGGATTGTAGTCTGGATTTGGCGATTGTCATCTAACTGCATAATTACCACCTTAATACTTATGCAGTACCGATGTGGGTACGCACTTAATAATAAAATCTAGCTTCCTATTGAGGGGTGGTTTTCACCCCTCAATAATATCTCCTAACCACCAAAATCATCCATGCTACTTGAGAGTTCCCTATTCTACTTGTGCCGTGCCTGTAGTTTTCTCTAGTTCCGTGTATCATGCCGATTGATGTTTACAATCCAAATTCAGTTGAAGGGCCTTCTACAGCCAACCCAACACTTACACACCTGCACTCTTGTACTTTGCAATGGTGCTACTAAAGAAAATAAGCCGTGATCAACTCCTCTAGCCACGCCAGACAAAGCTTCGCTTCGCTACCCTCCAGCGCACCGGAGTGTGAGCAATAATGAATCACCCTACCACAGCCTCTGATCTCGTCGGTATCGAGAACGCAACCGTATTAGAACGTGATCATCACCGGATCTCACGCAAGCAGATATCACCGAATGCAGTAAAGGTGCTCTACAAGCTCGCCGAGGTTGGATACCATGGGTTCCTGGTCGGCGGCGGAGTGCGCGACTTGTTACTCGGTAAAAGCCCGAAGGACTTCGATATAGCAACCGATGCGTCGCCGGAGCAGCTGAAGTCTCTGTTTAGAAATGCCCGCATCATCGGGCGCCGTTTCAAGATAATTCATCTGCGCTTTGGTCGAGAAATTATTGAGGTGACGACATTCCGTGCACCGCATGATTCAGAGAATAAAATCGACGACAATGCTCCAAGGCGGCGCATACAGAATCAGGCTTCTGCCCATTCAACCGCTGGGATGATCCTCAGGGACAATGTCTACGGCAACATCGACGAAGACGCTCTGCGCCGCGATTTCACTATCAATGCCCTCTACTACACGATAGACAAGTTCCGTATTCTCGACTTCAGTACCGGCCTAGACGATTTGGAGTCTAAGCAGATACGTATGATAGGCGACCCCGCTGAGCGCTATAAAGAAGACCCCGTAAGGATGCTACGAGCAATTCGCTTTGCAGCGAAGCTAGGCTTCACTATCGAAGAGAAAACAGAGAAACCCATCAATGAGCTCGCACATTTATTAGAGTCCATCTCGACCGCAAGACTCTTCGATGAAACCATTAAATTGATGACTGGCGGCGACGCCGAAAAGACATTCGAATTGTTACGACGCTATAGACCTGGTATCTACCTCTTCGGACCTACCTTCCACGCACTCGACAAACTCTCCGGCCCTCCTTGCAAACTGGTAGAGCTAGCACTTAGAAACACAGACGGGCGGCTCGCTGAAGGCAAATCTGTGACTCCCGCATTTCTCTTCGCAGCCTTACTCTGGCCAGTGCTGCAGCTTCGCTTAGAGTCGCAGAAATCAGACCAAGGCAATCAGCATCAGCTATTCCAACAGACAGCTCAGGAAGTGTTGATGGAGCAGATTCAATACACCGCCGTACCCAAAAGATTCACTATCGCGGCAAAAGAAATTTGGGAACTCCAAGCGCGGCTCATGCGTGATAATAAGCGTAGCATCGAAGGTTCATTCGGCCACCCACGCTTTAGAGCTGCCTATGATTTCCTACTACTACGTGAAGAGGCAGGTGAAGATTTAGGCGGTCGCGGCGAATGGTGGACACAGTTTCAGCTCGGAGATACAAGCCAGATCATCCAAAAGGCTAGTGGCGAGGCCCAGCGGCCAAAGAAGACGCGTCGCCGACGCAGGCCAAAAGCAAAGACTGAAAGTTAGGGAGCCGGCTATGATTCTGAGTGATTTCAGCAAGGCTGCGCCGCGCTACATTGCAGTCGAAGGTCCCATCGGAGTCGGCAAAACAACCCTTACTAAACGCCTAGCCGATTCCTTCAACTACGAATTATTGCTCGAGAAAAGTGAGGAGAACCCATTTCTCGACCGCTTCTATAAAAACCCTAAACAACACGCGCTATCCACGCAATTGTTCTTCCTCTTCCAGCGCGCACAACAGCTGCAAGACCTTCGTCAGAACGACATGTTCGAACCGGTGCGCGTAGCAGATTTCCTAATAGACAAAGACCAGCTGTTCGCACAGCAAAATCTAGAACCGGATGAATTCGAACTCTATCTCAACGTCTATCGCCACCTCACCATCGATGCACCTGCACCTGATCTAGTTATCTACTTACAGGCACCCACCAATGTATTGCTAGATAGAATTCAGAAACGTGCTGTCGAATCCGAGCAGCTTATCGAGCTTAGCTATTTACAGAATTTGAACGAAGCCTATGCCGAGTTTTTTCATTACTATGACAAGTCGCCCCTGTTAATAGTCAACAGCGAAGACATAGACCTAGCTCACAACGAAGATGACTATCAGCAGCTGCTTAAACGCATAATGTCGGCTGGCGCGGGAACACACTACTTCAATCCCCGGCCTTCAATAATATAGAGCCAAATAGGACAGCAGCGTGCGCATTTTAGACTCTTCAGCCAAATATTAAGCAAAGGAATTGGGTCCAAAATATGGGCAATGTGATTGTGCTCGGCGGGGGAGCGGCAGGACTAATGTGCGCGCTGACTGCTGCCAAGCGTGGCCGTCAGGTGCTGATACTGGAAAAAGCCAATAAGATTGGCAAGAAGATTTTGATGTCGGGCGGCGGACGCTGCAATTTCACTAACTACAGTGTCGAACCTGAAAATTTCCTTTCCGCCAACCCTCACTTCTGCAAATCTGCGCTCAAACGCTATACCCAGTGGGATTTTATCAAGTTGGTTGAGCAACATAACATCGACTATGAAGAGCGCAAGCACCGGCAACTGTTCTGCAAGGACTCGGCTAAGCAGATTCTAGAAATGCTCCAAAGCGAATGTAAGCAGGCAGGGGTGACCATTTGGAGCCATTGTGAAATCAACAGCATCACTGAGCTGCAATCATCGACTGATAAACAGAACAATCGCTATAAGCTAAAGCTTTCAAGAGGCAATAACGAACCAAAAATAAACCACACGCTCTCCTGCGAATCTCTTGTCGTTGCCACCGGTGCGCTATCGATTCCGAGCCTTGGCGGTAGTGGCATGGGCTATGAAATTGCCCGACAGTTTTCCTTGAAGCTTACCGAACGCCGGGCCGGGCTGGTGCCATTTATGTTTAGTGATAATTTCAAGGCCGTCTGCGAACGTCTTGCCGGATTGTCAGCAGAAGTTGAAGTTAGCTGCAACGGACAAAAGTTCAGTGAAAGCCTATTATTTACTCATCGAGGAATAAGCGGACCGGCGATACTACAGATTTCCAGTTTCTGGCACCCAGGTGATTCGATATCACTCAATCTTTTACCAGGCATAGTGGCTGATCAATGGCTTTGTGAATTGAAATTCGCAAAAGGTAAAAGCCTATTAAAAACGGTCTTGCAGCAGAAACTGAGCAAGGCTTTGGTAACAGAGTTACAGAACCTGTGGTGGCCTACGCAGGCAGAAAAAATTTTGGCGGAATTCACCGATCAACACCTCAAGACACTTGGCCGGCAGCTCAATCAATGGACAGTAAAGCCATCCGCCACTGAAGGATATCGCACTGCTGAAGTAACCTTGGGCGGAGTCGATACCGATGGCGTCAGCTCCAAAACGATGGAGGTGGTGAATCAGCCAGGATTGTTCTTTATCGGTGAAGTGCTCGATGTCAGCGGCCACCTAGGCGGCTTCAATTTTCAATGGGCCTGGTCCTCAGGCAATGCTGCCGGGTTATATGTATGACTGCGTTTGGCCGAGAGCGGTCCTGCGACCTATTTACTATAGCCTCAGTCGCGACTGTGGGCTGATATAGAAAACTGGAAGTAGTTTGATGCTGCTCTTGAGTATGCCTATTTGCGAGACGGCACAATTTGCGCAGTGTAAGCTCAAGAATACTACAGAAGCGGAGCATCAAATTGCTTAGCAAGAAGCCACTAATAGAAATGTGAAGAGACCTCAATATGAAATACTACAAAACGAAATTAAAAACTTTTAGCAAAATCATAAGCACCACTTTATTGCTGACCACTAGCCTGGTTAGCAATGCCCAACAATCACATCCAGAGTATGCTGCAGTTAAGCTAGTGATAGACCAATTCTTTGAAAGCATTAATACAGGCAACGGTGAACTGCTAGCAAGCCTTGACGTTGACGGCGCTCAAATATTCAACATTAGAGAAGATACAGTGGGGGAGTACGAATTTGTGGAAAGGAGCTGGTTCAGTGCTGAGAATTTTAATTCCGATAATCAGCTCACCGAGCGCTATTGGGACGAGGAATTGCTTATATCGAATGTGCTCGCCGTATTCTGGGCGCCTTACGATTTTTACGTTGATGGCGAATTCTCCCACTGTGGCATCGATGTTTTAAACCTGATAAAAATTGACGACGGATGGAAAATTGGCCACGCCATGTGGACGATTCAGCGACCAGACTGCGAAGCATCACCGTTGGGCCCATTGAACTGACTGGGGTCATCATAGAGGGCAGAGCAACTTATTCGAGATAGAATCAAAGTGCGCCATAAAGCGAGTTATGGAAATCGATTAAATTAAACTTAATTTTGCGTAGAAATACCGCCCCCTTCTTCACTCTTCCGTAGCGACCGTGCCAGTTTCGGACAGAGGCGAGCCATCACCATTGAGTCCCATGGATTCATAGCGTCTCCAGCCGGCAAGAATACCAACCAATCCGTGATTACCCTCGTGACAAGCATATTCATACAGTGGATCACCCGCGCGACGCAGCGGGAATTTTGCAGACCAGGTCTCGTCCCATGACTGTGGATCTTCAACCGTAAAATCGTAGTTCAACGTATCTGCATCTAACCTGCTGAAACGTTCTGTTATCTGAGCCTGATCAGACATGCCAGCATAGTTATAGTCGTGATAGTAATTTTGGGTATGAACAACAAGGGTATCGTCTTCCCAGTATGCGACAGAATCTCCCTCCCACTTGAGCTGTTTAGTGTGGTGTTCACTATCCAGTCTAATTATCCGCGCCGTGTGAACCATTTCGTTTAAAATTACAATATGGTCTTCCGTCTGCACGAGCTGCACATTGTTGTTGTATGCGCTAGGAATCATCGGTGGGCCGGCATTGAATCCCACGAGGCAGCGATCAACCGCGGTGCGGCCTTCAGGTCCTGCACTTTCGAAAACCATCTGCCCATAGGCTGCCCGGCGCTCTTGACCTACCGCGTTAACTGCCGGTCGTCTGCCATTCGGTGGATCATAGATAAGTGAGGTTCGGCGATCTGCGATCGTCTGCACGCCGCGCTCATACCAAAAATTATTGTAAGAGATAACACCCGGTGGATATCCCGCCCCACCTACAGAGTCAATAATCAAGTCTCGGTTCTGGCGACGATTTTCGAACTCCTCCCACTCCTTGGCCTGCTCAGGGGTGAGCACTTCGAAGTCTTCCAATTCACGCGGACGATTCAGAGGAGTAAGCGTTCGAAAGGTATAGGTGCCCTGTAGATCAGGCTGACCATACTCGGTACGTGGAAAACCATCATCTTGTGCCAAAACTAGGGGAGCAACCACGATGCTGGCTAGCGCTAGGGTCAGTTTGGCATGAATTGTGTTGTTCATTCGAACCTCCATTATTTTTCTATTTTTATCACGTAATTAGACGAACCTATCGTCCGAAATTACGCCGGTTCTACTGATTATTCAAGAGTTAGAAGGCAGATAACACGCAAATCAACTGCGCCCATCGCTCACAACAAGCGAAAAGTTACTTTAATCGCCAAATCGAGCTACTAGCCCGGCAGAAATTTGGGCATGTGCCTCCAGCTTTTTCACGAGGCCGAGGCCTGCTTTAAACGGTTTTCATATTCTGCTTATAACTCCTTGACCATGAGAACCACCCAAAGAAGACAATGACTATGTACACGGCAAACAGCATCGAGGTGAAATAGAGCTCACGGTCAAGATAGAGATAGATTGAAATGGAATCGATCACCAGCCAATAGATCCAGTTTTCCAATACCTTTCGCACCACCATGAAGGTAGTGACAACGCTTCCCCATGTCGTCAACGAATCCAAATACGGTAATCGAGCATCGGTTCCAGAATGAAGAAGATACCCTGACGTAAAAGTAAGCAGCGCGATGAGCACAAGAGCTAGTAAATGCTCTCGCATGCTCCACATCGAAACCTGCAAGCTCGTCGAACCGTCATTGGCAAGTCGCCATTGATACCAGCCGAAGACCGCCATGCCAAGATAGTAAACTTGCAGGCCAGACTCCATGTAGAGCTTAACGTCCCAGAAGATGTACAGAAAAATAAGGGTAGAAATGCCGGCTGCAAACCAGCAAAGGATATTCTCTCTGACCGCAAGAACCAGGTAGACAATCGCAAACACAACTGCCGTCAATTCCAGCAACGAGTTCCGCAAAAATTGATCCCAGACAGTGCTAAAGAATTCAATCACTAGAGAGGCCCCGGAGATCGTCTCTCAAGAATTTGATAACAAAAATACTTTTGCCATACTTCTCCCAGCTTAGCCTAACCTCGATCTTCAAAAGATCCATTATCTGTTCATAGTCACCATACAGCTGCGTCGACAGATCATTGCGTACCACCGCGACCTCGGGATATTGCTGCACCCTCTCGATAAACTCCTTGATGGCGGGAATATATTCATCTGCCAATGGATAGAGACTAATATCAACTGAAGCTTTCATAACTGCACCTCATAACTGTAATTCATAGTTAACTCCGATCATTCGAGGCTCACCGAATTGAAGATAGGGTTCAGGCGTATAGCCTTTTCTTGGATCATTACCGAACTCTCCAAAGAAGAACCCCCTAACGGCATAGTCTTGATTGGTAAGATTACGCCCCCAAAAACTCAGGCTCCAGCGTTCGCCAGAATAGCTGAGATTCATATTCAGCAATTCATAGGGATCGCTTTGCACGCTGTGACTGTCGGAAAAATAGAAATCGTCTTTCGCATCCAGTGAGACGGAAAGAGACCAGGCACCTAGATTATAATCAGCTGCAAGATGCGCCATATAGCCCGGCGCATGAGCCTGATCACGCCCGGACAGATCCTGATTCTCAGAATTGATAAAAGAATCGAAGGTAGCATCCAACAACCCTAAGCTGGCTGTTAGACCCAGCTGCTCTGAGGCATACCACACCGCTTCAAATTCAACACCGTTATTCGTCCCCTGGGCCGCGTTGCCTATGAAATCGACGAACTCTGTACTCCCGTTGGCACGGATTCTTCCTGTGGAACTCTTTACCTGTTGTTCGTGCCTGTCATCGTGAAACAAGGCGGCTTTCAAGTGTAATTTGTTCTCAAGTAGATTCGATTTGACTCCCAACTCATATTCAATCAGGAACTCTTCGCCGAACTCTCGCAAGTCCGCATCCAATGTACCATCGGTGTTAAAGCCACCAGCCTTATAGCCCCGGGCAATGCTGGCGTAGGCCATGGTATTCGAATTCAGAAGGTACTTGGCAGCGATTCGACCTCCCCAGAGAGATTCGGCAGGCGAGAAGCCGAGTAGTTCTGAGTCTCTATAGCTCGTGTCGCGCCTCTCGACTCTTAGCCCTGTTTCGAGAGTCAGTTTTTCTCTAAGCGAAGAATCCAATTGGAAGAAGACAGCCGCCGTACTGAAGTCGTAATCGCTGCGGAAGTCCGCAGCCAGGAAGGTGTACTCCCGTCTCAATGATTCAGTACTATTGAGCGCGTACACGCCGAACAGCCAATCGGTAGAATCGGAGAATAACCGGCTACTATCATTCGATATAAACCTCAGCTCCAGACTCTGGGTTTCTCGATCACGGATATAACTGTCCCGAGACATATAGCCATCCGGATGTATTCCTGCAAAGGTCCAATCCTCGTCGTAAGCATATTCCATATTTGAGTCAGCGAGACCTAGTATGAGTTTTAAATCAAAATTCTCCAGCTGCCAGCTACTGTCAATTGCCAATGCGAGAGATTCTTGCTGGTCCCGCCCAGGTTCGTCAGAAAGCGTGGTGCGTGAATTGTCCAAAGTAAATGCATCGTAACCGTTGTCGATATCTACGTGGGATAGAGAAAGGTCCAGTCTCCAGCTGGCGGAGATTTCTGCACTTAATTTCCCCCGAACAGACATCTCGTCCTGTGCATTGTTTTTCTTCGTTTGCAGAAACGAGTTTTCATAGTAGCCATCGGATCTATGACTTCCCACCGCCAATCGTGCGCTAACAGCTTCGGTCACCGGTCCGGTTACCATTGCCGAAATCGTCTGTGTATTGTAATCCGCAGCGCCGAGTCTCAGGTTCGCTGCAAACTGATCTTGGGGATCATTGGTCTTGACGTTAATCAAACCAGCCAGTGCATTGGCACCGTATCTCGTTCCCTGCGGTCCTCTTAGCACTTCAACCTGCTCAACATCCATCATGGTGGCAATGGTAGCCGCTCCGCTGAAGTCCACATTGTCCACTAGAAAACCAACCGAGGGGTTGATAGGCGCGACAAATTGACTGCGCTCACCGATGCCCCGAATCTGAAAAAACCGTGCGCGATTGGAGCCAGAAGCATAGTTAACATTGGGAATGACATTCACCAGTTCCTCAAAATGTTGAGCCGACCTAGACTTTATGGCAGCTTCAGTCATCACCGTGACGCTGGTTGCCAACTCCAACTCGCTTCTAGCCCTAAAATCGGCGGTAACGACAATTTCTTCGATAGTATTTTCTGCGGCAGCAGCTAGACCCTGCGTGAGGCTCAGCAAGACTGGCAACAGTAAGGTGAAGTAGGGTGTGCGACGAACGTTAGACATGAGTCTCTCCAAAAATTAATTTTAGAGACCCGGTATTAATTGGACGTGTGATGAGATGTGGTGCGCATCCTTTTCCTACGCCGGTACTAACCGGATCAGGTTCTAGGGTTGACTGGCTTTAACCAGAATCTCAGATCAATTGACCACCCCTAAGGAACTAGGCCAGTATACCATTAGGTGCACCAATAGTTGAAAAGAAATAGTTATAAAGCTGGGCATAGTAGTTGCCAAGGAATAGTCTGGCAGCTGGCATAGGTTTTTATAAAAAGATAGTTTTCTACAGCCTTCACGAGCTTAGCTAGTTAGAAATCCCCTTCATGGCATAAGAGTTATTGTAATGAATACTGAAATATTAGTTATTACGGGCCCCGAATCTTCTGGTAAAACTACCCTCGCAAGCCAGCTTTCTGATTACTGGAAAAGCCCTCTTGTTTCAGAAGTTGCCAGAGACTATCTCACTGAGAAAAAAATTTATCAGCAGCATGACTTATTGAGAATCGCCAAGCAGCAACATAAACAGGAACAAGCACTTCTTTCTCATTTCCCAGAAAAAATAGTTTGCGACACGGATTTACTAGTTATTATGATCTGGAGCGAAGTTAAGTATGGGCACTGTGACCCCTGGATTACTACTACGTTTGAAAACAGCATCAAACA
>CALKEZ010000013.1 GCA_938084745.1 uncultured Gammaproteobacteria bacterium
CATACGCCTTAAACTCACCACCATGTTTTTCTGCCATGGTCTTTGTGATCGCCGCCGTCAGGGTCGTCTTACCATGATCAACATGGCCTATCGTTCCTACATTCACATGCGGCTTCGTGCGTTCAAATTTTTCCTTGGACATTGAAGTTACTCCTCAATGATTATTTAGTTATTAACTATTTATATTTAAAAAATGGAGCTCATAACCGGATTTGAACCGGTGACCTCTTCCTTACCAAGGAAGTGCTCTACCGACTGAGCTATATGAGCAATAAACCCGTTTCAGCGCCCTCTATTATTAATCTTTCGAACTTAAAACCTATTCCATAGCATACTGCGGGATGTACTTTTAAACCCTTTCGCTAAGCACATGTTTCATAGTCATCAAACAAACTACACGTCTAATAAGATGATTAAATTACATCAGATTAAGATTAATTATATTTTGGAGCGGGTGATGGGAATCGAACCCACGTGTTCAGCTTGGAAGGCTGACGTTCTACCATTGAACTACACCCGCCTGTTCTTCGCTCATTTACCATCAATATTCGATTGACAGATTGATTCCACTTCATCCCTCTCTCGACGAATCTAGTAATTCATATGAAATACAAATAAAATACTAGCTCGTAATAAATCTACTATACTCAACACAACCAACAATAAAATTGATTTTGGTGGAGGGGGTAGGATTCGAACCTACGAAGGCTGAGCCAACAGATTTACAGTCTGCCCCCGTTGACCGCTTGGGTACCCCTCCAAAATTCAAGCCGGCCATTCTGGAATAATCAGTTACTGCTGTCAATACGCGAATTATCAATAATTTAGCTTGTCCGAACAATATCCCCGGTTTGTGCGTCTCTTATCTCGGTCGGATTCATTCGATTTGTAATGATTGCCGGTACAATATAATCAATATTATCTCCAAAATAGGCACGTACGCGTTGACTGGTCGTTGCTGGTTTTGCACCTGCGGGGTTGGCACTCGTTGATACTATTGGACCCAATGCAGAACATAACGCGTGTACTAAAGGGTGGGCACTCACCCTTACGGCGAGTGTGTTATGAGCTCCTGTTAACCATGACGGAGTCTTTGCTTTAGACGGTACCAGCCAGGTTACCGGTCCTGGCCAGCTCGCATGAATTTGCTCAAGATTGGTCAACTTCTCAAAACTCACATATTCATCAAGCTGTTCGATATGAGCGGCGACTAAAATTAATCCCTTGTCGATAGAACGGTGTTTTAATTTCAAAATTCGGTCTACCGAATGCTGATTCATCGGCAAACACCCCAAACCGAAGACAGCTTCAGTCGGATAGGCAATAACACCACCCGCTTCGCAAGTTTGTATTGCTTGCTTCAAATGCAATGAATTCATCTGAAGTATAAAAAAGGTCCGAATATTGATCGATCAGCTAGTTTTACTAGCCACTTTTTTAGTTGCCGTCTTTTTGGAGACTTTTTTCTTGCTAGTAGTTTTCTTTTTGGTAGCGGCTTTTTTAGTCGCTGCCTTTTTACGGCCTCGACCACGAGAAACGGGTGCTGCCTCAAGCAAGGCAACAGATTCCTCAAGACTTAAACTGGCTGGCTCCCTGTCTTTAGGTATCTTGGCATTTTTTGTTCCATCCGTAATATATGGCCCATAACGCCCGTTTAAGATAGAAATACCCTCGCCTTCAAATACTTTAATCTGTTTCTCTGCGTCCGCTTTTTTCTTTTCTGCAACGAGCTCAAGCGCGCGTTCGAGTGTAACTGTGTAGGGGTCGTCGTCTTTGGTCATCGACGCAAATTTACTACCATAACGAATATAAGGGCCAAAACGACCAACGCTGGCAGCTATCTCTTCGCCCTCATCCGTTTCGCCTAATAATCTGGGTAACTTGAAAAGTTCTAAAGCCTCTTCAAGCGTAATTGTGTCTAATTTCTGGCCGGGACGTAAACCCGCAAACTTGGGTTTATCTTCATCATCCTTGGTCCCGATTTGGGCATACGGGCCATAACGACCGATACGTACCGAGATTTCTTTGCCTGATTTTGGATGGACACCCAGCACTCTTGCCTGAGCCACCTCACTTCTGCTAACGTTTTCTTCTATGTTTTTTACTTGTTTGGAAAAAGGTACCCAAAAATTCTGCATAAGGGGTAGCCACTCTTTTTCTCCACGAGATATAGCATCCAGTTCATCTTCAAGATTGGCTGTAAATTCATAGTCAACATAGTCTGTAAAATGATTGGTCAGAAAATCATTCACTATTTTGCCCACATCAGTAGGGTGAAAGCGTTTGTTTTCTATCTCAACATACTCCCTGTTTCTGAGTGTTGAGATAATATTAGCGTAAGTGGATGGACGACCTATACCATATTCTTCCAATGTTTTTACCAGGCTCGCTTCGGAGAAGCGGGGAGGTGGTTCGGTGAAATGTTGCTCATCACGAATCTCTCTTAACTTAATCTTTTCGCCCTCTTCTATCTGGGGTAACATTTTTTCATCTTCATCCCCCTCTTTAGAGTCATCCTTGCCTTCGAGATAGACTTCCATAAAGCCCGCATCCGCGATTGCTGAACCGTTGGCACGAAATAAGTTGCCTTTACCACACGACATATCGACCGCGACAGTGTCTATCGTAGCGTGTTTCATCTGGCTCGCCATAGCCCGCTTCCATATCAGTTCATAAAGCTTGAACTGCTCAGTAGTCAAACTGCTTTTTATTTCTTGCGGCACTCTTGTAACAGATGTAGGTCTGATCGCCTCATGCGCCTCCTGAGCATTTTTAGATTTTGTTTTAAAAACCCGCGGCTCTGAAGGTAGTGCGTTTTTTCCATACCGAGAAGCAATAAAAGTGCGCATTTCGTCGACAGCTTCCTGCGCAAGATTCACAGAGTCAGTACGCATGTAGGTAATTAGTCCCACAGCCCCTTCTCCAACATCAATACCTTCATAAAGCTGTTGTGCGGTACGCATGGCGCGTTGTGCTGTAAACCCCAACTTGCGTATCGCTTCCTGTTGCAAGGTAGACGTAATAAATGGTGCTGCTGGTTGGCGCTTACGCTGCTTTTTAGTGACTTTTTCAACCAATAACTCACCCGCAGCAGCTTTTTCTAATGACGCCTTTACATCTGCCGCATGGGTCGACTTCTCTATACTAAACTGTTTGATTTTTTCATTATCATACTGAATCAGCTTACCTCGAAATTGACTTTGTTTATGTTCGAGATCGGCTTCAATTGTCCAGTATTCTCTTGGCTTGAATGCTTGTATTTCTTTTTCACGCTCTGCGATCATCCTTAGTGCGGGAGACTGAACTCGACCAGCAGATAATCCTCGTTGAATTTTCTTCCAGAGTAATGGAGACAGGTTAAAACCCACCAGGTAATCAAGCGCACGTCGAGCTTGCTGCGCATCTATCAGGTTCGCGGCTAATTCTCTCGGATGCTTGATTGCTTCCTGAATTGCGCTTTTAGTGACCTCATGAAATACAACCCTGCGTACCGTTTTATCTTTCAGGTAACCTTTTTCTTTTAACAGTTCATGTAAATGCCATGAGATGGCTTCCCCTTCACGATCAGGGTCAGTTGCGAGATAGAGTGTGTCAGCTTTTTTCAATGCCTTGGAAATGGCATCGACCGCTTTGGCATTTTTTTCTATCGCCTCATAACGCATTGAAAAATTATTTTCAGGATCAACAGCACCTGTTTTAGGCAACAAATCCCGGACATGGCCGTACGAAGCCAAAACCTTGAAATCTTTGCCCAGATAGCGTTCAAGTGTTTTACATTTGGCGGGAGACTCAACAATTACAAGAGAACTACTCATAGTTAATAGACAATATCACTTTCTAATTAATGGAATATCAAGATAAAAATCTTATTTGTGATGAAGATAACGAATTTCGGGAAAATATACTAATGCACTACGGCACTGACATCATCCATTATAATATCTTCCATCCAGGCAAAGGCGGCTTCTTTACCGGGTCGATTAAACAATACCATCAACACGACCCACTTCAGTTGTTGTAGCTCGATAGACTCAGTTTCAAGAGCCATCACTCTATCGATTACCAGTTCACGATCTTCCGAATCAAGCACGCCCGATTGTTCGAGGAACAATAAAAATCCTTTGCATTCAACATCAAGCTTTTCATTTTCAACATCATTAAATACTCTGATTGATCTGGAACATAACACACCCGTCTCCAGAATATCCTTTTGCGTTGCCAAGCCTTCCAACCAGTCAATTGCTTTATCGACTTGAAGATCAGCGAAACCGGCCTGTACCAGTTGCGTCTTCAAATCTTGTTGACCGGGATTTATCTCGAGTTCCTCTTCGACATAATGATCAAATAAATATATGAGTACATCTAAAACAGTTTCTTTCATAAACTCCAATCTCTATGAGCAACGACAATATTTACCACCATGTTGGGATTCGATCATTCCTTCCAGTTCCAATATTAACAGCATGGAGGAAACTACATCTGCCGTCAATCCTGATAATTCAACCAACTGATCAACTGACATTACGTCATAACCCATGCTATCAAGCAATAACTTATAGTCAGGTTCCATCTTTCTAGATTGATGCTGGTCAACATCGTTCGGCATTAATTTATTGAGTACGATACTAGCCATAGGCGCGAGTTCCTCAATAATATCATCAACCGTTTCCACCAGCTTCGCCCCTTGCCTGATTAAACTATGTGTACCTCGCGCAAGAGGATTATGGATTGAGCCTGGTATCGCAAACACCTCTCGACCCTGCTCGAGTGCATAATTTGCTGTTATCAGTGAACCACTTTTTTTTGCTGCCTCGACGACGAGTACCCCGCTGCTCATGCCGCTAATAATACGATTACGGCGGGGAAAATTACCCGGATGAGGTTTTGTATCAGGAGGATATTCCGTCAAAAGCAAACCATTTCCAATGATTTGATTCGCGATATTTTTATGACGTGCGGGATAGATGCTATTTAGTCCATTACCTAATACAGCGACTGTCGTTCCATTTGCCTTCAATGCACCTAAATGGCTGTGGTAATCAATCCCCAATGCTAATCCGCTACATATTGTAAGACCCGCTCTTGATAACTCGGCAGCAAAATCTTCAGCAAGCTTTTTTCCTCCGGTTGTAGGATTCCGACTACCCACAATGGCAAAATGCAATAATCCTAAACTCTCACGCTGGCCTATGGCATATAAAAGAATAGGTGGGGAGTGGATCGATTTTAGAAGTTCTGGATAATCGTCATCAAAAAGGGTTATTAAATGATGATCGGGCAGATCTAACCATTCCAGAATCCTGTTTATTTTTTGCGTTTCAGGATTGTGCAGGTGATTTATTGAGGTGTTATTTAGACCGAATTGACTAAGTGTTTGATGGTCAGAGCCTAGTATGGCCTGAGGCGTTTTGAATTCTAATAGTAATTTATTACAAAGAGACGGCCCGATTCCAGAAGCCTCGGCAAGAGATAACCAATAGGTATAGTTTTGAGTAGTATCCATATCCATATGAAAACTCTAATTCAGTCTGCTCCCTCCATATCAATGGAGGGAGCAGATTACAAACCAACTAAAAGCGACATAATGATTTTACAAGAATAATTGTATAGCCTGTTCCCGACTAAAGACTTCTTACTGTATCAAATACATGTACGGGGCCTTGTGTTTCCATCACCAGAGCATAACTTACTTTATCAAAAGTTCTGAAAACCATAAGAACACCAACATATTCTTCAGGTAAGGTAATTTCTTCAACTTTGTCCTGTTTGTTAGCGATGTGCGGAAATGTTTCATTAAAGGCTTCAACACCCTGAACAACACCATATGCGAGCTTGCTAATGATAGTTCCGTTTTCTTCTAATTCTTTGAGCTCGGCAGCTTTTTGCGCTTCACTTTTTTGA
>CALKEZ010000014.1 GCA_938084745.1 uncultured Gammaproteobacteria bacterium
AGGGAACATGTTATTTCCAGGCGTGAGGATCTACAGCAGTTTCTGGATTCTCATGCCCTGCATTTTTTGTATGGTGGTGAAAATGCCTTTCTATTAAATGAATATATTTCTGCAATTGACAGCGCTGATATGAAACTGAAAAAACTATTAGGACCATTTGATTCAGTAATTAATTATGCTCCTACCTCGCATGAACAGTTCAGAGTTCAGTTGTCAGCTTTACTAAGGAGATATCTCGGACATAAAACCTCTGTTTGGATCTCGCAATTTGAAATCCTTCAGAATGTTTATGGACGTTGGTTAAGCAATCATTCAGATGAACCAGGTCGGCACTATTCTTTTTTGGCGACTAAATCATGAGTGACTCACAAAATGTTGTGCTGATTACTGGTTCTGCTGGATTTTTAGGCCAATACTTCTCTCAGTATTATTTTCAACGAGGCTGGAATGTTGTTGGAATAGATGCCTTCGCAGCAGAAAATGTCTCGACGGAAAATTTATCTTCTTACTATCAGATTAAACTGCCTGACTCAGGAGTTAGTTCTGTTTTGATGTCTCATAAATTTGATTTGTGCATTCATTGTGCCGGCAGCGCTTCTATTAATATGTCGGTAGAAGATCCCGGTACAGATTTTTATTCAAGTACTGTTGTAACTTTCGAGCTTTTAAATGCGTTACGATTGTATGCGCCCGGATGTCGGTTTGTCTATTTGTCGAGTGCTGCCGTATATGGTAATCCTGAGACTTTACCCATTGAGGAGACAGGCACGGAATTATCTCCCGTATCACCGTATGGCTTTCATAAACTTCAGTGTGAAAAAATATGTTCTGAATTTTCTTCTATATACAACATTCCAACAGCATCAGCACGTATTTTTTCTGCGTATGGGCCAGGATTACGTCGTCAAGTTATATGGGATATTATTCAAAAAGCAGAAGCTGAATCACACATAGTTCTACAAGGAACAGGTTTAGAAAGTAGAGATTTTATTCACGCTTCAGATATTGCTAATGCTATAGCCTGTATAGGGAAAAATGCTTCGATGGAAGGAGAAGTATACAATGTGGCTAATGGTTTAGAGGTAACAATCAACGATTTAGCAAAGTTGATTGTTTCAAAGCTTTCATCTCATGTAACTATAGAGTTTGATGGGAAAGTTCCTAAAGGTGTGCCACTTAACTGGTGTTCTGATAACTCTAAATTACAGAGTCTTGGTTTCGAATCGAATGTCTCCTTGAATGAAGGCATAACAGAGTTTACAAGTTGGGCGCTAAAAGAGCTAGGTAACTAGAGTATGAGCCGATTAAAAATCGCATTACTATTAAAGGGAAAACATGATTGGGCTGGTGGGAGTGAATATTTCGAAAATTTAATTTTAGCCCTTGGTAACTTGCCGACGCATAGAAATACGTTTGAGATATATGTTATCTCAGACGATGAAATACCAGATCACTTAACCCCTTTCGTCACCAAGATATATACCCGTAAAGACATGTTGCCAGTTGGGTTTTGTGAACGCATAAAGTGGAAAATAATCAGATATTTTTCTAATGATAAAAATTCTTTTTTTGAAAGTTTCTTAAAGAAAGAAAAGATAGATTTTTTATACCCTTATACTAATCTGGATAATCGCACTAAGCCTTATCGTTCATCGGCCTGGATCGCAGATTTTCAGCATAAGCATTTACCAGATAATTTTACTTCATCCGAATTAGAGTCTCGAGATGAAGAATTTTCTAGCATAGCTCGTAGTGCCGAAAGAGTGATTCTGAGTAGCAAGATGGCAGAAGCAGATTGCCATCAGTTTTATCCAGACTCTAAAGGAAAAACAGGCGTTATGTCATTTCGAGTAGTGCCGTTACCAGAGTGGTACGAAGGAAATCCTGTTGAGACGCAGAAAAAATATAATTTACCCGATAAATTTTTTATTGTGAGTAATCAATTTTGGCAACATAAGAACCATTTTATTATTTTTAAAGCATTACAACTTATGCAGGACAGATCTATCTTTCCAACAATTATATGTACGGGGCACATATATGATTATCGTTGTCCTGAGTACTCAGATACTGTGCTTAGCAGTATTCATGAATATGATATTTCTCAGCAAGTAATCATTCTAGGTCTTATTCCAAAAATAGATCAAATACAATTGATAAGACGGTCGATTGCGATTATTCAACCTTCATTGTTTGAAGGCTGGAGTACTATAGTAGAAAATGCCAGATGTTTTGAAAAACCGATAATTTTATCGGATTTTCCTGTTCACCTAGAGCAAAAACCGCCAAATAGTATCTACTTTGAACGTAACTCAGTAGAGCAGTTGGCTGAATGTATGACAACATGCTGGGATAAACTGCCAATCGGGCCAGAACTAGACAAGGAGAAACATGCATTTTCAAAACAGAAAAAGTATGTTTCAGATTACGGAAAGTCTTTCTTAGAAATAAATCAATTAGTGTAAAAGTGGTTATTGAGGCCTTATAAGAAATACAGCATCTCTTTATAAAATCATTATAGAAACTATTTGAGTACCTTAATAAACCAGTATTTGAGGCGTACCCCAATTAACGGGCACGCTTTTTACGTTAATCTTGTGAAAGATTATGATATTCAGTGTATTCAGAATGGTCTGGATATTGATAGATATGAACTGCGCAATAGGAAAAAGCAAGAGACATATTGGGCATGCCTATCAATGCGCAGCTGCTTTTATTTAAATCTGATGATGTTAAAAATACCAGGAAATGTTTTGATATCCTTGGGAACGCATTAAAAATTACAATAATCTATTTTTGCTTACTATTGGATGTAGCGATCCATTACTGGAGTTTACAGTTAATCACATTCATGTCGGCTATATTGAAATCGAATAAATAATGTCAATGGGCAATAGTTCAGCGGATATATTTATATCACCATCGCGTGAGGATAATCTGCAAGCGGATAGTTATATTAAGTTATATCATTCACTTATTAAGAATTAGAAAAAACATGGACTGCTTAAAGCGGGTTTGAAAATTATCTATATGCATATTAGATATAAATTTAAGTGAACTGCTCTGATACTTTGAAAATTAAAATTTAATATGATCCCTGCATTGTTACTTTTACCTGCAAGTGCTTATTTTGTGTTGATGATAATTTTCATGCGAAAATTGGAAGTGGGCGAAATCCCGAAGGCATTAATAAAATCACACCTGGTAATTTTCACTTTTATTTTAATTTCGACAGAATCCTTGTCGTTGATTAATAGCATTTCTTTTTCAAATGTGTTGTTAGTTTGGATACTATTTCTTGGTTCTTTAATAGCAATCAAGTCAAAGGCTCAGAAAGTTGAAGTTATTAATGTGCCTCTGGAACTGAAGCTTTCGTCTCAGATCGGCTTTCTTACTACAGCAATAATTTTGATATTGGTAGTCACATTTATTACTGCAGTCTTACACCCACCGAACACCTACGATTCAATGACTTATCATATGTCCCGCGTAGTTCATTGGATAAATAACAACGATATTTCATTCTATCCTAGTTCGATTACAAGACAGAATTACCTGGCGCCTCTTGCCGAATTTGCAATAATGCACCTACAGGTATTAACTGATTCAGACTGGTACGCAAACCTTGTTCAATGGATGAGTTTCCTTGTGATTATATGCCTTGGTTTTGTAATCGCTGCTGAACTAGGTCTTAACAAAAGGCAACAGTTTATAACTGCGTTTATCATTGCCACCTTGCCGATGGCAGTACTGCAAGCTTCCAGCACTCAAAACGATCTTGTTGTATCGAGTTTTATAATGTCTTTTGCATTATTCATGCTGCGCATTCGTAGAAACTTTGGTTTTGTAAATATACTTTTTGCAGCAATTGCGCTGGGATTGGCTTTAATGACTAAAGGTACAGCCTATTTGTATTGCGCCGCTATCGGTATAATACTCTCGATTCCACTATTTACAGCGTGCCGTATTAATCGAGCAAGGTATCTAGAAGTTGTCGCTAAACTTTCAATAATAGTATTTATCGCGCTTTTGCTTAATACGGGACACTTTTCGCGTAACTATAAAATGTACGGGCATCCACTATCAACGGAGGTAAAACAATATTATAACGATGATAAGTCCTCTGCGGCTTTATTTGCGAATACTGTAAGAAATGGCGCGTTACACTTAGGCACACCTTCAATTCTTGTCAATAATCTTTTGGAAAAAACTTTGAAGGAGGTACTAGGTTCACAACTAAATAATCCTCTAACAACCTGGCAAGGAACTTCTTTTTATATTCCGTACAAACGGCATGAAGACTTTGCCGGGAATATAATTCATATGTTAATTATTATTTTTACATTGATTCTATTGCCACTATTATTATTGAAAGGGCATTATTATCGTGTGACGTGGTACGCGATTAGTATAACTCTAGGTGCTTTACTTTTCTGCATTACTTTAAAATGGCAACCATGGGCAAGTAGGCTTCACACGCCATTGTTCGTGATGGCCGCACCGTTGATGGCAATTGTAATCACAACAAGAGCAATAGAATGTCGGGCTATAGGACAGCGCTTGAGTTACCTGATTCTTATATGCTTGTTTTGTTATAGTCTAATATTTTCTTTTAACAACAAAACTCGTTCTTTAATATCTCTCGATTGGTATTATAAAGATCGAGCTGAGTTTTATTTCAAGAATACAAAACATGTCTATCAAAATTTTATGAATGTAATAGGTATCTTACAATTAGAAAAGCAAAAAGTTGCTGGAATATATTGTAATGATGCAGGCTGGGAATACCCTTTATGGATGCTTTCCAGAGTTGGATACAATGGTAAAAAAAATATAATCTTTGAGCATGTAGGCGTTAGTAATGCATCAAAGGTTTCAGGTATTCCATTGCCAGAATATATTGTAGCTACAATTATGTTGGATAAGTGGGAGGAGGCAGATAAATATACTGCTGTTTATAAATCTGCTGGCATAAGTTTATTTAGAAAGCTTGGAGAGTAATTCAAATTATTTATGGTTTTGCTAAAAGAAAATAAACCGATACGGGTTGGTGTTAATCTGACACCTCTTAACCCGGGTAGTGTCGGTGGTATTATGCCGCTCGTATTAAGCCTCTTAGATGGTCTGAACCGGGAGACGGATCTGTTGTTTACCTATTTCGTAAAAAATTCGATTAAACACCTGTTTGATGATTCTAGTCCTCGGATACGTATTGTGTCTACGCGTTGGCAAAGCCTTGAATTAGAAAGTCGCTATCGACATGGTGAGTTTGATGTGCTTTTCGCTCCTTTGATGAATCCTGGGGTAGAAACTGCTTGCTGTCCCATGGTTGTACTTTTGGTTGATCTGCAGCATCGTAGCTATCCTGAAAATTTTAGCCTTATTGAGTTAAGAAACCGTGCACAGTATTGGGAATGGCCTGCTAGGGCGGCACAAACGCTTTGTGTCATTTCAGAATTCGTGTCTGAAGAGGCAGAAAAATTCTTGGGAATTCCGCGTGATAAAATCATTTTGACCCCTCCCTCTTTGTCAAAGCAGTTCCTTGATAACACGACGGAAAAAACCCTACCTACTAAATTGCTAAACAGCTTACCTTCGCAGTACTTGCTTTATCCTGCAAACACGTGGCCACACAAAAACCACCTGGGGTTGTTGAAGTCCTTAGCTCTCGCACTTAAGTCTGTGCCAGACCTACATTTGGTGTTTACAGGATGGGAGCACAAGGCTCATAAAGAGATAAGCCGAACCATCAAAGACTTAAATCTGGAAAAATCCGTAACATGGCTCGGTTATCTGGATGATCAGTATATGCCGGTTCTTTATCGTTGTGCCCGAGGATTGGTATTTCCTTCTTATTTTGAAGGCTTTGGGATTCCGCTTATTGAGGCCATGGCCAGTGATTGCCCCATAGCTTGTTCTGACCGAACAAGTTTACCGGAGGTGGCTGGCGACAGCGCAATATATTTCAACCCTGAGGTCCCTGAAGAAATAGCGACAGCAATGCAGCGACTTTGGCAGGATGATAGTCTGCGAAAAGAATTAGTAGAGAAGGGGCGAGATAGGTTGTCAAATTTTAATAAGACAAATGTGATACCTACGTTGGCGGATGCATTACGTAGAGCGCCGGTAGTATTTGATAATCCGAATTACTGGTCAAGTAAACGACTGGAAAATAAAATAAATGAATTTCCACTTGTAAGTATTATCGTGCCGTCTTACCAACAGTCACGTTTTCTCCGTGAATGTATTGATAGTATTTTTGAGCAAAACTATCCGAACATAGAAGTTATTGTCATTGATGGCGGTTCAACAGATGGCAGTGTGGAAATATTAGAATCTTACGGTAGTAAAATATATTGGGTATCGGAGACTGATAATGGTCAGGCAGATGCTATAAATAAGGGATTGTCTCATAGTCATGGTGAAATTATTGGCTGGTTAAATTCAGACGATTTATATAGACCTGATGCGATACTGACTGCAGTAACAGGGTTGTTAGGTAACAGCGGTTGTTGGTTAGTTTATGGTGAAGCTGACTATATCGATGAGAAGAGTCAGCGTACAGGGCGTTATCCGACAGATACTTACAGCCTAGCCAATTTATTGCATCATTGTTGTATATGTCAACCCAGTGTATTTTTTAGTCGACGATTACTTGATACTGCAGGTGATTTGAATACAGATTATGACATGGCACTTGACTACGAATTGTGGCTTCGTTACTCAAGATTGACCCCGTTTTTATACCTGCCTGTGACACTTGCCGCATCGCGAATGTATCCGGAAAATAAGACGAGTAACTATCGTTATCGGTCGATAAAAGAAAGCATTCGAGCTTGTAAACTTCACTATGGTCGAGTATCAATATTGTGGTGCATGCAATATGCTAATCAAGTTGCTAGCAATTTTCCGCTGATAGGTGGCCGCAGAAAATTACGAGTCCCAGTGCAGACTGTGGTTCTATGCTATGCATTGAGCAGACATATGATGCCTTATTGGTTGTTTAAGACAGCGCAATATATTGTACGAACTATGAGGTGATGAATTTAAATAATTGAGACAATCATCGGCAATAGAAGTTATTTAAAAATACAATGTCAGTAAAATCTAATTAATAAGATATTTTCTTTTCGTACCTCGCAACTCCTGATAATTTAAATAATATTAATGAGTGATATTAAATTCTCCATAATCACAGTATCTCTAAATTCAGAAAAGTATATAGAGAATACTATTTTGAGTGTTATGAGGCAGACGTATAAAAATATTGAACATATTATCATTGATGGTGCTTCGACAGATTCGACCGTAGAAATTATCCGAAAGTATAAAGATCAATTGTCATATTGGATTTCAGAGTCTGACACTGGGATTGCCGACGCCATGAATAAAGGGGTATTAAAAGCGACTGGTGACTATATTCTTTTTATTAATTCAGATGATTATTTAATTAATGAAGATACATTAAAGCAGGTTTCTCTATTGTTAAATGAACGATTAGATTTATATATTTTTAAAGTATTATTTATGTTTCCAGATAATAGGAAAATAATTAAAATGAATAGAGACTTGAGCCTGTTAACGAATATTAAAATGGGATCGTGTCATCAAGGGCATGTTGTTTCAAGAAAGTTATTCCAGGACCATGGTTTATTTGATGATTCTTTTAAAATTGCTATGGATTATGATTTTCTTTTGCGAATATATCAAAAAGGCATCAAGTTTAAATCAATAGGATTAGTTATTTCATGCATGGGTCAAGAGGGCCTAAGTTCGAGAAATGACTGGGCTAGTTTAAAAGAACGTTTCATTGAAGAAAGAAGAGTGCATGAAAAATACTGTAAGAATGTCTGGTGGAAATTATTTTACTCGTTTTATTGGTGCTTATATTTTCCCTATAGAAGAATAAAGTTTCTTATTTGTCAGCTTGTTTGAGATTTGATTGAGCAGGCTGCGTAATCAGCATGTGTGAACATAATATTTTATAATTAAAAATGGATATTATTGTTTATAGAATTTTTCAAGATATATAATATCAGACATATATAAAATTAAATGAAAATATGGTTTCCAACAATTCGTGCTGGCACTGGCGCTGATATTTTCACTATCAATCTTGCTAAAGGGTTAAAAGAAAAGGGTATTGAAACTGAGATTACGTGGTTCCCACATCTTGCCGAAATATTACCTTACCCATTAAAGTATATAAAAGCACCAAAGAATGTAGACCTAATACATTCAAACAGTTGGTATGGATTCGCATTTTCAAACATTGGCATACCTACTGTCATGTCTGCATATCACTGGGTGCATGATCCTGCATTATCACCATACAAATCAAAAGCACAAAAAATATATCATGATAATCTAATTAGACGGTATGAAAATTCCAGTATTGAGTCTGCGGATGCAATTATAGCGATTAGTAAATATACAGGAAATATTTTAAGTGAAAACTTTCCCGATAAAAAAATACATATAATAAATACAGGAATAGATATAAATTTATTTAAACCTAATAACAACAAGACTAAAAATGATAAATTTAAATTATTATTCGTAGGTTCATGCAGCAAAAGAAAAGGATTTGATCTATTATCTCCAATAATGAAAATGCTACCGGAGAACATAATATTAAATTATACAGAAGGAAATATTAAAAATATTAGTAATGTTAATAAATTAGGCAGACTAAATTTAAGCGAATTAATAAAGAATTACCAAGATTGCGATGCATTAATTTTCCCAACTAGATACGAGGGCTTTGGTTATGTATTAGCTGAGGCGATGGCATGCGCAAAACCGGTTATATCAACTAATTGCACAGCAATTCCAGAATTAATTACTAATAATAAAACGGGTTTATTATGCGAAGAAAATGACATTTTATCTTTTTCAAAATCAATCTTGGAATTATACAAAGATAAAGAGCTGTGTGTGTATCTAGGAGAAGAAGCAAGAGATAAAATAATTTCTGAATTTAATATTGAAAATATGATTACTAAATATATCAACCTGTATAAAAACCTGTTATAAAAAAATATGGCAAAAAAAGCATTAATAACCGGCATAACAGGGCAAGATGGCGCTTTCCTGTCCAAACTTCTATTAGAGAAAGGTTATGAAGTCCATGGTACTTGTAGGCCTAATTCATCACCAATAAATTGGCGTTTAAAAGAATTGCAAATCCATGATGAAATCAAAATGGTGCCTCTAGAATTGTTTGAGTATTCAAATATTATCCATACAATTGATAAAATAAGACCAGATGAGATTTATAATTTAGGCGCTCAAAGTTTTGTAAGTACTTCATTTGAACAACCTATCTATACTAGCGAAGTCAATGCGCTTGGTGTATTGAGATTGCTCGAAGTTATTAGGAACGTAAATCCAGAAATTAAATTTTATCAAGCATCTTCCTCTGAGCTTTATGGCAAAGCGATTGAATTTCCCCAGAGTGAAAGTACTCCATTCTATCCTAGAAGCCCGTATTCTGTTGCAAAACAATTTGCCCATTCAATGACGATTAATTATCGAGAAGCTTATAAGCTTCATGCCTCTGCTGGAATATTATTCAATCATGAATCTGAATATAGAGGCACTGATTTTGTTACAAGGAAAATCACATCTTCGCTTGCACTGGTATGGCACAATAAATTAGATGTTCTTGAGCTTGGTAATATTAATATTGAGCGTGACTGGGGTTATGCAAAAGACTATGTGTATGCCATGTGGAAAATGTTACAGCAAACAGTGCCTAGAGAATTTGTGATCGCAACAGGAAAATCACATTCGTTGAGAGAATTTATTGCAATTGCTGCAGATACAATAGGTTTTAAATTGGAATGGTCTGGTGAAGGCAAAGAAGAATTTGCAGTTGATAAAAACACAGGTAAAAAGATAATTAAAATAAATGAAAAATATTTTAGGCTAACAGATGTAGATAGAATTGTCGGCGATCCTAAAGATGCAAACGAAGTACTGAAGTGGAAACCATCAGTCTCATTTGAAGAATTAGTTCAGATAATGGCAAAGGCTGATTACGATAGAGTTAAAAACGACAAGCTTCTTATATAAATGTTACTCCAGTTTATTTTTGTTTTTCTATCTCAGGCATAATCAAGAATTGATTTATTCAATATCATTTTTAACAAGGGAACTTACCAAGCTCATGAACATCATCAGTATTGCCACTCTAAGCATAATTGCACATTGAATTAAATGACGATCTAATTCACCCTCATCGGCATGCCATATTATTAAATACAATGCTGTTCCGCTAATCAATAAAAATAGCGGTAATAAAGTATTATCAATATCAATAGTTTTATTTCTCATGAATATTAAGAGTGATAATAAAAATAAAGCAGCAAAAGCTATCCAAAGGAATGTATCAGTAAATATTATTTGTAATTTAGTTGGAGCAACTTGCTCATGAAAATGCAAGTCGGGTGTTAGATAATTGTAGACGGTAGTATTATAGTCATTTACCTTTTGAAAAGGTCTAAAAAAGAAATAATTTGGATGTGTTAATAAATATTTTTGATAAGTTTTTGAAGATTTAGTTAACCACCAGTCATTCAATTCAGGGTAATCTTCAAAATTAGCAGTCCATAGTTTCCCAATTACTTCTTCTGGCAATTCAGGCATGCCGGAAGTCCTGAAATAATTATAGATATCTTCAAACCCTTCAGAACTAATACGTGAAGATATTAGGTCTTTCATTGGTACCTGAGATCTATCGCCACTAAATAACATGTATTGATTGAAAGTAAAAAGAGAGAGTAATGTAAAAAATATTAGCGCATAGTTGAAACTATGGTTGTAATTATCTTTTATGAAGTGAAACCCAATAAATGGTATTAGTAAAACTATCAGGTAGTTATTCGTGATTTTTATAAAAGAAAGACCAGTCAAGATTAATAAAAAAAGCACAAGAAAAATAATATTTTTTGCGACATATTTGATATGTATTAAGAAAGATATTGTTAGAAATAACAGAGAGATAGATATTGATTCAGTTAATATGTGTTTATCCCAAAGAGTGATGCTTGATTCCATACCCAGCATAAGAATAAATGTCGCGGAAATTAATTTTATGTAAGTATTTTTAAAAATGGAACTAAAAGAAAAAGCAAATATGGCGCATGATAAAGTGGAAAATACAAATTGAAACAGAGAAGCAGATATTACATCAAAGTTATTTTTTACCAGTAGATAAGGGTAATCATCTAATATTTCAATGCCCTTAATAATGGTTGGATTATATGAAAATAAAGATAAAAAGCTGTTTTCTGGTAAAACAGAATTGCCAGAAAGCGAAGTAAAATGTTTGAGAAAAAAGGGATATAATGGAGGTATGCCATCTGACCAGAATAAATTAGACCAGACAGGAGCAAGTGATGTGGCTGCAAATTGAGCGCTATCAAACCATATAACAAAATATTCTGTTTCAAAGTATATGAGTATTCTGAATATAAAAAATATTGAAAATAAAACACAAAATATTCGGGTACTATTATTTCTAATAATATTAGTTATATTTTTATCGGAATTAATATGACTATTCATTGTTTAACTGCTTATTTAATAATATATAAAACTCATTTAGGCTATATAGTTATATTTTTCAAGAGTATCTTTAAATATATCATTAAGAGAGGTTACTGTTTCTGTTTTTAATTTCTCTTTAAAAGAATTTGGTTTTCCAGAGCGGCGATGCGATTTATTATCCTCATTTTCAAGCGGTCTTGATTGTTTATAAACTTCGGCTAGAATCGTTTCTTTTATGTTAATAAACTTTGTTAAACCACTTTTAAAGTAGTCCCAGTTATCAATCATATCTTCATATTTAATTATGACACATTTTCCGCAAGCATTACTTACAGTATCAAGCATGACAAAGTGACTATGTACTATAGGGGCTGATTCGATAACATATTCATCAATAGTTTGATGTTGTAATTTTTTTCTATGCTGTTTCTGTTTCTTACGAATTTCGTTGTCGGGACTTAAGCCATGTGTGTGTGCAAATGAATAATAGGATGACACAAGAATATCTCTGGGGTCTCTAATTAAAAAAATAGCTATCTTATTGTGTATGAAAGAGAGATCAGAAAGAGGTTGGACCAGGGATGTGTATTCGCTTGACGTGGGAGGAGCAGAAAGGCGTATAGGCCCATAAATAACACCTTTATTTTCAAAAACAATGTTGTCAATTTTCTTTCCTCGGTATATTTTTCTTGCATAATCAATATTATGTAGACCGGTTATATTTTTAAGTACATATTTGCTAAAAAAATGGCTGGAACAACGATGAAACGTATAAAAGTAAACAGTATCACTAGAGTTCGAACCTAGACGCCAATTTAGAAAACTTCTGATATTGATTATGAGTTGCTTTGCATATTGAAATGTTTTTTTTATTATATTTTTATCAGTATATATATTCATATATCATCGAGCGTAGTTATTTTGCATTGAATGTTAACAGGCGTTGCTTCTATAGATTTAATTTACTGTCACGATAAGATTTAGCCAAGTACAAATTAATAATCATAAGCTTATTTTTTCTTTGTAACTATCAATAAATTTTTACCGATAGGGCTGGGCACTATTTTATCGATAATACTAATAATAGTTGTGTCAAGTTCCCCGTGCCTGCCCCCATGCAACTTGGTCACCGATAAAAGGATTAAATAGTTCAACAATCCATTTGTTATAACTTTAGTATAGAATCTGCCTCTAAGTCCCTGCCGATATATACATTATCTGAAACTGATTCAGTCATTAAATTTATGAGCATCTATGATATTTCGTTTTGCAGTTTATTTTTAAAATAGGCGATGGTTTTTTCAAGCCCACTCTTCTGATCTATTTTAGGCGACCAATTCAGTAAAGTTTTTGCTTTGTTTATATCTGGACAACGTTGTAACGGGTCGTCTTGAGGGAGAGGCATAAATGATAATATCGACTTACTGTGTGTTAATTTGATGATTAATTTAGCAATTTCAATAATTGTCATTTCAACAGGATTGCCTAGATTAATTGGCATATGTAAATCTGGAGTGTTCATTAATTTAATAAAGCCATCAATGAGGTCATCGACGTAGCATAAGGAACGAGTCTGTGTTCCGTCACCGTAAATAGTAATATTTTTATTATTTAAAGCTTGCACAATGAAGTTACTAATAACTCTGCCATCATTTATGGCCATGTTAGGACCATAGGTATTGAATATCCTTGCAACTCTTATATCTAATCCAACTTCACGATGATAATCAAAAAAAAGTGTTTCTGCGCAACGCTTGCCTTCATCGTAACATGAACGAATGCCGGTGCAGTTTACATTCCCCCAATAATCTTCAGTTTGTGGGTGAATTGTTGGGTCGCCATATATCTCACTGGTTGATGCTTGTAGTACGGGTATATTAAGTCGTTTCGCAAGACCAAGAACATTGATTGCCCCGGAAACATTAGTTTTTGTAGTCTGGATTGGGTATTTTTGATAGAAAACGGGACTTGCAGGACAGGCGAGATTGTAAATTTGATCTACTTCGAGGTAGATCGGAAATGTAATATCGTGACGTATGACCTCAAAATAAGGGTTTTTTATTAGTCCAATAATATTATCTTTAGAGCCAGAGTAGAAATTATCAAGACAAAGAACTTCGTTGTTTTCATCAAGTAATCTTTTACATAAGTGAGAGCCTAGAAATCCTGCACCACCAGTAACTAATATTCGATTTTTCATGTTTATGAATCTAGCCTTATTGATTAATATTAATGTTACTTTACAGTTAATAAAATATACATTTATATTACTATTGTCCCGTTGAGAATTAAATAAACAAGTCTGAAACTCATTTGCGTTGGAACAATTAAATCAGCGCAAGCCATTATAAAAAGAGACGTATATAATTCGTGAGCCATTGTATTACTGTATTATAATCTGGTCTTGGAAAATAGCATCATTCGGATCGTTCAATTAGTGCGCATGCCGATGATTATAGTATGTAACTGTTGTCAACAGAACAATTAACTGAAGATATAGCTTTCGAAATATTATTGCTAATACTCCTGAGCAAGTATATAGGCTATATCAACTGAGTAATGCCAGCCTGCAATGCATGTGAATGAAGGTAATCGTTATCCGTCTCGTGAGATAAATTTAGGCGGCCTATTTAGCCGTTGCCAGAGGATAACATCTGGCAATGATTTCAATTCAAAAAATTTAAATGATTGATTTGTACTTATCTGTCTTTCCGTAAGCAGGCTATAAAATATTTTTGATCATGCTGATATGATGTATGATTTTTATGACGGTTAATAGAATATAACTCCAGGTGAAATTAAGTTGATGTGGAATGGCATTAAGATGAAAAAAACATATATTATCTGGCTTGTCTCTCTTTGGGCCTTGTTATTGCTTTCAATAACATTTCATCTGTTTATTTCTTATCATGACATCGCTGGTTTTTGGACAGACGGCTTTATCTATTTATTACAAGCAGATTATTTTTCAAGTACTAATTCCGAATATTTTCCTGTGCTAGAGCAAGCAATCACGTACAGAAACTTTCCACCACTATATCCATTTTATTTGAGTGTACTAGGTGCAGGTAGTAACAATATTGCTCTAGCAAGTGCAGCAACATCTTTTTTACTCCTGCCCTTTTGTTTGTTTTACATTGACTGGCAAGTTAAACAGGGATTGACAATCTCCAGTGCTTTAATTAATGCAATATTATTTTTATTTCTTCCATCTACTTTATTGTTCTCCACTGAACTATGGAGCGAAAATTTATATCTGCTTTTAGTATTTTTTACGTTATGGGGTTTTCATAGGATCAATAGTGGCAATAGAAAGTGGATTTATATATCTGCGTTCGTGTGCGGATTGGCATTTATTACAAGAAGCGTTGGTCTTTCTTTGATTGTTGCTTTTCTTATAGTCGTATTTAAGAGTGATAAAAAAAATATCATTTTTACTTCAATAATTATTATTACTCCATACTTAATTTGGGCATTTATAAGTAGAGGGCTTGAATATGACAATGTGTATTTAAAGCACGGCCTTATAGAAAGATATGAAAATATATTAATGAATTATGGCGAGAGCGGGATTTATGAAGTTATACAGTTACAACTGAAAACATTATGGCAGGGAATTCAGCTGCAATTTAACAGTACAACAAATATTGCTACTTTTATTTCAGCAATGATTATATCAATAGCAGCATGTTTTTCCTTGTTTAGACGAATTTGTGTTTTTTCAATAGATGCACTGTATGTGTTTATTTATTTTGGAATTATATTTGTATGGAATTTTCCTGATCATAATGTGCGTTTTATATATGTAGTTACCCCTTTTATTTTATTCTACGCTAAGCTAACCATGGACTTATTATTTAAAGAGAGTGACAGGAATATAAAATCATTAACTAATGCATTTCTTCCAGTCATAATTTTAACAACTATTTTGCCCGCGCTGATATTTATGGAAGATCGGTATACTACTGTCCCTGGAGAGTATTACAGTAAAAAAAGTAATGACCGTATGTGGTTGACAGGACCCGACACGAAGGAAATGAACAAACAACTGGTGTTCAAAAAAAAATTAGTTGAATCAATTGTTGAAATACAAGAAGTTGTTCCAAAAAACTCATGCGTCTATTCCACTCATAAAGAAGTTGTGATGTTTTATAGTAAAAGAAAGACTTTCGTGCCACCGAGACAGCACGTCAAGGAAAAGGATTTCAATAAGGAATTAACGAAGTGTCATTATATTTTTATTGTTGGATCTCGACATGATCAATATGAGCCTTTGTACCCGGTCGATAGAATTAAAGATAATTCATGGATTTTACGTCAAACATTTTTTCCTGCTGAGCATGGTGGAGACATTATTTCGGTGTTACTTGAACTAGATGAAGTTATTACTAAATAAAAATTATTAATAATATTCTTTGAGAAGTTAATAAAGAAAATACTTATTCAATGAGCATCAAAAAGAATCAAATAGTAGAAAATAACAATCAAAATCGGTCAATTCTCTGGGTTTTGATATTGGCGTTATTGCTGAGAATTATTCATCTTGTTTCATCTGTTACCAATCCCATGACATATCATCATGGAGCTGATGAGGCATATTATATCAATTTTGGAAAAGATGTAGCATATGGCCAGTTAGGAATGAGTGATCTCTATGTATTTATGGATCCTCTTTATGGTTATATATTAGGTTTTTTCATATGGGTCTCAGGACTAAACCTGTTTTCTTTATATGTGTTTCAAATAATTGTTGATGTTTTTACAGTGTCGATCGTTTATGCCATTGGTAAAGAACTTTGGAATCATAGAGCAGGTTTAATTGCGGCTGTTCTTTATGCTGTAAGCAGTACAGCTATTTTTTATACTGTAACGTTTCTTAAGCCAACCATAGTAGCTAGCTATATTGCATTATGGGTTTTCCTATCAATTAAAGTGCCAAAAATGGAAAGCCCGCTCGCATGGATAGGGTACGGAATTTTTTTAGGTTTGGGAGTTGCACTAAGATCTAATTTACTATTGTTGAGTATAGCGAGTGCTTTTCTCATGCCACTCTTGTGTTTTAAAAATAGTGGTAAGAATGGTTTGTCTTTAAAAATAGTTTTACTGGTACTTGGTTTTACCTTGCCAGCCATAATGCTGGCGACACGTAATGCTCACGTTACAAATCATTGGTCAATGCTACCTCCAAATAGTGGTATTGTGTTGCATCAATTATATAATTCCGATAATCCCAATTCAGTTCAGTTTTCACCCGCTTTCGTTTCTTATAGCAGTCCACCAGAAATATTAGCAGGATACACAAAAGAATCAGAAAAGAAGGTAGGACGAGAATTATCTATATATGAAGTCAGCAGCTTTTGGCGTAAGGAAGCTTTGACATATATAGCATCAAACTCCAATAAGGTTACTGAAAATATAATACGGAAATCAAAAGAGTTTATTGCCTTTAAGGAGGTTGAAAATAGTCGCTTTATTAATAGAGAGAGAATATTTTCTCCTTTACTTGAAGTTTTGCCTCATCCCTTTGGCTGGCTATTTGCACTTGGGATACCGGGCCTAGTATTACTTGTATTACGAAATAAATATTACTCGCTACCCATTATCTTTGCTATTTCTACTATTTTCGCAACTTTTATTATCTTTATAGCTGCAGCACGATTCCGTGCACACGGCTTGCCCTTGTTTGCTGTTGGTAGCGGTGTTTTTATAACAGCTATTATTGACTGGAAGAATACAGGTAAAAATAAAACTATTGCATTAATTACACTTTCAATAATATTAGGTGTCATAACAATCGTGAGTGGGAAACATATAAATAATGTAACTGTTATTCCAATGGAATTCGCCTGGGGCTATCTTAAAATGGGAGAGCCCGAACAAGCGAGAAATTATGCCGAATATCAAATTGGTATCGACCCGGAAAGTCCAGATCCTCATGAATTACTAGGTTATATGGCGCTTAATAACGAGCAGTACAAGCAAGCAATAGTATCGCTTAATAATGCTGTTCGGCTTGCACCTCAACACCATGCGACCCAATATAATCTTGCTATTAGTTTCAGAAAAGATAAGCAATTTGAAAAATCATTACTGGCGATAGAATCAGCAATTAACTACGCAGTATTGCCCGAATATTTATTTTTAAAAGGACAAGTTCTGGAAGAAATCGGCAACATAAAAAATGCCATTTCTACTTATGAATACTTAATAGAGATAGCTAAATCGGATAATGATTGGCAATCACATGTATCCCGCGTGCAAGAACGGTTACATTTTCTCAAACATTAATGTGAACTTATAAACTATTGCTATCGAGCAAGGTATTGTTAGTTATCTGAATTTATTTTTATTGTTTTTAGTATATGTTTTAATAGTTTTGGATTACTAGAAACGATATCACCGGTTTTCATATAATCTAAGCCCCCTGAAATTTCACTACTAATCCCACCAGCTTCTTGAACAATCAATATACCCGCAGCAATATCCCAAGGCTTCAGGTTATATTCCCAAAAACCATCCAGACGGCCACAAGCAACATAGGCTAAATCAAGAGAAGCTACACCAGCACGTCTGATTCCTGCAATTTCAGGATATAGTAATTTGAAGCTATTTATAAATTCATCTAATCTTGGGTTATCACCAAATGGAAAACCAGTGCCAAGTAACGCACCATCAAGTGTTTTTTGCTGACTAACACGGATTTTTTTATTATTGAGTTGTGCGCCTTTACCTTTAGAGGCTGTGAATAATTCTTGTTTCAATGGATCATAAATCACTGCCTGGTCGAGACGCCCTTTATGCTGTAGGGCAATTGACACCGCAAAATGTGGAAATCCATGGAGAAAGTTTGTTGTTCCGTCCAAGGGGTCTATAATCCACAGAAAGTCACTATCACCCGATGCGCCACTTTCTTCGCATAAGAAGGCATGATCTGGATAAGATTTTTTTATTGTACTTATAATCGTAAACTCTGCTTGTGTATCTACTTCGGTGACAAAATCATTTTTACCTTTGATATCGACAGATATGTCACTTACGCGATCCATTTCACGTACAATTAGGTCTCCCGCTGCTCGCGCAGCACGTATAGCGATATTGAGCATTGGATGCATAAGTGTTTTAAATCCTTGAATTATTAAAAATGTATTTTACGTTGAGTGAAAAAATGACTGTAGTGAATAAATATGAATACGATAATTAGTAATGTGCGCATTGTCCTGGTTGGCACGACTCATCCGGGCAATATTGGAGCCGCAGCGCGGGCAATGAAAACAATGTCACAGGATAATCTATATTTAGTCAATCCGAAAGAATTTCCCTCTGCCGTGGCCACAGCCCGAGCAGCGGGAGCGGATGATATTCTGGCAAATGCAAGCATATATACTGATTTAAAATCGGCTATTTCAGACTGTGAACTGGTAATAACAACCAGTGCCAGGACAAGGAGTATTCCGTGGCCAATGGTTTCTCCTCGGGAGTGTGCTGAAAAGGTCGCTGAATTAAATGATGGAAATGTTGCGATTGTGTTTGGAAGAGAAAATTCTGGCCTGAACAATGAAGAAATGGAATTAGGAAATTTGGTATTACAAATACCCACTAATACTGATTATAGTTCTCTGAATCTGGCGTCGGCAGTCCAGATTATATGTTATGAGTTATTCCTTCAACGTAACGTGAACGAAGGTGCAGTTAAAGAAGAAAGGGTGCCTTTAGTAAGTCAGGAAAAGATTGAAATGTTTTATGAGCATCTAGAACAATGCATGATTGAGGTAGGCTATCATGATGTTAACTATCCGCGAAGATTAATGCATAGGATGCGGCGTCTATTCAATCGAGCACAACTGGATGAAAGTGAATGGAAAATATTGCGTGGTTTTCTGGCTAAAATCCAGGATAAAAATAAATAAAGAGATTGGGTTTCAACTATGGAAAATGAACTGTTTGATGAAATGTATAAAGTTGAGACTCAGCACTGGTGGTTTGTTGCGAGACGAAAAATAATTGCCAGTGTTATAGATGCTTTAAATCTTGAGTCAAATTCTAAAATAATGGATGCCGGGTGTGGTAATGGCGATAATCTTGAATTTTTATCAAAATATGGTGAATTAATAGCGATTGAAAGAGAAGATAATGCCTTGGCAAGAGCACAATCAAGGCAAATAGGCAAGGTCGTTAAAGGGGAGTTGCCTGATAACTTCCCATCAGATATAAATAAAGAAAATGATTTGATTCTCTTATTGGATGTTCTGGAGCATATAGATGATGATGAAAAGAGCCTATCTATGCTAAAAAACTGGGCAAAGAATAATGCAGTATTATTAATAACTGTCCCTGCATATCAATTCCTGTGGACCAGACATGATGAATTACATCATCATAAAAGAAGATATACAGTTGGTCAGTTGAAAAAAATCATAGAAAAAAATGGTTGGAAGGTGAAATATATTTCATATTTTAATTCATTTTTATTTCCAATAGCGTTCTTGGCCAGACTCAAAGATAAATTTTTTCCACCGTCAACAATTGATGGTCTAGCTGTACCCAATCGATTTATAAACCGTTTGTTCGAAAAAATATTTAGTCTGGAGGCTTGCCTTCTTGGTAGGCTCACACTTCCTTTCGGACTGTCAATAATTGTTGTTGCTGAGAAAGCATAAATATTATATGAATAACAAAGAAACAAACAGAAAAAAAATATTGTCTATTGTAGCGCCGGCATATAACGAGTCTACTGGTTTAGATGAGTTTTATTCAAGACTTATCAGCGCTACGAAAGACTTAGATCTGGATCTGGAAATTATCTATGTGAATGACGGTAGTCAGGATAACACTCTTGAACGTATGTGCAAGCAGCGCAGCGATGATCCAAGAATCACAGTTATAGATTTAAGTAGAAATTTTGGTAAAGAAATCGCCTTAACCGCAGGCCTGGACTATGCGCTAGGTGATGCTGTTGTAGTGATAGATACTGACCTGCAAGACCCACCTGAATTAATTCCTGAGTTGGTTGCAAGATGGCTTGATGGCAATGATGTTGTTAATGCGAAAAGGATCAAGAGAAAAGGGGAGAGCTGGTTTAAAAAATTTACATCTTTTATGTATTATCGTTTTCTATTTCAATTGAGTGATATCAAAATTCCAAAAGACACAGGTGATTTTAGATTATTAAACCGTGATGCATTAGATGCGTTATTAAAATTGCGGGAAAAACATCGATATATGAAAGGCTTGTTTGCATGGGTAGGTTACTCGCAAGTAGAAGTTACCTATGAACGCGATGAACGATACGCTGGTAATACAAAATGGGGCTTCTGGGGGTTGGTAAATCTGGCATTCGAGGGCTTAACCTCTTTTTCTGTTCTACCTTTAAGGTTAGCTTCAATGGTTGGTGTGCTATCTGCATTTTTAGCAATAATTTTTGGGGTCCTTATTATTACAAAGAAATTTCTTTATGGTGATCCTGTCGCGGGTTATCCATCGTTGGTTGTATTAATTACCTTTATAGGTGGCATACAACTTCTTGCCCTGGGTGTTATTGGAGAGTATTTAGGACGTGTATTTAACGAAACTAAAAATAGACCGCTTTATATTGTAAAGAACATGCAGAGATCATTATATCTTTCTGAGCAAGAGGATAATAAATCCTGACTTGAGACGTGTTCCTCAACTGATTACTATGCTTCCGCTTATTTTTTCATTAGCGGTAATTTGCCCAATCACCCAGGCGTCTTCACCAATATCTTTTAGATAAGATAGTGTCGTTCCCACATTATCAGCATCTATACATAATATTAAGCCCACACCACAGTTAAATGTTTTATACATTTCGTGAGAATCAACATTTCCTTTCTCACGTAGCCATTCAAATACAGGTGGTAATTCCCAGCTTTTGGCATCTATTTGTACTGCTAAATCTCCAGGGATGACACGGGGAATATTTTCAATTAAGCCGCCACCTGTAATATGTGCAATAGCCTTGATGGGAACTTCTTTGATCAAGCCAAGGATTTGTTTTACATAGATCCTGGTTGGTTCAAGCAGGTGGTCTAACAGCGTTTTTCCGTCCAGGATTTCAGATAAGTCCTGATTAGTGTCGGCAATAATTTTTCTGATCAAAGAGTAGCCATTTGAATGACAACCACTCGATGCGATGGCAATAACAGTATCTCCTTCTGATACAGTCTGACCTGTTATTATTTCATCCTTTTCAACGACACCGACACAAAAACCTGCCAAGTCGTATTCGCCTGATTGATACATGCCCGGCATTTCTGCCGTTTCACCACCAATAAGGCTACAGCCCGCTAAAGAGCAACCTTTGGCTATGCCATTGATTACCGTTTCAGCAACATCAACATCAAGACTGGCGCAGGCAAAGTAATCAAGAAAAAACAAAGGATCTGCGCCCTGTACGATTAAATCGTTTACACACATGCCGACCAGATCAATGCCAATAGATTCATGCCTGTTATTATCAATGGCGAGTTTGATTTTAGTGCCAACACCGTCGGTACCGGATACCAACACGGGGTGTTTATAATTTAATGAGCCGAGGTCAAACAAGGCCCCAAAACCGCCGAGTCCGCCCATGACACCCTGTCGATGAGTCTTACTAACGGTTTTTTTCAGGCGCTGGACCAGTTCATTACCATGTTCTATGTTGACGCCAGCGTCTTCATAGCTAAGTTTTTTTTCTGTGGGTTGATTCATGCCGCTATGGTATCGGTGTCTCCAGCTTCTCGCAATCCTTGACTTAAAGACAAGTCTTGCTTAGCGTGCTCTACATGAAATTTAGAATAACAATTTTAGCTTTTTTATTGGCCTTGCTAGCGCAACAGGCGCATGCGATCCAGGTCTCGGGACTTTATCAGGCAACGGTGCCGGTGTTGGATGAGTCTGCTTCTGCACGAACGCCAGCCATAAAAAAAGCCTTTATCGAGGTTCTGGTAAAACTCACCGGTGACCGCACTATCAGTAAACGTGCTGATATCAATACATTATTTGAGCGACCGGAGGGTTTTGTTCAACAGTTTCGATATCGACAAGTGACTGATCAGGATGAGCAAAATAGCCCGTCTTTGGCATTATGGGTCCAATTTGATGAAGCCGCCCTGAATGAGGGACTGAGGAATAATGGCGTGGCCATTTGGGGCAAGGAAAGGCCCTCCATTGTCGTTTGGTTGGCCTATGAAAAAAATAATGTACGCAGACTTGTCAGTTTTGATGAAAGCCCTGAATTTCTGAACCTGTTGCATAAGGGCGCCAGTGCCAGAGGACTTTCCTTATTGTCACCGTTATTTGATCTTGAAGACAGTTCGCGAATAAGCGTGAGCGATGTATGGGGTGGTTTTAAGGAGCCGATAATCAATGCGTCAAACCGTTATCAGGCTGATGTTGTGTTGGCGGGTAAACTGGTTCAGCTTTCAGCAACACTTTGGCAGTCTGATTGGTCCGCCTATATGGATGATCAGACTATCAATTGGAGTAGTCAGGCTGAATTGAGTGATATTGTGCTGGAAGAGGGCATAGAGGAACTCGCCGACCGAATTGCCGCGCAATATGCCAACACCGATTCGACCTTAACAGAGACGATTGAATTACGAGTAACAGATATCAATAATGTCGATGAATATGCCCGCGCCTTGTCCTACCTTGAGTCGGTTCAATCAATCAAATCTGTTCAAGTGAAGCGTGTGTTTAGTAATAATGTGCTGTTTGAATTGGTTAATCGCGGTGGCTTAACAGCATTTGAGCAATCTGTAGCGTTAGGAAAAACATTAAATCTTGTCAGTAATACTGAGCAATTGACCTATCGTTTATTACCATGATGAAAACACAAATCACAGATGCTCAAAAATGGTTGATTTTGGTGTTAATTATCATTTCCGGCTATCTGGTCTATTTACTATCACCGATATTAACGCCGTTTTTGATTAGCCTTTTTCTGGCATACCTTGGTGATCCCGCTGTTGACAGGCTGCAAACGATAAAATTATCACGGACGCTTTCCGTCGTTTTTGTCTTTTTCCTGATGTTAATTATCGCTGTTTGTTTTTTCTTTATTGTTTTTCCCCTGCTAGAAGAACAGATTAAGCGTTTGTTCACTCGCATTCCGGACATGATCGACTGGTTGCAATCGGGTCTTATGCCCTGGTTATCGCAACGGCTTGGGCTGGATCTTAACAGCATTGATTTAAACCAGTTAAAACGCGCCTTACTCGGACAATGGCAAACATTCGGCAGCGTTGGTGCCAGGTTTTTCGCAGAGGTATCTGCCTCCGGGCAATTAGTCCTGCTCTGGTTTAGTTATCTTTTGTTAATTCCCGTGGTTACTTTTTATTTGCTTAGAGACTGGGATTTGCTCATAGCCAGGATTAATAAATCGATTCCCAGAAAATATGAACCCGTTGTGACCGGGTTAAGCAAAGACTGTGATGCGGTTCTGGCTGAATTTTTCAGAGGTCAGCTACTGGTGATGTTTGCGCAGGGTGTGTTTTATAGCATTGGCTTATGGATTGTTGGCCTGGAATTCTCATTATTAATTGGCCTGTCGGCGGGACTGGTCAGTTTCGTGCCTTATCTTGGTGTAATTGTCGGGATCATTATTGCCGGTATCGCGGCGGTCATGCAATTTCATGACGTTATTCATGTTGTTTATGTGTTGCTTGTTTTTGGTGTGGGACAAATGCTTGAGGGCATGGTGCTGTCACCGTTATTAATTGGTGACCGTATTGGCCTGCATCCGGTCGCAGTTATCTTCGCCGTCATGGCGGGTGCGCAATTGTTTGGTTTTTTCGGGATGCTTATTGCTTTACCCGTGGCCGCTATTGTCACCGTGTTGTTACGACACTTTCATGAGCAGTATTTAAATAGTAATTTTTATACACCATGAGTAGAGGTTCTTCATCTGTAGCACAGATACCTTTTCAGTTTGGAAATAATCAACAGTATGATCTTGCTTCGTTCCTGACCGGCGAGAATGAAACTGTATTACACATCTTAAAAACAATTATTAATAACGAAACGCCTCACAGACTTTATCTTTGGGGTGCTCAAGGCTCAGGTAAGACACACCTTCTGCAAGCCGTATGTAAACAGGCAAGCGAGCGAAACTTGCATATTGCCTATATTCCCTTAAAACAACTCGATGAATTCAGCATCGAAATGCTGCATGATTTAGGCGAACTGGATATTGTCTGTATTGACGATCTTGAATGTGTTGCTGGCCAGATTGAATGGCAGCAGGGATTAACCTGGCTTTATAATGAATTACGCGATAATGGGCATTCACTTATTATCAGTGCAAATGTTTCCGCGACCAGCATTGCGCTGGAGATTGATGATCTCAAATCCCGTTTGAGTTGGGATCAGGTTTATCAAATTAAACCCGCAAGTGACGAGTTGAAGATTCAGATTCTCAAACAAAAAGCAAAACTGCGCTCATTTGAACTGGGTGATGATGTCATCGAATTTATTATTCGTCGCGTCGATCGAGACCTGACATCATTGATCGCGATACTGGATCAAATTGATCATGCCTCGCTCGCGGCCAAGCGAAAAATAACCATACCTTTTGTGAAAGAATTAATTAGCTAGAATTTAATCTCTTCGTTACTTCAGCCAACCGTTTACCTGCAGCATGGCATAGTTTTTTCTCATTCTCACTAAGCGGATACTGGTTTTGATCACCGGCAACATGCGTTGCCCCATAAGGTGTTCCCCCGCCTTCATTGGCAAACAAGCCTGGCTCGCTATAGGGTAAGCCGAGTATCAGCATGCCGTGATGCATGAGTGGTAACATCATGGTAAGCAGGGTTGTTTCCTGACCACCGTGTAAACTCGCGGTTGAACTGAATACCGTTGCCGGTTTGCCCGCCAGGCCGCCAGACGCCCAGATATCTGACGTAGAATCTATAAAATACTTCATGGGTGCTGCCATATTACCAAACCGGGTGGGACTGCCAAGTGCAAGACCATCGCAAGCGATCAAATCTTCATGGCTGGCATAGGGTGCGCCAGACTCTGGAATGTCCGGTTCGGTAGTTTCTGTCGTTGTCGAAACCGCAGGAACGGTTCTGATACAGGCTTCACATCCCGCCACCGACTCAATCCCATGAGCGATGTGCCGCGCCATCTCTGCGACACTGCCGTTACGGCTGTAAAAGAGCACAAGGATTCGGTTCATCGTTATAGTATGTCCAGTACGGCTTCGGGTGGTCTGCCAATCGCGGCTTTACCATTGACGACGACAATAGGACGTTCAATCAGAATCGGGTTTTCGACCATTGCTTTCACTAAAGCTGCTGTGTCGTCAGCTTTAGTCTCCAGTTGCAGTTGTTTGAATTCCGTTTCACCTTTGCGCATTAATGCGAGTGGCGTCATACCCAGTTTATTTAGAATATCTTTCAGGGTTGCTTGAGAGGGCGGTGTTTTCAGGTACTCGACTATTTCCAGATCAACGCCTTTTTCTTGCAGTAAGGCCAGGGTTTGTCTGGACTTGGAACAACGCGGATTATGATAGATTATTGCTTTCATGCTGGCTCCATTACTGTATATTTAATATCAGGTTTAAATGTCAATTAGGGTAATGATACGCTGCAAACCAGGTAGTGTGAAAATTTGAATAAATCAACATGACAGAATCATCCTCTAAAAAGCTGGAAAATATTGTCAATGATATTAAATCTGGCGCCATCAAGGTATTTTATTTTTGCCGTTTTTTTCTGCGTCATTTTTACAATTTACGCGGTATGCAAACAGCTTCTTCCCTGGCCTATACCACTCTGCTTTCTATCGTGCCGTTGGTAACGGTCATGTTTGGCTTGTTTGGCAAGATTCCTGTTTTGCAGGAATTCTCGAATTCTATCCAGAACTTTTTATTCAGTAATTTTGTGCCTCAGTTTGGCTGGACAATACAGGGCTATATTACCGATTTCTCCAGCAAGGCTTCACAACTCACCATAAGTGGTATCGTTGTCCTGGTGTTTATCGCTGTGATGCTAATGGCAACCATTGACAATGCTTTTAACAGGATCTGGTTTGTAAAAAATAAACGTAATCCGGTGGCACGGTTATTAGTCTATTGGGCAGTGCTGACTATGGGGCCGGTATTAATTGGCGTCGGTCTTGCTTCAACATCCTATTTTCTGACATTACCCGTTGTTATTGATGTAGATACATCGCTAAATCTGAAGGCACGGTTGCTTAGCTGGCTGCCATTTTTGACAACCTCAATCGCATTTACCTTGTTGTATGTGCTGGTACCCAATTGTCATGTTCCTAAAAAACATGCTTTGCTGGGAGGAATTATTTGTGCGGTGTTGTTTGAATTAGCCAAATACGGCTTTGGTATTTATGTCAAAGAGATGCGAAGTTATGAAAATATTTACGGCGCAATCGCAATCATTCCGCTATTTCTGATATGGATTTATGTGTCCTGGATGATTGTCCTGTTTGGTGCACACATCACCTTCTGTTTATCCTCATTTCGATTACAAGACGAAATTAAAAATCGCAGTAAAGGAGGCTGGACTTACCTTGATGCCTTACGCGTACTTAAGGTGCTGTATCACGCGCAAAGGGAAGGTCAGACGGTATCGGTTCTGGACCTCAGAAAAGGTTTTATAGCATTGCCGCATTATCAAATGAACGACTTGCTGGAGCATCTACGGCGATTTAAGTGGGTTAACCAGAGTTCTAACGGGCAATGGCTGTTATCGAAAGATCTGAAAGAAACCAGTCTTTACGATCTGCATAAACTATTACCGGTGCGATTACCGATGACAACGCACGATCTCGATGACAGCAAGCTATCAAAGGATTTACAGACGCGACTTGCTGATCACCATCAACAACTGGAGCAGATTCTGTCAATTTCTATTGATGCCTTTCTGAAAGGTGAAACCAGCTAAAATCAGTTCACGTTTTAAAGTTAAATACTTCGTAGGAAATACTCGATTCATTTATGGCATCGGCAATGACAACTTCGGTCTTATCGCTCTGCTTAATCTCCAGTTGTCGACCTGAACTATAGAGACCCTTTTCAGCTATTATCGATGACTCATCCACGCCATTATGCCTGTTTATCAGGAAGCCAGGTCTTGATTCACGATCTGATTTGCTGCCGTCACAGGCACGCAGTGTAATCGGTTCGGCACTCTCGGAAATTATTTGTAAGCCAACTTTATGTATGCCGCGACTAACCATTAACCAACGAATGACAGCAAGCCCCCAGTTGCCATTGTTAATATTGATACCTGTAAGATCGCCAACCCGGACTGCCTTTTTGGGCTTACTGTCTTTAATGATCGCATAACCGCCGGAGCCTTCATCAACGATGCGCCAATTCTCCGGAATATAATTCGTTTGTGTTTGCGTGAGTGTCTCCGTTTCCGAAATATCGATTTCATCATTATCAGTTTCAGCGCTCGAAATAGTTTTAAACGGGTGTCCATCATTCAGAAAGTAATAGATGGCATTTATACCGCTTACAATGGCGAGTTCCCCGGTTTTTGCTTTCCTGGGAAAATCACGTTTAGGTGGTAGACCCCAGGCTTTTAACATATGTGTGAGTAACGATTTAGCATAAAAAGGAGACAGCACGATTGAGGGATCAATTGCCTGACCCATCTGCAGTAAATCAATTTGTTTCTGGATTAAATTTTCAAGCGGGTTTGAATCGAGTAAACGATGACCGTGATTTGAATTTTCCGGTTTGAATTTGCTTAAAGGCAGCGGTTTTTCATCCGATCTTATATCCAGTACAAAATAACCGGTCGCATTGGACACATTCTGGAGCGGCTGTATCTGCGTATATTCGGCCCAATTATCGAGTTGTTCGTATATTTCCCAGATAGCACCAAAAGGTAAATGGTGCGGATCTACCAGCGATGCCATTATGATTCGTTTGTATGTGTGATCGATGCTGGTATTTTTGTGCTGGTTATTGGCGCTCGGTATGCCGTAGATTTTTTTATGGCAACCGATAGATTCAGCAAAGTCATAAATGAAGTTGAGTTGTTGCCAGACATTTTTAGGTACCGGCGCATATTCCAGAAAACTAAACACTAGCGCATGTGATAAATAATTCATCGACATGAGCATGGCCTCGACCGGGGGTTTGGTTTTTTTCCAGAGAGTTTTTTTATTCAGAGCGGTATCAAAGGCCAGTTTACAGCCAAAACTCAATGCAACAGCAATCTGCTTCATTTGGCTGACCTGATTTTGCATCGCGTCGATGGTTTGTAATGTGTGTTGGGCCCCGGCCTTTATCTGAGACTCCACGTAGTATTGATAAGGGCGATTGTAGAGCTCTATCAGTTCAATCCGGGTTGAAGATTTGATCGTAGCCTTGTTGGTTGCGACGAGTGCCTCATAGAGTAATGCACTGGTTTTTTTAAAGTCGATATAGGGTAGGGAGTCTAGCCATTCTTCAATATAGAGTGGCCGCGTTTCAATCTCGTCTCCCTGAGACGTTTTTCTTGTCGGTATTTTAATCATAAGATCGTATTATTTTAGTCTTAATACCGGGCTTTTTTGAATAGATGGAAATGCACATTATTAGGCCTGGTGTGGTGCGACTTTTTTTATTAGTAGAGTAATTCGAGCAATATTTAGGCCAAAATAGTGTTTTCAATCAGCAACTAATGTGATGAAGTAGTCAAAACGGGTCTAAAGCGCACTTGAAAGGCGAGCTAGACTTTAGCCGTAAAACTATTAAATAATCATTAATAATCAGTAGGTTAAAATTTCATGAGGCAATATGCGCAGTTTTGTGATTTGTCATGGACAATGCGTGTAAGATCAACAAATTCAAAGCGTCTCTATTTAGAGACAATCCATAACATATTGAATAATATGAAAAAGTCGATTAATTGTTTTGTTACTGGCAGAGTTCAGGGCGTTTGCTTTCGCATGTCGACCAGTCAACAGGCCAAAATACTGGGTCTAACCGGGTGGGTCAGGAATTTGGCAGACGGCCGTGTTGAAGTCTTCGCTTCCGGTGAAGCTCCATTATTAGAAGAGCTTCGCACATGGCTGACGCACGGTCCGAGCATGGCGAAGGTTATTAATCTAGAGTGTGTTGCTGTCGATTATCAGGAATACACCGACTTCTCGATTATTTGACGTTACTCTTTCAGGCAAGTCGTTCTTGTATAAACTGAATAGCGGTTGCCAGACTAATATTCTGGTTTTCGGTATCTGTCCGCGCCTTGTATTCAATTTCACCGCTATCCAGGCCGCGTTCACTAAATACGAAACGATGTGGTATGCCAATCAGTTCCATGTCGGCAAACATGACGCCGGGGCGTTCCTGACGGTCGTCCAGAATAACGTCGATGCCGGCGGCACGCAGTTCTTCATAAAACGCCATCACAGCTTCACGCAGACGCACTGATTTATGCATATTGATGGGGATGAGTGCCAACTGAAAGGGTGCAAGTGCCAAAGGCCATACAATGCCCTTGTCATCATGGTTTTGTTCTATAGCGGCCGCGACAACGCGTGAGACACCAATACCATAACAACCCATGGTTAATGTGACGGCTTTGCCCTGCTCATCAAGGCAATTGGCCTTCATGCTGGCACTGTATTTCGTGCCGAGTTGAAAGATATGCCCCACTTCGATACCGCGTGCAAAGGATAATTGTCCTGAACCATCTACCGCCATATCACCCTCACAAACATTGCGAATATCAACCGTAGTGGGCAGCGGTAAATCACGTTCCCAATTAACCCCAAGCAAGTGCTTACCATCAATATTAGCGCCGCAAGCAAAGTCGCTTATATTTCCAGCACTATGATCAACATAAACCGGTATCGTCAATGCAACCGGACCGATGGAGCCGACCTCGCAACCAATGCCGGGTTTGATTTGGGCATTATCCGCAAAGGTGAGTGGGCTCATTACACCGGCAAGTTTTTCGGCCTTAATGCTATTTAATTCATGATCCCCTCTTAAGACCAATGCGATCAAACCGCCGTCTTCAGACTTAACGATTAATGTTTTCAGGCATTGCTCGGGTTTTATATGCAGGAAAGTACAGAGGTCTTCAATCGAGTGCTGATTTGGCGTATCAACCATTTCCTTTGCCAGAGTCGCTGGCGGGCGGGATTGTTCCGGTATCAGGGCCTCGGCTTGCTCCAGGTTGGCGGCATAATCGCTATTTTCGGAAAAAACGATTTGATCCTCCCCGGAATCGGCCAGCACATGAAATTCATGGGATTGGCTTCCGCCTATATTGCCGGAATCCGCCATTACTGCACGAAAGTTTAATCCCAAACGAGTGAATATGGTCGAATAGGTCGCATGCATCTGTTGATATGTTTCTTGCAAAGACGCATCACTAAGATGAAAAGAGTAGGCGTCTTTCATCAGAAATTCACGCGCACGCATGATGCCAAACCGTGGTCGTATTTCGTCTCTGAACTTGGTTTGAATTTGATACAAATTAATCGGCAGCTGCTTATAGCTTCGAATCTCACGTCGCACCAGATCCGTTATGATTTCTTCGTGCGTAGGGCCAAAGCAAAACTGTCGGTCATGCCGATCATTAATACGCAGCAGTTCCGGTCCATATTTTTCCCAGCGGCCTGACTCTTGCCATAATTCGGCGGGCTGGATGGCTGACATTTGTATCTCTTGTCCACCGGCATGATTCATTTCCTCTCGAACGACAGCCTCTACCTTACGTAATACACGCAAGCCCAGAGGTAACCAGGTATAAATGCCCGCCGCTAGTTGCCGTATCATTCCGGCGCGTAACATTAGCCGATGACTGATTATCTCGGCATCGGCGGGGGCTTCTCGTAAGGTGGCTGTCAATAACTGTGATGTTTTCATGTATGGGTTTATACTTAGTAAAATTATAGTGTTATTCGATTCCGAGAATTTATTTCTGGTTTTTATTTAGCGAATATTACCCGGCACGGCACTATAAACGGAATTAATCTACAGGGTAAGTAGTACCGAATTGATTCAATAATGTTTAGCTCTTTTCAAGGTTAATTGTGTTGTTTTTGTCAATTAAGCCTAATATCTAATACATCACTTGACCTGACCCCGGAATCTCAGTAACTTCCCGCAGTTTCGACGTAACAAAATACAGGTAATTAATAAGTCCAGTGGCTAAAAAGAGAGAAATACTTCGCGGCGCAGAAATTTTCTGTCGCGCGCTCAAAGATGAAGGGGTCAAACACTTGTTTGGGTACCCTGGTGGTGCCGTATTGCATATCTATGACGAGCTTTATAAACAGGATGCTGTACAACATATCCTGGTGCGTCATGAGCAAGGCGCGACGCATGCTGCTGATGGTTATGCACGTGCGACTGGAAAACCCGGTGTGGTACTGGTTACCTCGGGTCCGGGAGCCACCAATGCCGTAACCGGCATTGCGACAGCCTTTATGGATTCCATCCCGCTCGTTGTTTTCACCGGACAAGTCCCGACGCATATGATTGGTAACGATGCATTTCAGGAAGTTGATGCCATCGGTATCACGCGCCCCTGTGTGAAACATAATTTTTTGGTCAAGGATGTAAAAGACCTGGCCAAAACCATTAAAAAAGCCTTCTATGTTGCCACCAGTGGTCGGCCCGGTCCGGTCGTGGTTGATATCCCGAAGGATATTACGGCAGATTCCTGTGAATACGATTACCCGAAGGAAGTTGAGATGCGTTCTTATCGACCGGTGGTAAAAGGACATCCCGGCCAAGTAAAGAAAGCAGCAAAATTAATTCTGTCCGCCAAAAAGCCGATGATTTATTCCGGTGGTGGTGTCATTCTCGGCGAAGCCAGCAAGGAGCTGATTGAGTTTTCAAGGCTATTAGGTTATCCGATTACCAATACCTTGATGGGGCTAGGTGCGTTTCCGGCCACCGATAAACAGTTTATTGGTATGCTGGGTATGCATGGTACCTATGAAGCAAACATGGGCATGCACCATTGTGATGTGCTGATAGCTATCGGGGCTCGCTTCGATGATCGGGTAACGGGCGATTTGGAAAAATTTTGTCCCTACGCCAAGATTGTACATATTGATGTTGATCCTTCATCTATCGCCAAGAACGTTCCGGTTGATATCCCCATCGTCGGTGATGTTAAACACGTCCTGACCGATTTAATCGATCTCATCAAAAATGATAAAGACAAGCCTGATGCGAAATCACTTAAATCATGGTGGCAACAGATCCATGATTGGAAGGCGATCGATTGTCTGAAGTTTGATCGCACAACCGATGTCATTAAGCCACAGTATGTGGTCGAAAAATTGTGGGAGTTAACCAAGGGTGATGCTTATGTCACATCGGATGTTGGACAACATCAAATGTGGGCAGCGCAGTTTTACCCGTTTGATAAACCACGCCGATGGATAAACTCGGGCGGTTTAGGCACCATGGGTTTTGGTCTTCCGGCCGCTATGGGCGTTAAACTCGCTTTTCCGGATGAAACCGTCGCCTGTATCACCGGCGAAGCAAGTCTGGTCATGTGTATTCAGGAATTATCGACCTGTCTGCAATACAACACACCGGTCAAGATCGTCAGTCTGAACAATCGTTATATGGGCATGGTACGTCAATGGCAGGAATTCTTTTATTCCAGTCGTTATTCGCACTCCTATATGGAAGCCTTGCCTGATTTTGTCAAAATGGCAGAGAGCTACGGCCATGTTGGTATGCGTATTGAAAAAACCAGCGATGTTGAAGGTGCTTTAAAAGAAGCGCTTGCCATGACCGACCGCACGGTGTTGATGGATTTTGTGACTGACCAGACAGAAAATGTTTATCCGATGATAGCGTCAGGAAAAGGCCATCATGAGATGCATCTGCAGCCTGAACGGGAACTCGCTTAATCATGCGCCACATTCTTTCTTTACTTCTGGAAAATGAAGCCGGGGCCTTATCGCGTGTTGCAGGTTTATTCTCAGCGCGAGCATTCAATATTGAATCACTGACTGTTGCACCAACAGAAGATCCAACAATTTCACGTATGACGGTCGTAACCAGTGGCTCGGATGCGATTATTGAACAAATAACCAAACAACTTAATAAACTGGTCGATGTGGTTAAGGTTGTAGACCTTAATGAGTATCGTCATATTGAGCGCGAACTGATGCTGATCAAGCTGACAGCACAAAAAGAAGAGCGTGATGAAGCGAAACGCATGGTTGAGATTTTTCGTGGGCGCATTATTGATGTGACCGAAAATACCTACACCATAGAAATGACAGGCACGGGTGAAAAACTTGATGCTTTTATAGAAGCACTGGGTGACAGCATGATCCTTGAGGTTGTACGTTCCGGTGTGTCTGGCATATCACGTGGCGATAAAGCCATTCAATCCTAGATTTTTAAACACTATTATTTTTACGAGAGCATGTTATGAATATTTATTACGATAAAGACGCCGATCTATCTTTAATACAGAGCAAACAAGTAGCCATTATTGGTTATGGTTCACAAGGGCATGCACATGCAAATAACCTGAAGGATTCCGGCGCCAAAGTCTGTGTCGGTTTACGGGCTGGTTCTGCATCTGAAGCCAAAGCCAAAGCAGCTGGTCTGGATGTCAAATCAATTGCTGATGCCGTTGCCTGCGCTGATGTCGTAATGATCCTTGCACCTGATGAACATCAGGCGGCACTCTACAGAGATGAGGTCGAACCTAATATCAAACAGGGCGCTGCACTGGCATTTGCCCATGGTTTTAATATTCATTTCCAACAAATTATTCCGCGACCTGACCTTGATGTCATTATGATTGCGCCTAAAGGTCCTGGTCATCTGGTTCGCGCTACCTATACCGGTGGTGGTGGAGTGCCATCATTGATTGCCATCTTCCAGGATGCGTCTGGTCAGGCGAAAGAGTTATCACTTTCCTATGCTTCTGCAAATGGTGGTGGTCGTGCCGGCATTATCGAAACCTCCTTCAAGGAAGAAACCGAAACGGATTTGTTTGGTGAGCAGGCTGTGCTTTGTGGTGGTATTACTGCATTAATTCAGGCCGGCTTTGAAACATTGGTTGAAGCAGGCTATGCACCGGAAATGGCTTACTTTGAATGTCTACACGAAACCAAGTTGATCGTTGATCTCATCTACGAAGGCGGTATTGCAAATATGCGTTACTCAATTTCCAATACAGCTGAATATGGTGACTTCACCCGCGGTCCACGTGTGATTACTGAAGACACAAAACGTGAGATGAAGAAGATTTTGACCGAGATACAACACGGTGAATTTGCCAAAGAGTTTATTCTGGAAAATCAAAGTGGCGCTGCAACCCTTAAAGCAAAAAGAAGAATTAGCCAGGAACATGGCATTGAAGTCGTCGGCGCAAAACTGCGCTCAATGATGCCCTGGATTAAGGCTAATCAACTGGTTGATCACGACAAAAATTAATAATACTGGAATGTTAAGAGTGAAACGTAACAAGCAACTAACAAACGCTTAACAATTACGTTTCCCTTCATTCCTTTAATTATTTATCTATACAGCCATGCCCAGTAATCGTTACCCTTTTATTGCGCGTGAAGCCTGGTTAGTCTTATTTGTTTTACTTGGGTTGACTGTTCTTACGCAGTTCCTGCTTGGTCCTGTTGCGTTTAGTATTGCTGCCACGCTTGTTTTGATAACGGCGTATTTTTTTCGCGACCCGTTTCGTGTCATTCCTTCACAACCGCTTGCCATCGTCAGTCCGGTACATGGCATTGTTACCTTAATTGAAGAAGCCGAAGAGATACGTTTACACAGCAAAACAATCCGGGTGCAGATAAAAATGCGCTTTCATGATATTTACTCTTTTCGTAGCCCAATTGAAGCGAAGGTAATAAATCAATGGTGTTCAGCACCAGATAAGAATGATGCATCACGGCATTTCGATATACATCTGAAGTCAGATGAAGGCGATGATGTTGTTACTGCTATAAGACTAAATGATATTACGCCCCGTTTTCATATGTATTTGCATTCCGGTGAGCGGGTAGGACAGGGACAACGTTGTGGCTATTTTTACTTTGGTGGTGTGGTAGATGTATTTATGCCAATACAATCCAAAGTACAGGTAGAGGTTGGTCAATATGTTGAATCTGGCAGTACGGTTCTGGCTCAAATTATACATTCCGAAGTTGCAAGTGTTATTCACGACATCTAACGCAGTCTGATATTTATCAAATAATTCATCGCTGCCTTTAAGAAAACACGTTTCAAAGGTACACTCCATCGTAGTTTAGTAATATTAACCATAGGATAAAAATAGCGTGACTAAATATAGACGTGGAATTTATTTGTTGCCGAACCTATTCACCACTGGTGCGTTGTTTGCCGGATTCTATTCCATCGTTGCCGCAATGAACGAACACTTTGAACTTGCCGCCATCGCTATTTTTGTTGCCATGGTTCTCGATGGTATGGATGGACGTATTGCACGTCTGACCAATACGACGAGTGAGTTCGGCATGCAATACGATAGCTTGTCCGACATGGTCTCTTTCGGGCTGGCGCCGGCATTGATTATGTATCAATGGGCATTATCCGATATCGGTAAGCTGGGTTGGTTAGCTGCGTTTGTCTACACTGCGGCTGCTGCCTTAAGACTGGCTCGATTTAACACGCAGGCGACGAGCATTGATAAACGCTATTTTCAGGGGCTACCGAGTCCGGCAGCAGCGGCAGTATTAGCCGGCATGATCTGGTTTGGTACCAGCTATGGTTTAACCGATGGTACGACAGTATTGATATTTTGTTTTCCGACGACCTTGCTGGTTGGTATCTTAATGGTCAGTAATATTCGTTATCATAGTTTCAAGCAACTTGATTTGAAGGGGCAGGTGCCCTTCATGATGGTACTGGTCATTATCCCGGTTTTTGTTTTGATTGCCGTCGAGCCACCACTTATCCTCTGTTTAATAACCTCGCTTTACGCTATATCAGGTCCGATATTGACGTTGGTATTAATTCGTAAACATCGCGAGTCGCGAAAATCGAGTGATGTGTCGAGTGATGTGGATGAAGGAAACACTTGAATTTCATTTAAATATCGCTATATTCGAATCATGCGTTTAAATCTTCAAACATTCAGTGTTCCCCGTATTAGCTGTTCATTAGCACAGTCTGCTCTGCTACGCCTGTCATTTCTTCTGCCCTGAGGGGCACATAAACGTATTTAAAAACCTGTTGTTGTACTGCGTTTACTAAAGCGCAAGTTTCCTGTTTGAATTGCACAGTTTATCAACTTAGACTGCGCATAAGTATTGGAGTAGAGAGTAATGAAGGACAAATTAATCATTTTTGACACCACTTTGCGTGATGGTGAGCAAAGCCCCGGGGCTTCGATGACGAAGGATGAAAAGCTTCGTATTGCCAAGGCTCTGGAGAAGATGCGGGTCGATATAATTGAAGCCGGTTTTCCGATTGCCAGTCCGGGCGATTTTGAAGCGGTAAAGGCGGTTGCTGAATTGATCACCGAGAGCACCGTGTGTGGCTTGGCTCGCGCGCTGGATAAGGATATTGACCGTGCTGCGGAAGCATTAAAACCGGCCAGATCATCACGTATTCATACCTTTCTCGCAACATCGCCGATACACATGCGTGAAAAATTACGCATGGAACCGGATCAGGTGGTCGAACAGGCCGTGCATGCGGTAAAGCGCGCCAGAAACTATACCGATAATGTCGAGTTTTCTCCTGAAGATGCGGGTCGTTCCGAGTTTGATTTTTTGTGTCGTGTCATCGAAGCGACTATCGATGCCGGTGCGACGACGATTAATATCCCCGATACGGTCGGTTATAACCTGCCGCAGTTTTTTGGCGATTTGATCGGTAAGTTAATTGGAAATATTCCTAATTCTGACAAGGCTGTCTTTTCTGTACATTGCCATAACGATCTGGGTTTGGCCGTGGGCAATTCATTAGCAGCGGTATTGAATGGTGCGCGACAAGTGGAATGCACGATTAACGGTTTAGGTGAACGTGCAGGTAATGCCGCACTTGAAGAAGTGGTTATGGCGGTGCGCACACGCAGAGATGTCTTTAGTTGTGATACCGATCTTGATACGACCCAGATTATGCATTGTTCGCGTTTGGTCTCAACCATAACCGGTTTTCCGGTACAGCCCAATAAAGCGATTGTTGGCGCGAATGCCTTCGCCCATGAATCGGGGATACATCAGGACGGTGTGTTAAAGAGTCGTGAGACGTATGAAATCATGCGTGCCGAAGATGTGGGCTGGAATGCCAATCGCATGGTATTGGGTAAACACTCTGGTCGTAACGCCTTTCGTTCACGTTTGGAAGAATTAGGTATCACCTTTGAGAAGGAAGAAGAACTTAATGCCGCGTTTTCCCGCTTCAAGGAATTAGCCGACAAGAAGCATGAAATTTTCGACGATGATTTACAGGCATTAGTCAGTGACACACTTCAGGAAGGTGCTGATGAGTGGATTAAACTGGTTTCACTTAAAGCAAGTATTGAAACCGGTGAGATACCTAAAGCAGAGATTACACTTTCTATTGATGGTAAAGAAAAACATGCCCGTGCTGAAGGTGGTGGTCCGGTTGATGCGACCTTCAAGGCCATTGAGAGCCTGATTGAGAGCGGTTGCAATTTACTGCTCTATTCGGTGAACAACATCACTACCGGGACAGATTCACAAGGCGAAGTGACTGTGCGAATAGACCGGGAAGGACGCATTGTTAATGGCCTGGGTGCGGATACTGATATTGTGACGGCCTCAGCCAAAGCGTATATCAATGCATTAAACAAAGTGTTTAATGTAAGCGAACGCGCGCATCCACAGGTCTAAGCGTAAACGCCATGCAATCGTATCAACGACAATACCTGAAGCAGATGGGGGTTGATGTCTGGTTGGATAAAAACACGGCAGCTTCAGCCAGTGTCAGAAGTGATGTTGAACAACACGCCGCTAGTGAAGATAAACCAGCACCGTTATTACCGGAAGGGTTAGCGCGACTTGCAAAACAAGTCGCGGTTTGTCAGCAATGCAGTCTGCACGAATCACGCACCCAAACCGTGTTTGGTATCGGCAATCCTGATGCAGACTGGTTAGTGATAGGTGAAGCACCTGGTGCGGATGAAGATCGACAGGGAGAACCCTTTGTCGGTCGTGCCGGACGATTATTAAACTCAATGTTACTGGCGATGGGTTTGCAAAGAGAACAGGTATTCATTGCGAACATTCTAAAATGCAGACCACCGGATAATCGCGATCCCAAACCGGAAGAAGTGCTGGCGTGTGAATCGTATCTACGCCAACAGATCGAGCTAATCAAACCCAAAATTATCCTGGCTGTCGGACGTATTGCAGCACAAAATCTGTTAAAGCTGGAAACACCGATAGGCAAGATGCGCGGTCAACGTTATCAATATCCTGCTAGTGAGTTGCCGGTTATTGTCACTTACCATCCGGCGTATTTATTACGTTCACCGCGTGAAAAACGCAAGGTTTGGGAAGATCTGAAATTTGCGATGCAGACCTACAAGGCGCTGGTATGAGTGCCGTTATTAAAGAGGCTGAACTGGCTATCAGACCGATGCAAGATGAAGACGTTGATGTTGTTATAGCAATTGAAAATCAGGCTTATGAATACCCGTGGACTAAAACAATCTTTCAGGATTGTTTGCATGTCGGATATTGTTGCTGGGTTCTGGAGCGTGATGGTGTTTTGGTTGCTTATGGCGTGATGTCGGTTGCTGTGGGTGAATCGCATCTACTCAACCTGTGTGTCCATCCCGACTATCAGTCTACCGGTTTAGGCAAAGTACTGTTAACACATTTACTGGAACTGGCGCTGGAACATAATGCCTACATGACGTTTCTTGAAGTTCGTCCATCAAACTTTGCAGCAATAAAGCTTTACTTTGATAATGGTTTTGATGAGGTCGGCGTGCGTCGAAATTATTATCCTGCCAGGATGGGACGTGAAGACGCATTAATATTGGCCAAGACAGTCGTGAGAGATGATTATGAATTCCAAACAAAATAAACAAGCTGAATTTAAAACACTGGAATCCTTTGTGGGTAATACACCATTGGTAAGGTTGCAGCGTTTACCCGGTGATACGACCAATGTCATTCTGGGCAAGATGGAAGGTAACAATCCAGCAGGCTCAGTCAAAGACCGACCGGCGTTAAGTATGATCAAGCATGCGGAAGAACGCGGCGAGATTCATCCCGGCGATACCTTAATAGAAGCAACCAGCGGTAACACCGGTATCGCGCTGGCTATGGCGGCGGCAATACGCGGTTATCGCATGATATTGATCATGCCTGAGAATATGAGTGTTGAACGTCGAGCGGTGATGAAGGCCTTTGGTGCCGAAATAGTATTAACGTCAGCCGAGGGCAGTATGGAAGAGGCGATTGATGTCTCGCGTGCAATGGAAGCAAAAGGCGAAGGCAGGATACTGGATCAATTTGCAAACCCGGATAATCCTCGCGCGCATTACGAAGGCACCGGTCCCGAGATTTGGCGTGATACTAAAGGTACGATAACGCATTTCGTCAGTTCGATGGGTACGACCGGGACTATCATGGGTACCTCGCGTTATTTAAAAGAGCAGAATCCCGATATACAGATTATTGGTGTACAACCCAAGGAAGGATCACGTATCCCCGGAATACGTCGATGGCCTGAACAATACTTGCCAAAGATCTATGAACCACCGCGTGTGGATCGCATCATTGATATCGGTCAGGAACTGGCAGAAGAAACGACCCGACAACTCGGCGCAAAAGAAGGTATCTTTGCCGGTATCTCGGCCGGTGGTGCCATGGCCGCCGCATTGCAACTCTCTGCGGAAGTAGAGAATGCGGTGATTGTCTCGGTTGTTTGTGATCGTGGTGATCGTTATCTTTCTACAAATATTTTTCCCGCATGATTGAGACGCTATGAACATACTCGTATTTGATATTGAAACCGTTCCAGACATTGAGTCGGGCAAGAAACTGTATAACCTTGAAGGTCTGAAAGCTGCCGATGCGGCTGAACTCATGTTCAGTCAGCGACGACAAGAGACCGATGGTAAGTCTGATTTCCTGCGACATTACCTACAAAAAATCGTCGCTATCTCCCTTGTATTAAAAACGAATGACAAACTCAGTGTTTGGTCCCTGGGTGATGTGGATGCCGATGAGAAAGAAATAATTCAACGATTCTTTGAGGGAATCGAACGTTATACGCCAACAATCGTTTCCTGGAATGGCAGTGGTTTTGATTTGCCCGTCTTGCATTATCGTTCTTTATTGCACGGTGTTGTTGGTCAACGTTACTGGGAAAACGGTGAGGATGACCAGAGTTTTAAATGGAACAATTATTTATCCCGCTTTCATAGCCGCCATACTGATTTAATGGATGTACTCGCGGGATATATGCCAACCTCTAAAGCACCGCTCGATCAAATCGCAACCCTGTTGGGTTTTCCGGGCAAGATGGGTATGAGTGGTGACAAGGTGTGGGATTGTTATGTTAATGGTGGTATAGAAGAAATACGTAACTATTGCGAAACAGATGTCCTGAATACCTACCTGGTTTATTTACGCTTTGAACTAATACGTGGTCGCCTGACTGAAAATGCTTATGAAAATGAATGTCAAAAAGTACGCGACATGTTGGACAATGAAAGCAAACCTCACCTAAAAGAATTCCTTCAGGCCTGGCAGGCTTAATTCCAGAATATATATTTCATTCCATGAGTAAACGTCGTCGTAAAAAAATTCCGGAGGGATTATTTCAGGCAAATATTGAATCCTTATCGCATGAAGGTAGAGGGGTTGCGCATATTGATGGCAAGACGGTCTTTATTGAGGGCGCCTTGCCCGGAGAGCAGGTTGAATTTAAATATATCAGCCAACGCGCGAAGTTTGATCAAGGTGTAACTGATAATGTTATTACGGCCAACGAAAATCGTATTCAACCGGAATGTGAATACTTTGGTTATTGCGGTGGTTGTAGTTTGCAACATATGACGCCGGATGCACAATTGGCACATAAACAAAGTGTGTTGCTCGAACAATTTACCCATCTTGGCAATGTTCAACCGGATTTGGTTTTGCCTCCATTAGAAGGCCCAAAGTTTGGTTATCGCCATAAAGCACGACTCGCGGTAAAACATGTTTTCAAGAAAGAAAAAGTATTGGTTGGTTTTCGAGAAAAGCGTAGTCCCTTTGTGGCCGATATTTCCGAGTGTAAAGTATTGCATCCCGCCATTGGCACTAAATTCTTGGCATTGCAGCAGTTGATTGAGAGCCTGAGTATCTACAATAAAATCCCCCAGATAGAAGCGGCGGTAAGTGATAATGGCACAGCCCTGGTGATCAGGCATCTGGCGGAGTTTACTGAAGACGATATTAATAAGTTGAACAGCTTCGAGCACGATCATCAATTGAAATTATTCTTGCAACCCGGTGGTTATGACAGTGTCCAGCGCTTGAATAATAATGATGCAGAGGATCTTTTTTATAAACTTGATGATCATGATCTGACGATTTATTTCAGGCCAGTAGACTTCACCCAGATTAATGTTGAAATAAACCAGAAGATGATTAATTTGGCCATAGATTTACTCGCGCCGGAAAATGATGATGATATTCTGGATTTGTTTTGCGGTGTTGGCAATTTTACCCTGCCTCTCGCGCGTCGGGCAAAATCAGTAACGGGTGTGGAAGGCGATTTAAGTCTGGTTGAACGTGCGCGAATCAATGCGCTTAAAAATAATATTGATAATGTTGAGTTTCTGGTCGCCGATCTTGCGGAACTGGATACTTCAAACCCGTTCATGAAAAAAAGCTACTCTAAAATATTACTGGATCCGGCGCGTACCGGCGCAAAGGAAATTATTACCGCGCTTAATACCCGCAATGTGAAACGTATTGTTTATGTTTCATGTAATCCGGCTACGCTGGCTCGCGATGCAGGAATACTGGTCCATGAAAAAGGCTTTATCCTGCAGCAAGCTGGCGTAATGGATATGTTTCCGCATACGACTCATGTTGAGTCTATCGCTGTTTTCGATAAAAAATGATAGCAACCCGGTCGATAAATAAACCTCGTTATATAATTCTTTTTCTTTGCCTGTTAGTTTCTTTTTTAAGCGCCTGCGCCGATGCTGATCGCAAGAGTCTTGCCTTTGGTTTAAATGCCGGCCCGGTTACTCTGGATCCACGTTTTGCAACGGATGCAATTTCATATCGAATTACACGACTAATCTATAAAAGCCTGGTCGACTTTGATGAGCAATTCAAAATGATTCCCGAGTTGGCAAACTGGGAACAACTCGCACCGGATCATTATCGATTTACACTGACCGGCAAATACAGAATATTTCATGATGGTTCGCGTTTAACCAGTGCCGATGTAAAAGCGACTTACGCATCAGTATTAAATCCGGTTAATGCCTCGCCGCACAGGGGCTCCATCGAAATGATTGAGAGCATGCAACTGTTAGACGAAGATACGATTGATTTTAAGTTATCCCAATCCGATCCACTTTTCCCTGGCCGATTGGTCATCGGCATACTGCCTGCAGCGTTAATCAATCAGCAGCATAACTTTAATCGACTACCGATTGGTAGCGGACCGATACGATTCTCAAAATGGATAGATGATTCCCGATTAAGCATGACTCGTCTTCATGATAATCAGGGCATTGAATTTATTGCCTTGAAAGATCCAACAGTAAGGGTGTTGAAATTGTTAAGGGGTGAAATTGATCTGGTACAAGGAAATTTGTCTCCTGAAATAGTGCAATGGCTGGATGATAAACAATCAATAACGGTAAAAAGAAAACACGGTAATACCTTTACCTATATTGGTTTTAATCTGGAGGATGCAATAACTGGAAATAGCGCGATAAGACATGCTATTGCGTTGGCAATTGATCGTGATGCTATCATTAAATATGTTATGGGTGAGTCGGCACGCAAGGCGGGTGCATTATTCACGCCGGATCACTGGGCTGGACAGAGTGAATTAACCGGTGTTGCCTACAATCCGGAGCAATCAAAACAATTGCTTAAAGCGGCCGGTTATGATGCAGCAGCACCTCTCAAGTTAAGTTATAAAACGTCGAATGATCCCTTTCGGTTGCGTCTCGCAACTATTATTCAGCATCAACTGAAAGCTGTCGGTATCGAGGTCGATATTAACAGTTACGATTGGGGCACGTTTTACGGAGATATAAAATCCGGTCGTTTTCAGATGTACAGTTTGTCCTGGGTCGGTTTAAAGATGCCGGATATTTTTCGTTATGTGTTTCACAGTAGTGCTATCCCTCCCAATGGGGCTAATCGTGGCCGGTTTGTTGATACGCGTGTTGACTCACTTATAGAAACTGCGGAAGTTGAGCCTTCACTGGCAAAACAGGCCGAGTACTACCGTGAATTACAACAAATTCTGTTTGATGCCTTGCCCTATATTCCATTATGGTATGAAGATAATGTGGTTGCGATACGAAACGGCATCGAGGGCTATGTGCTCAGTACCGATGGTAATTTTGATTCCTTGGAAAACACTTACAAAGTAAATAATTAAGATGCATATTCAAATATCAATTTTCGCGCAACAGTTAACGCTACTCGACGGTGACAAAATAATTAAACACTACTCAATCTCCACGGCGAAAAATGGTGCCGGTGAAGAAATGGATAGTGAATGTACCCCGCGTGGAAAGCATATCATTGCTGATAAAATCGGTGCGGACGCAGCAGCCAACTCAGTGTTTATTGGCAGGACGGCCACTGGCGAAATATACCAGCCTGCTTTACGCGAGTTACATCCGGAACGCGACTGGATCCTGACACGAATACTCTGGTTAAGCGGCACGGAAGCCGGAAAGAACAAAGGCGAGAAAGAAGGTAAGAGTCTGGATAGTCATGACCGCTATATCTATATTCATGGTTCGCCGGATGATGTGTTGATGGGACAACCGGGTTCCCGTGGTTGTATTCGTATGCGAAATGCAGAAATTATCGAATTGTTTGATTTAGTTGACGTGGGCACTGAGGTTATTATTTGTGAAAAGTGAAGAAGACAAGTCGTTTAAACCAGCATCGACATTTGAACGAATCGGTGGTGATGAGGGTTTACAATTACTGGTTGAAAAATTCTATGACAATATTGAATTTATACCGGAAGCTAAACTGATTCGTGATTTGCACCCGAAAGATTTAAGAAGCTCGCGTGAAAAGTTGTTTATGTTTCTAAGTGGCTGGATGGGCGGTCCGGATCGTTATATCGCTGCTTTTGGCCATCCGCGATTACGGGCACGGCATTTACCTTTCGCCATCGGTCCAGAAGAACGTGATCAATGGTTAATGTGCATGCAGCGCGCATTGGACGAGATGGCTATTGATAGCATGTTCAAGCAACAATTGATGTCATCGTTTAGCCAAACAGCACATCATATGATGAATCAGGATTCAGGCTAGGTTAGCAACATCATCATTTGCAACGGACGTTTCCAGTAATCTTTGTGACAATTTGTTTAATTGCTTTTGGGTTTTTTGGTTTTGTTTTTTAAAACATAAACCGATTAAGCCAAACTCCTTCCAGACAGCAGCGGCATCCAGATTGATTATGTTATCTCTATCCTTGATAAGGATATGACAATTCTGTTTGGGGTCTATCTCAATATTTTCCGGTTCCATGATCTGCATTCCGTTTCCTGACAGGTTACGCATTTTCGTAGCGTAATTTTTATCATCGATACGGACTGTTACATCGAGCTCGACAAAAACCCGATTATTAAATCGGCGGTCCAGACTTTTACGTTCTTTCTTGCGTCGGTCAAGCATAATTGTCGCCTCCTGGTGGATAGACTTATCTCTGCTATCGGCATAGATTTTACTTACTTTAATTTTTGCTTTTATCTTTATGGGAATGAGGCGTATCTTATTAACGGTTGATACCGTGATAGCTTATTAACCCCCGGAAAAGGACTTAATATGAAGGCAATGCGACTTTATAAGCAGGGGCAACCGCTTGTTTTAGAGGACTTGCCTGTTCCTGAATATGATCAGGATCAAGTCCTGGTCAAAGTATCTGCCTGTGCGGTGTGCCGCACCGATCTTCATGTTTGTGATGGTGACCTGACTAAACCTAAACTACCGCTTATCCCGGGACACGAGATCGTCGGCAATATTGTGAGCTGTGGTAGCAACGTGACCGAATTTAAAACAGGTGATCGTGTCGGCATTCCCTGGCTGGGTTATACCTGCGGAAAATGTGCCTATTGTCTTGCCTGCAAAGAAAACCTGTGTGATGCACCGCGTTTTACCGGTTATGACATTGATGGTGGTTATGCTGAATATACCGTAGCGCACAAGCATTTTGTGTTTCCTTTAACAAATGCGATGTCAGATATTGAAGTCGCGCCGTTACTGTGTGCCGGCTTGATTGGCTATCGCTCCTACAAGATGACAGCACATGCTAAACAACTCGGGATCTATGGTTTTGGTGCTGCCGCACACATTATTACGCAAATCGCTATCAAGCAGGGCAGTGCTGTATCTGCATTTACCCGTCAGGGTGATCTTCAAGCACAGCAATTTGCAAAAGAGCTCGGTGCAGTTTGGGTCGGTGACGTCAGTCAAAGACCGCCGGGTTTACTCGACGCGGCAATTATTTATGCGCCTGCAGGCGAGCTGTTACCGCTGGCGTTAAGTCATCTGGTCAAGGGAGGGATAGTCGTGTGTGCCGGTATCCATATGAGTGATATCCCGGCGTTTCCCTACCGCATACTCTGGGGTGAACGTACGATTAAATCGGTAGCGAACCTGACGCGTCAAGACGGCGAAGAATTCCTCAGCTTAATCGAACAGGTGCCGGTAACAACAACAGTACATACCTTCCCACTTGAAGACGCTAACCTTGCATTAACCAGACTACGTAACGGTGAGATTCAGGGCGCTGCTGTACTAATCAATACACCTTAAAACGTTAATCCTCAAAATCGGGCTCTATAAAACACCATTTAACAGTAGGAACCTGTTGCTTGATTTCTACTTCGAGTTCATTAATTTGTTTGACGGCTTCTTCAATGCTTAAACCCGATCGCATCTTTAATTTGGCAGCTAACAGCACATCTGCGCCAAACTGTATTGTGATCGTGTTGAGCAGTTTTTCAATGCTGTCATCTTTATTGATGATGGCATCGATTAATTCACGTAATTCAGGCTCAGCGGAACGGCCGACAATGAGCGACTTGATACGCCAGCCGATAAAGACAGAGATCAATAATAAAATAACGCCGATACAAATCGATCCTATGGCATCATAAATCGGGTTACCGGTAACTGCCGCAATGGCAACAAATACGAACGCGAGTACCAAACCAATGATAGCGGCGGTGTCTTCACCCAGTATGACGACCAGCTCGGCATTGCGAGTATGAATAAACCATTCCCAGAAGGGTTTATCCTGGCGCATATATTTAATTTCTTTTAAAGCGCCAAGCAAGCTAAAGGATTCAACCACGATACCAAAAGCAAGAACCACGAGCGCGATCCAGATTTGATTTAATTCACCAGGTTCGTGCAGTTTATGCCAGCCTTCATAGACCGAAAATAATCCGCCCATGCTGAACAATAAAATCGCAACAATGAAACTCCAGAAATAAGTGATCTTGCCATAGCCCAACGGGTGTTTTTCATCTGCGGGTTTTTCGGCCTGTTTAAGTCCGATAAATAACAGAATTTGATTACCGCAATCGGCAAAAGAGTGAATGGCCTCAGCCAACATACTGCCCGATCCGGTATAGATAGCGGCACCGGATTTCGCAATAGCGATACCGAGATTTGCCAGAAAAGCATAGAGAATCGCTTTTGCAGAACTGCCGTGTGCTGAGTCAGACATCTTCACTCCATTTTTTATTAATTAATTGTCAACCGAATGATAACCCACGCGTTAAACCGAGTGTCAATAAAATAAACTTTCTAATGGAGACCATAAACATGAACAATCTAATAACAAACAAGACAGCTGGACTGGTAGTAGCAATCCTCGGTTTAAGCCTGAGTTTTTCAGCAGTTTCTGCAGATGATGTCAATTGGGACACCAAACGTGCAGAGATGAAGGCGAAATTTGATGCCGATGGTGATGGTAAATTAAGCGATACGGAACGCCAGTCTGCCAGAGAAGCGCATAAGCAAAAAAGGCTGGAACGGCTGGATACGGATAATGATGGTCAGGTCAGTGAAGCAGAACGTTCGGTTGCTAAAGAAAAGCATCGTGCAAAAATGATGGAACGGTTTGACAGCGATGGCGATGGTGCATTAAACGATGCTGAACGCCAGGCGCTAAAAGAAAAACATCGTCAGAAAGCAATGAAACGATTCGACGTCGATGGCGACGGTCAGCTCAATGAATCTGAACGTGAAACAGCAAAAAAAGCGCGCGAAAAGTTTCGCGAACACCGTGCTACTGAGCGGGACAGCTAGGCAAACATTGCTGATAATAGCCAATCAATTGATAATAACGTAGCCGGATTTACTATCTGGCTACGTGTGTTTCAAAATGAAGCATCTATATTCAACGTCATATTTTAAAGGGGATAAACACTGGAAACTCATCGTGAACTTGATGCCTTTCTTGCCAGTGTTGAGAAGCGAGCCTTTCGTATGGCTGAGATAGCCACCGGCAACAGGGAGGAAGCACTGGATATACTGCAGGACGCTATGTTTAAATTGGCTGAGAAGTATGCGGATAGAACCAGTCAGGAATGGGGGCCGCTGTTTACGACGATTTTGCAAAGCCGCATCAAGGACTGGTATCGACGTAATAGTGTCAGAAACCGTTTTCGGAGCTGGTTCAGTAATAATGATACCGAGCATGAAAATGCGCTGGAACAGGTGGAAGATGCCATGGCGAGAACACCGGAGCAATTATTACAGGCCGACCAGCGGGTTGATAAACTTGAACAGGCATTACATCGTTTACCGTTACGCCAACAACAGGCTTTTTTGTTACGCAACTGGGATGGTTATAGTGTTGAACAAGCGGCGAGTGCGATGAACTGTTCCGCGGGTAGTGTAAAGACACATTATTCTCGCGCGATTCACAGTTTACGTGAAACGCTAGACGGGCATTGGAAGTGAGTACGGCTTATGAATGAAGACAACGAAGATAAATTAGCGACCAATATCAGGCAATCACTCGATGATAGTGTCGAGTCTCTTGATACCAATACACTGGCGAAGATTCGACAGATACGGGCACAGGCTGTTGCCAGGGCTGATGTGCGCCAACGTCACTGGTCGAACTTGATGACCGGTGCCTTGGCGACGGCCTGTGTCATTACATTTGCCGTAATGGTGTTGTTACGCTCTCCTGCACCAACGTCCAGTGTTCCGCTTGATGATCTGGATCTTATTTCGTCTTCCGAGAGTCTTGAGCTCTATGAAGATCTGGAGTTTTATGAATGGCTCGAAGAAGATGTATTGCAGAGTTAGTATGTATTTTATGTTTTTATTCTGTGCCACCTCGCTAATTTTAGCTGACGAGCCGACGCGTAATGACGCAGTACCTTCAATTGAATTCCTCGAGTTTCTGGGTGAATGGCAAGCGGATGAAGATGAGTGGCTGGATCCGATAACATTTCAGGATGATGTTATTGCAAACCTGATAGACACAACAATAGAAATGGCAGTGGATAATGAAAACTAGATTAATAACATTGTGCTTGCTGTACCTGCTCCATTCGGTGTGTGTCCTCGCTGAAGAAGGTGTCGCATGGGATTCATTATCAGCCGAAGAACAAGGCCTATTGAACGAATTCAAGGAAAAGTGGGATCAATTACCCGCACACCGCCAGCAACGTATGCAAAAGGGTGCTGTTCGTTGGCGGCAGATGTCGGAGCAACAAAAAGAAAAAGCCAGGCAACGCATGCAGCGTTGGCAAGCCATGGATCCCGAGCAAAAACAAAAGATTCGTGAGCGACACGAACGCTTTAATGCCTTGTCAGCAGAACAACAACAACGCATAAAAAAACGCAAAGAATGGTTTAAGAAATTACCGGAAGAAGAACGTCAGGCCTTACGTGAAAAGTTTAATAATATGTCCCCGCAAGAACGGCAGTCATTTCGGGAAAAGATGAAGCAACAGCATCAAGAAAGACATAAAAAATTACAAAATTTGCCTGATGCGGAGCGTAAAGCCTTGCGCGAGAAGGTAAAGACTATGTCTCCTGAAGAACGGCGTGAGTTTATGCGACAATATCGGAATGAATCCAGGCAAGAAGACAAGTAAACGGATCGAAAAAGTCGATTGTTATAAAAGAGGTTTAACCATTAATGTCTTCTATTTTGATATGGGAAAGGCCGTGGTACTCTTTGATATAGGTCATCAATTCTGATGACGGTAATGGATGACAGATAAAATAACCCTGGACTTGATCACAATTGAGTTCATTTAATAATTTGAATTGTTCAAGCGACTCCACGCCTTCAGCAGTAACTCGAATATTCAGACTGTGTGACATCGCAATTATGGCGCTAGCTATTGATCTGCTACTTTTATTAAACGGTATGTCCTTGATAAAGGAACGGTCAATTTTTAGATTATCAACCGGAAATTGTTGTAAATACGATAATGAGGAAAAACCAGTGCCAAAATCATCAATCGAAGTTGATAAACCAAGATTCCTTAATTTTTCTAAAACATCTTTTGTTTTTAACGCATCATCAATCGTCGTGCTTTCAGTAATCTCGAGTTCAATGTTTTCAGGTTTGATCGCATGGGCCAGGAGTATTTCCTGAATACGTGCTTGTAAATCGGGTTGTCGGAATTGTTCGACAGAAACATTAACCGCGGTAAGCAGACTAAGATCATGCTCGTCTTGCCATGTTTTATTGTCCTGACAGGCCTTGTTTAATACCCAGTAACCCAGTTTGCCGATGAGATTGGTCTCTTCAGCAATATTAATCAATTCTTCAGGATTAACCATTCCCAACTTATGATGTTGCCAGCGGATTAATGCTTCGACGCTGACAATCCTGCCACTCTTGAAATCAACAATGGGTTGATAGACTAATTCAAGTTGGTTTTTTTCTATCGCATAGCGCAGATCATTCTCAAGATTGAGTCTCTTGAGATTATTCTGCGAGTATTCACTGGAATAGAATTGATAGTTCCCCCGGCCATTATTTTTAGCATAATACATGGCAGTATCTGCGTTCATCAGAATCGTGTCGTAGTCGTTTGAATCTTTCGGAAAAATTGTAATGCCAATACTGGCTGAAATATAGATCTCCCGATCATCGATTAAAAAAGGTGTTGTCAAATGCTTAAGGATCCTTGCTGCAACCCGTGACGCCTCTTTTATCGCAAGATCAAGGCTTTTAATGTCCGGGATGATAATAAGGAATTCATCGCCGCCGATACGAGAGATTGTGTCGTAATTACGAACACAGCGTAATAACAAGTCCGCGACCTTCTGGATAACAATATCGCCAATACTGTGTCCCAGGGAATCATTAATGTTTTTAAATCGATCTATATCGATAAACATCACGGCAACATTAGTGCCGTTACGCTCTGCCCGCTCTATTGCCTGTTCTAAACGATCTTTGAATAAGAACCGGTTGGGTAAATTAGTCAGCGCATCATAATGCGCTTGTACATAGAGTTTTCCTTCCCACTCGGCATTGGTTAACGCTACAGCAACACGGTTTGATAGTTCCTGTATTTTCTTGTATTTGAAGGTGGCGATACTTATCAAATCATGTCTGCTGATACAGATCAACCCGGTTAGCTTGTCTTGCTGTTTAATCGGATAGACCAGGAAAGAACGATCACCCAATATTTTTTGCTGTTTGAAATATGATCTGACATCCGTAATAGAAAACAACAAATAGCCATCACAAACTTCCAGTTCATGCCTTTCGATATTGTTTACAGTGATGTCATCAGATTCTACCTCGGTGAAAGTGTTGTCTGAGTTAATATGTGCTTTCGCAGCGCCTGTTTCCGGATCAGTAATTGTCACAACGGAAACATGATCGGCGTCATTCAATTCGTGCAGATATCTAACCAGGGTTTTAATAATATGGTCCTTGTCCATTGTCGACAGAATCAACCGGTCTATTTTCGACAGTATGGTCAGGGTTTTAAATTGGTCATCAATCTGATCCATCATGTGATTAAATGACTCACCCAGTTTTTCAAATTCATCGCCGCTATCAATGGTAACCGGCTTGTTATAAACGCCATTTGCAATATTTATAGTGCCATGCATCAGTTTTTCTATCGGCCCCAGTGATTTTCTTATCAAACTGATGCTGAGTAGGGCTATGATAAACAGGGTGGCTAATAATATTTGGGGAAAAATATTCCTGAATTTTTGTGATGCGGCATAGACTGCTTTTTTCGGCGTCGAATAGGAAAATATAAAACCGTTATCATGAAAATGACCGGCCATAAACAGATCCCAGCCATAGGTGGCATATTCCTGACCATTATAGCTCCAGTACTTTATCATTCCTTCATCACCGCTATGTAAGTCCAGTTTTAGATAAGTACTTTTAAGATCATCATTAACAGGAATTGAGCTATATAATATGTCGCCCGCTTTATCCAGTACGATGAGTATTTCCGGCGGGTAAATACCCACATTCCATAAATATTCATTCGAGACCACGCCGAGGACATAACTCTTTCCCTTTTCAGTCTTCGAGAATAGCCGCGCCAATATAAACCGTGTCTGATTCGATTGCTTGTCTACGATGAGTAATGTTTTATTGTCATCCAGATGTTGCTCTTGTTCGGCTGTGATGTGTAAGGCGATGGATTCGATCGGTTCACCAATAATAGAACGGATTTTTCCTCTCGGGTTTAAAAAATAGATTGAATCGAAATTGGTGGTCAGATTATCTGTATTTACGTTATCGAAATAATCCAATGAGGTTTTGAGTCCGCCGATAACAGTCTTTAGATTAATTTCCAGTGAAACCAGATGGTCAAAGACGGTATTACCAAACGAGCGATTCTCCAGGTATATTTGATGTGTGGTTTCCTGTTCCAGGCGCTTGGCAATATAATTATAGGAAATTAACGAGATGATGACTAAGGGAAACAGGGCGGAGATGAAGAATAACCAGAATATTCTTCTGGCTACTTTACTTTGTAAGGCTTGGAGTCGCATTATCAGATAATCAAAAGCTTTCTGCTAAGCCAATATAGTCGCCATTTCTACCCCTGACAATATCATCCTTGCTTGTTGTGGCCGTTAATGGTGAAACACTTTGTCCGTCCGGACCCTTACTGTATAAATCATAATCTGAATTAATCGGCACCAGGTTCTTGTCTTTTCTTATCTTGCCTTTGTCGACAACTGAACCACCATCAATCCGCAAATATTGGTATGGGTTTCCCCATTGGTCCGTCGGAACATAGCCAAAAACTTCCAGCAGGGTATCCGGATAATGCCCATTCGTTTTGTAAAATGCATCGATCTGAACTCCTAGCTCCTTGACGGTTTCCTCCGTGGTTTTGATCTTGGCTTCGTCTGCGAAATGATTAAATGCCGGCATCAGCATGCCGTAGCTGATGCCAAAAATTAAAATGACGAGCGCGAGCTCAACGAGTGTGAATGCACGCGCGTCGTGTTTTGGTTTGAAACCACGCTTCATTAAATGCTCTCTCCCTATGCACTAGCAGTATCCGTACGGCTTGCTAGCGTGAACGAGAATCCACACCTTTTTTTATCAAACTATCATATATAAATATGACAAATTTGATTTAGGTCATTTACACGCGTAATGATTATTTTTTTATGTTGGCCAAAGCGACGGCAGCGGATCTTATAATCCATCGTCATGGGTTGACGTCCAGCCAGGAGTTGACAGGATTAACTTGATTAGGTCAGATTGTTTATTGACGCCTGTTTTTTGATAGATAGACCGGAAATGTGTTTTGATTGTATTTGTCGATACTTTCA
>CALKEZ010000015.1 GCA_938084745.1 uncultured Gammaproteobacteria bacterium
ATTAATGTCTTGGTAAATATAAAATCATGATCCGTATTTTTAGCAGTCCCGGCGATTGGTGCAGCACGTTTTACCATGTCCGGAAATTTTACCGCCCATTCATAAGTTTGTTGTGCGCCCATAGAACCGCCGACCACTAAAGCGAGTTCCTTGATACCAAATTTTTCGTTGATGAATTTTTGTTGGGCGCGTACGTCATCACCAATTCGTACATGAGGGAAATTAGCGCCACCATTAGGGAAGGGTGTGTTGTGTGGAGAACTGGACAATCCATTTCCGATTTGATTGATAACAATAATAAAGTACTTTTCAGGATTCAGCGCATGCTCAGATCCAATATAAACCTGTTCCATTATTTTGCTGGTACCTGAGTACCATGTCGGGACCAAAATGGCATTATCTTTGGCTTTATTCAGTTTACCAAAGGTCGAGTAAGCCAGTTGACATCCACGGATAGTGCCGCCTTCTTCCAGTTGAAAATCACCTATATCATAAAGTTCATAAGGACCGTGATTTTCCTGTGAATAGTAGCTGTTTTCGTTCATTTACTTCCCCCGTGAATTATTATTATTTGTTAAAGTATTAAGCTTGATTTGAAAGGCAAACTCTAGATTGCTCCTGTTGAGAATATCAGATTGACAATCAAGAGGACAGAAACCAATAAGTATGCAGCTATGCTTGAGTCTATGCTGACAGTAAGAGTAGTTTTCTAATATCTAGTGTCAGGGTATTTTGATGACAGGTTTTTCATTGTTCTTTTTATAGAGGGTCACTATATTTCCTATACGTTGCACTAGCACTGCATTCGTGTCTTTGCATATTTTATTGATACCTGCATCACGTTCTTCACGTTCTCCAAGTCTACATTTTACTTTAATTAATTCGTGTCGTTCTAATGCCTCTTCTATTTCTTTAATAAGGCCATCTGTTATGCCGTGTTGTCCAGCCCAGACGACAGGTTTTAAATGATGGGCTGCCTGACGCAGGAATTTTTTTTGTGCATTATTAATTTTCATATTATGTGTATCGATACTCCGGGTAATTTGCGAGTTTTATGTTCAGGATCACATCCTTTGATTGACCGCATGGCATATTTTTTTATATGTGAATTTAATGAATTTCATCATCTTCGCTTGTTGGCGACTCATATTCATTGTCAGGCTCGTCAGACTCTTCACCATCATCGTACGATTCCATTTCTATTATAGAGTGTGTATCTGAGAATACGCCAATATGATAAGCCGCATAGCCCGGAAGCATAAACTGATTCAATGCCATGCCAAGGACACGACCTTTTACAGGCGAGAGTATTTTTACCTGTTGGCTTGTCAATGGGTTAATGATATAGCCGAGTAGTTGGTTTAATTTTACTTTAGAGCCGATGTCTATCTTGGACATGAGTATGCCACCACTATTAACCCTGACCCATCGCGAACTATAGTAAACGGGTTGCGGTTCAAACCAGAGATGCATTTTTTTTAATATACCGAGATTACCAATGAGTGTATTGATAGTTTCTATACCAGAATCAACATAATCCTCCTGCAGTGATCCTGGTTGACCAAGTTCAAATGCAACGGTAGGAATATCTGCATTTGTTGCAGCAACTCTTAAGCTTTTTCCATTTCCGGATTTATGCAACACCGCGGTAGATCCAAAGTGACTGGCAAATTCACGGATATGTGGGTTGTTCATATCGGCACGTAATTGTGGCAGATTTATACGTTTAAACGAGCCAGTATGAAAATCAACCACATAATTGCAATGTTTTATTATTTGCGTAAAAAAACGGTAGGCAATTCGTGAAGCAGCACTTCCAGATGGATTGCCTGGAAAGTAACGGTTGAGATCACGTCTATCAGGCAGATAACGGGAGTTGGCTGTAAACCCATATAAATTAACAATAGGCACACCGATTACCGTTCCATTAACGCTCATAGGATCAATGTTGCGTATTACGCGCCTGACTATTTCAATCCCATTTAACTCGTCACCGTGAATCGCAGCGACTAAACAAAGCACAGGGCCGGGTCTTCGTCCTCTTACGACCATCACTGGCGGCTTGACCGTCTTTCCAGAAAAAGATTGTCCTGCCGACCAACTAAGCTCCCTTAATTCTCCGGGTTGAACAACTTCCTTTAATATAGTTAACGGCAATTGTTTTTTAGATACAGGTTTGATATTGAGTGATGTATTTTCTTTTTCCTGTAGTAACTCTTCTATTGTTTCCGGTTCGTCATACACTTCCGTCGGACTGTGGTTTTTTTCAAAATTTAAATCGTCAGCTATCTCCGGTGTTATAATTTCAACCTCATTTTGGTTGTTTTCCGCAGCAAATAAAGTGCATGGGTATATAAGAGTGCTTGTAGCGAATACAAAAAATAAAATAATTTTTTTCTTTCTATTGTTCATTATTTTATAAGTGTTTAATTTGCTGAAATAGACTGGATTATTGACAAGAGATCTTCTCTCTTTGTTGGAGGCGTTTTTATCTTATCAATCGCATCAAACCGATGTTTTAATCCTAGTCCATTTGCAATTTGTATCGCGAGACCGGGTCGTGCATTAAGCTCAAGTATAAGGGGGCCTAAATCCGCATCGAGAACAATATCTACTCCGAGATAACCTAGTGGAGCGAGCTGGTAACAACTTGCGGATAAAAATAATAGCTCCTGCCAGCCAGGAATGTGTATATCAGATAGTACAGAACCAAAATCAGGATGCTCATATATACGGCGATCTTTACAGACAGCGAGTGTAGTGATACCTGTCATTAAATTAATACCGACACCAACAGCGCCTTGATGCAGATTTGCCTTGCCATCAGACTGTTGTGTTGGTAGCCGTAACATAGCCATCGTCGGAATGCCTTTATAGATCAACATACGTATATCAGGTACGCCCTGATAACTGATTGAATTAAATATAGGATCAAATTTGACTCGATATTCAATGATTGCTTGATCGACTTGACCACCAAGGCTATAGACACCACCTAGAATATTTTCTATATGATATTTGATCGCTTCAGAATTAATTGCGGTATTGCTTGGTTTAATAAACAAGTCACCGCGACGGCTATCGATAACCAGAATGCCTTTACCACCACTGCCGTGCGCAGGTTTAATGACAAAATCTTTTTTATCATTGATTATCTGATCGAACGAATTTGTTTCATGGACCGTAGTAATTAAACCGTATAGTTTGGGAACAGCAATATTAGCTTTTTCAGCCAGCTGTTTTGTATAAACTTTATTATCGACAAATTTATAAAGTTTCCGTGGGTTATGTGGCATAACATAATTACGATTACGGGCATTGATGCCCACAACACCTGCTTCACGAAGTTTTTGTATTCGATGTAGCATGTTTATCTTCTTCGTTGGCGAGATCTTTAAATCTGATTAATTCACTAATTCGATAACCGGTGTATCTCCCTGCGCTCAGAAAAAGAGCCAATATAATTAACAAGAGCTCGGGAAAATTAAACATAAGATGTTCAAGTTGATTGTTAGTCATAACAAAATAGCCTGTTACCGCGATAAACAAGCTACCTATACCTTCTTTTATTGCTTCAAAGGCGCCAGCTTCTTCCCAAGTGATCGATAAACGCTCTATAACCATAGTCAG
>CALKEZ010000016.1 GCA_938084745.1 uncultured Gammaproteobacteria bacterium
GTAATGCGGTGACAATACCCCCATCCTGGGCACGTTCCATAATTTTTTCGCTCTTAGTACGCGCAACAAAAATATGTCGATACACACCAAAAATACCTTCGTATGCACGCTGATCCTTGAATACTGCATCACGTAAATGATCCTCTCGTGGCCATAGACGTGGACAAACAGATGCGCACACATCACAACCAACACCAGTACTAATTCCACAATGATCAAACTCTGCAGATTCCTTAGCAGTTTGTTTAGGTTTGTTATCGATGTATTCAATCACGTTATGCGGACATACCAAAACACAGGAACCACATTCGCAACAAGCATCAGCATCGACAACATCGTTCATCATATCTTTGAAGGTATTATGATGGAGTTCTTTCATATCGTTACACTCATATAATTAATAAATTGTGTTTAATTTAGGATCAACTCTGCAACGTTGTCTATTTAGCAAAATAACGCATTTTTAGACCTGAAAATGCTAATAGTTGTAGAATTGACGAAAATAGTATAAAGGTTTCTATTTTTGGCACAACTTTTTATTTTTCAGAACCTTTTGTTGCTTAATGAATGACATAATAATACTTAAATAAAATGTATATCTATTTGATTATTATATTAATTTATATTTTATATAATTTAAAAACCACTGGTATTTTTATAACAACGCTTGATATAGAATAATACCGTTTCTTTTTTAATAATAACTATAGTTTATAGGGTTTTACATTATATTTAATTTATATATTAGAATTTTTCTAGAATTTTTCTATTTCAGTTGAGCTGTAAAAAACACTTCGCTATAATGCGCCATCATTTGTCACCATGAGCGAGTAACCCAATGACATTCCTTGTTACTGAAAATTGTATAAAATGTAAATATACCGATTGTGTAGAAGTCTGCCCCGTTGATTGTTTCCATGAAGGACCCAATATGTTGGTCATTGACCCTGATGAATGTATCGACTGCACATTATGTGAACCCGAGTGCCCTGTCGAAGCAATTAAATCAGAAGAAGAGCTTGGCGATAATGAAAAACAATACCTCGAACTAAATTCAGAATTGGCTAAAGCGTGGCCTGTGATTAACGAAATAAAATCTGCGCCTGCAGATGCGGATGAGTGGAAAGATAAAACTGATAAGCTCGCATTATTAGAACGCTAAAAGTATTAATTATGTATTTCCTATAAAAGGCTGAGATAAACATATCTTAGCCTTTTATCCGAATTACCGACCTGCAATTGCAACCGATATATCAGTACATAAATCTTCCGCGTACACTGCCTCAACCTTACCATACAGCGTGGTACGTTGAAGTGGAGAACGACCGCAGTCTCTGATCAACTTATCCATTTCAAACGCAGTAATTTCCTGTCCATGACTTGCACCAGCTGCGCGTGTGATCGACTCATTCATCAAAGTACCACCCACATCATTTGCTCCCGCATTTAAACAGCTTTCCAGTCCGCCTGGTCCCATCTTTACCCAACTTGCCTGGATATTGTCAATTAGCGGATTAAAGGCAAGGCGTGCAACAGCATGCATCAATACCGCTTCGCGAAATGTAGGTCCACGCCGAGAACCAAGTCGGCGATACAATGGTGCGTATTCATGCACAAAGGCGAGTGGTACAAATTCAGTAAAGCGCCCGCGGCCATTCGCTATACTTTCTTCCTGTAGATCCCGAATTTTTAGAATATGTTCTGCCCAGTCACGTGGTCCATCAACGTGTCCAAACATGATAGTCGCTGTCGAATAGAGACCAACATGGTGTGCATTGCGCATCACATCAAGCCACTCATCAGAATTTATCTTATCGGGACACAAAATTTTACGGACTTCATCAACAAGAATCTCTGCCGCAGTGCCGGGTAAACTTTTGAGCCCGGATTCTTTCAACATGTGTAAATAATCGACCAGATCAATATTATTGCTCGCCGCCCCTTGATGAATCTCGAGCGGAGAGAACGCATGCACATGAATATCAGGGCAGATATCTTTGATAGCATGGAGAATTTCAAGATAGGTATCGCCGGTGTAATCAGGATGTATCCCACCTTGTAGACAAACTTCGGTTGCCCCTCGCATCCATGCCTCATCCACCCGCCGTGCAATTTCTTCGGTATCAAGTTTATATGCTTTATCTCGCAGGTTGTCTGCGACCTTGCCTTTGGAAAACGCGCAGAAACTACAATGATAAGTACATATGTTAGTGTAATTTATATTTCGATTTACAACATAGCTAACAGTATCACCATTAACTTCTCTGCGTAGCGCATCCGCAGCTGATGTTACATATTGATAATCAGCATCACGCACATTAAATAAATGTGTTAATTCAGTCGTATCAAGTCGCTCACCTGCCGTTGCACGCTTAACTAATAGACGTACATCATTATCCACACTTGTAGTTGGATAATGGAAACGGGCAGGTAAAACCCAACGTTGCTCAGGCTTATTTTCAGCACCGGCAATCCAGGCGTCTGCTCGCGCCCAACCTGTACTATCCATGTTCGCCAGGACGGTTTTGTGCATAGCCTTATCAACCCAACGTTCGCGCGCTTCAATAAATTGAGGATAAAGTGTCAAGCGCTCGACAAGTTGCTTCCCCTTGTGCTGAGTTTGATTTCTTAATTCAGTTAAATGCGGCCAGGGGGCTTCAGGATTGACATGATCCAGCGTTACCGGTGATACGCCACCCCAATCGTTAATACCTGCATCTATGATCCGGGTTAACAAATTCGGATTAAGATTCGGGGGGACTTGTACACTTATCTCAACATCCAGCACTAAGCGTGCAATTGCTATAGTCCATAACAATTCATCGTCATCAGGTTCTGGATATTGCGACATCAAGGTACCTTCTTTTGCGCGAAAGTTTTGAATGATGACTTCTTGAATATGTCCATGCCGGCGATGACTCGCGTTGATTGCTAATAAAGCAAGCAAACGTTCCCGCCGCGTTTCACCTATACCAATAAGCAGCCCTGTTGTAAGCGGAACATTGGCACGACCTGCTGCTTCGATCGCCGCTAACCTTACTTTAGGATCTTTGTCCGGCGATCCATAATGCGGCCCACCAGGCCGGGACAGACGGTTCGATATGGACTCAAGCATAATACCCATTGATGCACTGACCGGCCGTAATTTTGCGTAATCTTCTTCGGTTAGAACGCCGGGATTTAAATGCGGTAATAAACCCGTTTCAGTTGCAACACGTTTAGCTGCTGCATGTAAGTAATCTACTGTTGAGGTGTAGCCAAGCTGGTTCAACGCATCACGTGCCGTAGAATAGCGCAACTCGGGCTTATCACCAAGCGTAAACAAAGCCTCCTGACAACCAACCTTTGCACCACTCTTTGCTATATCAACGACTTCATCCAATGATAAGTATGCGCTTGGTAACTCACGTGGCGCATGAGCAAAAGTACAATAATGACAAACATCACGACAAAGTTTCGTTAGCGGAATAAATACTTTTCGCGAATACGTTATCGTACGAGAAAAGTGTGTATCACGACGTTCACACGCACGTTGCATTAACGTCTCAAGATCATTAACTTGTAGTAGTGACAAAGCCTGTTTGGTTTTCATATTCATCAGTACTTTTCGAATGGTTGATAATAATTAATTGAGTTCTTTAATAACAGTTTTAAGTGTAGTTACAATTTGGTCAATTTGATCTTCTTCAATGATCAAAGGAGGAGAAAGTAAAATTGAATCCCCCGCGCCGCGCACCAACACACCTTTATCCAGACATGCACGAAAGACCTTATAGCCAATTTGTCCTAAAGTATCTGTATCAGCGCTTAAGTCAATACCGCCAAGCAGACCAAAATTACGTATGTCTTTTACACGAGTTAAATCTTTTAAACTGTGAAGTGCATCTTCCCAGATAGATGATAGATCAATCGTGCGTTGGAATAAGTTTTCATTTTCATAAATATCCAATGTAGCCAGTGCTGCAGCACAAGCACTGGGATGCCCGCTATAAGTATAACCATGAAAAAATTCAATTGTATCTTCAGGCCCTTCCATAAAAGCATCATAAAATTTTTGTTTTAATATGACTGCACCCATAGGAATAGTGCCGCTGGTTAATCCTTTAGCTATTGTAATAATGTCGGGTGTTACATTAAATCTTTCAGCAGCAAAAGCGTTGCCGACTCGGCCAAAAGCAGTAATGACTTCATCAAAAATCAATAAAATACCGTGTTGATCACAAATCTCTCTGAGTCGTTTAAGATAACCTTTGGGTGGTGGAATGACGCCGCCTGCACCAATCACAGGTTCAACGATGACGGCCGCAATTGAAGAGGCCTTGTGTGAATTAATTATTTTTAATAACGACTCTGCATACTCTTTCCCATGTTCAGGTAAACCACGACTAAACGCATTACGCTCAATATCCAGAGTATGTGGCAGATAATCTACGTTAAGTAAATTCTTGGTGAATTGCTTGCGGTTATTATCAATACCGCCAACAGAGGTACCACCAAAATTTACTCCGTGGTAACCCTTCTCTCGTCCAATAAAAAGCGTACGTTGTTCCTCTCCTCGCGCTTGATGATAGGCTAACGCAATTTTTAACGCCGTATCAACCGCCTCCGAACCGGAATTTGTAAAAAACACGCGGTTAAATCCATCCGGGGCAAGATCGCATAAACGTTCTGATAATTCGAATGCTTGTGGATGGCTAACCAAAAAAGATGATGCATAATCAAGCTGCATTAAACTGTTTTTTACTGCTTCAGCAATTTGGCGTCGCCCATGTCCGACGTTACAACACCAAAGCCCTGCTGTCCCATCGAGTAATTTATCTCCATTCTCCGTTTTATAATACATCCCTTCTGCAGAACTCAACATTATTGGCGCAGATTTATAACGTCGATTCGGCGTAAACGGAAGCCAGTAATTACTAAGATCAAGGTTAGCAAAACCAGTTGGTTTTTTCATTGGTTTAACCATTTAATGATTATCCTAAAAACTAAACGCGTATTCATACTAAAAATAAAATGCAATTCCCAAAGCCAAATTTATAACAATATGGTACTGACAATTTAACTTTTGAGTTCAAAATATCTTATGTTCCAATGAGCGTTAACTTGTCAGTACAGATGCTAATGCGCAATCATCACGTGTCTAACCGTGGTGTAGTCTTCTAACGCATACATTGACATATCCTTTCCATATCCGGATTGTTTGATTCCACCATGGGGCATTTCATTAGTTAGCATGAAATGCGTATTGACCCAGATGCAGCCGTAACGTAGACGCGCTGTGCAGGACATAGCGCGTGAGATATCCTTAGTCCAGACCGATGAGGCCAGCCCATAGCCAGAATCATTGGCCCAGTTGATAGCTTCGTCCACCTCACTAAAACGTGTGACCGATACCACCGGACCAAAGACTTCGCGGCGAACTATTTCATCTGATTGAAGGGCACCTGCAATTACAGTGGGCTTATAAAAATAACCTGCGCTTTCATGTTGTTCGCCACCCGTAGTAATTTCCATATGTTTTACTTCAGAGGCGCGATCAACAAAACTGGCAACTCGATCACGCTGATGTTTAGAAATCAATGGGCCAATTTCGTTAGTCGTGTCGTCATCGTTCGCGTATTGAATAGTAGCTACTGCACTGGTTAATTCGGATACCAGTTTGTCATATATTTTGGACCCGCCATAAATGCGGCAGGCAGCGGTGCAATCCTGGCCCGCGTTGTAATAACCAAATGTTCGAATGCCTTCAACTACAGCATCAAGGTCAGCATCATCGAATACAATGACCGGCGCTTTCCCACCTAATTCAAGATGCGTGCGCTTAACTGATGTGGATGCAGCTTGTAACACTTTCTTCCCCGTCGCAATATCACCGGTGATAGAAATCATATCGACCAAGGGATGGTTGATCAGCGCGTTACCGATTGAATCACCCCGCCCTAATACGATATTGACAACGCCCTCTGGCAAAACATCAGCCAATATTTTCGCTAACTTAAGTGTGCTAAGTGGTGTCAGTTCTGATGGCTTGAAAACCACAGTGTTACCTCCTGCGATGGCCGGAGCGAGTTTCCAGGCAGCCATCATTAGCGGGTAATTCCATGGCGCGATAGAAGCAATGACACCAATGGGGTCGCGCCGGACCATCGAAGTAAACCCTTCCAGATATTCATTTGCAGCAGAAGCTTGCATACATCGTACGGCACCCGCAAAAAAACGAAAACAATCTACCGTTCCCGGAATTTCATCTGCAATAACAGCATTAATTGGCTTCCCGCAATTGAGCGCTTCGAGTGCTGCAAATTCAGCGGTTTGCGACTCAATTTGATCAGCAATCTTGAGCAGATAGTTTGAACGTTGCGCCGGGCTTGTTCTTGACCAACTCGAAAAGCTGGCACTGGCAGCTTCGACGGCTCGATTTAATTGCGAGAGGGATGCTTCAGGAATCTGGATGATAGATTCATTCGTTTTCGGATTGAAAATAATTTCGTCAGTCTCTGTGCCTGATTCAAGGCTAGAACCGATAAGCATTTGTGTATTCATACGTAAGTCTCCTTAAATTTTGACCAATTTATTTGCCATGGCCTGCGATTTGATCGTCGTTACGGGTCAGGTAGTAGGCACCTAGAATCGGGATAAATGTGACTAACACTACGACCATCGCAACAACATTCGTAACAGGCCGTTGTCGTGGACGAACTAATTCTTCCAGCATCCATATGGGTAAGGTTGTTTGTTGGCCCGCTGTAAAGGTAGTGACGATTACTTCATCAAATGAAAGTGCAAATGCCAACATGCCACCCGCCAACAACGAAGTCGCGATGTTAGGTAAGATCACGTAACGAAATGTTTGAAAACCGTTTGCCCCTAAATCCATCGAAGCGTGAATTAACGAACTTGAGATTCGACGAAACCGTGCTACGGCATTGTTATAAATAACCACCACGCAAAAGGTGGCATGGCCCAGAATGATCGTCCAGAACGAAAACGGTATTTCGGCCAGATTGAAAGCTGAACGTAAAGCGATGCCGGTAATTATACCCGGCAGGGCAATCGGTAATATCACCAGCAACGAAATGGTTTCGCGACCAAAAAACTTTGATCGGGAAACAGCAGCAGCGCAGAGTGTACCCATGACAAGCGCAATAACCGTGGAGATTGATGCTACTTTAACTGACAATCCCAACGCTTCCCAAACATCAGATCGTCCCCAGGTTACAGCAAACCATTTCAAGGTGAATCCAGGTGGTGGCCATTGATAGGTTTTTTCTTCAGTAGTAAAGGCGTAAATAAAAATTAACAAAATGGGTAAATGCAAAAACAGCAACCCTGTAGCGGCTGAAATCTTTAGCATCATGGGGGCACGATTATTGTTACTAGAGTACATCGAACGCTCCCTGGCGTTTAGCCATCCACAGATAAAAAGCCATAATAATGATGGGGACAATAGAGAATGCGGCTGCTAGCGGAATATTACCCGCAATCCCCTGATGAGAATAAACAGCCTGACCAATAAATAATCGCGACGAACCGATTATCTGAGGAATAATATAGTCGCCAAGTGTTAGTGAAAAAGTGAAAATTGAACCCGCAATCAATCCCGGCATAGCTAATGGCAAGAGCACATGACGGAAGGTTTGTTGAGATTTACTGCCGAGGTCTGAAGAAGCCTCTAACAATTTCACCGGCACTCGTTCGAGCGCTGCTTGTAATGGCAAAATCATAAACGGCAACCATACATATAGAAACACCAGACAGGTACCTATATAACTTACCGATAACGAATTACCGCCAATGATGGGTATCGATAGTACAGATTCTAATAACCAGGTCAGGTGTAATTTAGCTAGAAACCAGTTGAGTATGCCCTCCTTTGCGAGAATAAGTTTCCACGCATAAATTTTAACGAGATAACTCGACCATAGCGGCAACATCACCCCGAGATAAAAAAAGACTTTCCATTTGCCCCGGGCATACCGTGCTGCATAGTAGGCAATTGGAAAGGCAATGATTGCAGCGGCAATCGTAACAATAATGGCCATTGAAACCGTACGCACGACAATATCGAGATTAGCCGGATGTAATAATTCTCTATACGTTTTCAGAGTGAATTCATGTTTGATGAGGCCGGTGAATTCATCAATTGAGTAAAAGCTTTGCAGCAACAGCGAAAACAAAGAACCGAGATAAATAATACCCAACCACAGCACTGGAGGCAGTAGCAGCAAAAACAGAAACATCCGTGGATTTCGCCAACAATAATCTGAAAAGACGCTTACGCTGCCAGATCTTTGTGGCGCATATATAGCAGAACTAATCATTGATCATTACTCAATAAGTGTGCCTGCTCAGGGTCCCAGCTAATTAGTATTTTTTCGCCGTCCTGCGGCAATCCCGTATTTGATTGAATAACCATATTCAACCTAACCCCATTGTTTTCCACATTCAATCGAGTTGACCCACCCATATAACTGCGTGAGATAACGATTGCTTCCCGGCCATTCGAATCAACTTGTTTAATTGACTCAGGCCGAAGACTAACCAATCTATCTTTTCGATCGGACAAACCGGCAAAGTCCGCTGCGACTATATTTGACGAACCTACAAAGTTGGCCACAAATTGAGTTTCGGGACGTTGGTATATATCTTTAGGCGTTCCAATCTGGATAATTTTCCCGTTGTTGAAAACAGCAATTCGATCCGCCATAGACAAGGCTTCACCTTGATCGTGCGTAACAAAAATAAAGGTGATCCCTAACGTTTTTTGCAGCTCTTTTAATTCGTCCTGCATTTGTTCGCGCAACTTTAGATCAAGCGCACCTAACGGTTCGTCAAGCAGTAGCACACGCGGTTTATTAGCGATTGCTCGGGCAACAGCAACACGCTGCCGTTGACCACCCGATAATTCACTCGGCCGCCGGGCGCCATAACCCGATAACCGCACCATCTGAAGTGCCTTCTCGGCTTCATGATTGCGTTCATCTTTTGGTATGCCACGAATCATTAAACCGAAACCGACATTATCTAAAACATTCATATGTGGGAATAGCGCGTAATCCTGAAACACCGTATTAACATCGCGTTGATATGGAGGAACGCCTTCAGCGGTCTCGCCGAAAATTTCGATATGGCCTGACGTAGGTTGCTCAAATCCTGCGATTAGCCGAAGACAGGTTGTTTTGCCCGAACCGGATGGACCCAGCATGGCAAAAAACTCGCCTTCTTCAATCGATAAATCAACTTTATCTACCGCCTTTATGTCATCGTAATATCGGCAGACTTTGGAAAATGCAACTGAAATAGTCATACAAAGCCCCACAGCTTACGTCAATTATTTTAACGGTTGTTACTACCTGAAAAGATCTGATCGTTTTAACGCCCGCCAATTACACCAATGTAATCAGATACCCAGCGATAATATGGAACGCACTGATCCTGGCTTTCGCATTTAGAAACAGGTGTCCGCCAAAATTTGATACGATCGAAATCATCCATACCATTTGTTGTGCAACCCTCGGCAGTTTGCATACCACGTCCATCGGTACAAGCAGCAGGCACAGATGGATTTGCGCCAAACCAGACAGAGAGATCACTTTGCAGGTTTGACGAAAGCGAATGTTCCATCCAAAGGTAGGCACAGTTTGGATTTTCGGAATCCACATGCATCATGGTCGTATCTGCCCAACCTGTAGCACCTTCCTCAGGAATGGTAGATGCGATTGGTTGATTGTCCGACATCATAATATTGACCTGAAAAGGCCACGAGCCAGAAGCAACGACACCTTCATTTTTGAAATCATCCATTTGAATGAACGCATCATGCCAATATCGCGAAACCAGCTTGCGTTGCTGACGGAGTAAATCAAGCGACGCAGCATATTGATCTTTATTTAATTCGTATGGGCTTTTGATACCTAATTCCGGGCGGTGATACATTAAGTAGTTTGCCGCATCGGCCACGTGTATAGGACCATCATAGGCCTGTACGCGACCAACATTAGATTTACCATCGTCCAGTATCGACTCCTCAAAAACCACACGCCAACTTTTTGGCGGTTCGTTGAAAGCCTCAGTGTTATACATCAGTACATTTGGTCCCCACATATAGGGTATACCGTAGTGCTTACCGTTTACCGTATGCCAGGGCGCATTCTTAAGCCTGTCATCAACAGTATTCCAGCTGGGGATCAATTTAACGTTAACAGCCTGAACCCGCTTACCCATGATCAAGCGCAAGGAAGCATCACCGGAAGCCGTAACCAAATCAAAACCGCCTTCGTTCATTAAGGCTACCATTTCATCGGAAGTGTTTGCCGATTTAATATTGACCATACATCCTGTAGCCTTTTCATAAGAGGTAACCCAATCAAATTTCTTATCGGTTTCGCCGCGTTCGATATAGCCAGGCCAGGCTACAATATTAAGTTGGCCTTCCCCAGGTCCTAATTTCGTAACCATTCCGTTTGCTGAGACTTGCCCGGCGGTTACAACACTTACCGCTGCAATCGCAAAAACCTGTAACAATTTATACATCATATTCCCCTCTAAAAATCCTAGGTTTACCACATTCACCAAATTCTAAACGTTCGTCTATAGTCTAAATATTTCACCTGAAACATCATCAACATGCTTTACTTTGCTCGTGCAAGAATGCGATTTATGAAATCTGAAACAGCATTATTCTCTTTCATGTTATAAAAAAGAATGACAAAAAAAGCGACGAGCATGATCAGTAATGGTCCAAGCAATGAGCCGTTAGAATTAGCAACCGCATCAACATGCATAATTCCGGCAATAGACGCGGACAAATAAGACGCCAGAGTTCCGCAAATCATTGCGCGTATTCCTAACTTGGCTAAATCGTGTTTTCGCTCTGGAACCATTCCGCCAACGCCGCCAATTAAAATTGCGATCGAACCAAAATTGGCAAAACCACATAAGGCAAATGTTGCGATCAAAATTGATTTAGGTTGTAACCCCACTTCATCGATCATTGGAATCATCTGGCTATAGGCAACAAACTCGTTAGCAACCATTTTAGTTCCCATTAATCCACCTACTGCTGCTGCATCTTGTATAGGCACACCCATAACGACTGCGGGATAGAAAAAAATTGCGCCTAAAACACTGCTCAGCGTAAGATTGTTCAAGTTCATACTCAGCACCACTACATTGTCTGCGGAGCCGTAAAAGACATCGACTAACATTAATCCAAGTTTGCCTATACTGAA
>CALKEZ010000017.1 GCA_938084745.1 uncultured Gammaproteobacteria bacterium
TTGACATGGTAGGGGTCGTTGGTTCGAGTCCAATCGTGCCTACCAAACGACACTCAGGCACCGTTATGCGGTGCCTGTTACATTTTAAATATCCTTTACACGTGGCCTATTGTGGGGGTCACCACTGATCAAAAAGGAGAGAATATGCCCACGATTACGTTACCCGATAATAGTCAGCGTGAATATGATCATGCGTTGACCGTCATGCAAGTCTCTGAATCCATAGGTCCAGGTTTAGCTAAGGCAACCTTGGGCGGGATGGTGGATGATACGCTTGTCGATGCTTCTTATCTGCTGGATAAGGATTGTAGTTTAAGGATTATTACTGAGCGTGATCCTGAAGGCCTGGAAATAATCCGTCATTCATGCGCACATCTTATGGCGCAGGCAGTAAAATCACTTTATCCCGAAGCACAAGTTACCATCGGCCCCGTTATCGAGGACGGTTTCTATTATGACTATGCGTATGAGCCCGGTTTCACACCGGATGACTTGGTCAAAATTGAAAATAAGATGCAGGAACTGGCTAAAGCTGATCTAGAAGTCTCTCGTACAGTAATGAGCCGAGATGAAGCAATAGAATTCTTTCGTGCTAAGGGTGAGGAATACAAAGCACAAATTATTGAATCTATTCCCAGCAATGAAGAACTTTCCCTCTATACCCAGGGTGAATTTACCGATTTGTGTCGTGGTCCACATGTCCCCAGTACCGGCAAGATCAAATCCTTCAAGTTGATGAAACTGGCGGGTGCGTATTGGCGCGGTGATTCCAACAATGAAATGCTGCAAAGAATCTACGGCACTGCCTGGGAAAATAAAAAGGCACTCAAGGCGTATTTGACGCGGCTTGAAGAGGCCGAGAAACGTGATCATAGAAAGTTGGCCAAGAAACAGGATTTATTCCATTTTCAGGAAGAAGCGCCAGGCATGGTGTTCTGGCACCCGAAGGGCTGGACTATCTATAAAGTCATAGAACACTATATTAGTGCCAAAATGCAGCAACATGGCTATCAGGAGATCCATACTCCACAGGTCGTCGACAAGAGCCTTTGGGAGCGTTCTGGTCATTGGGATAAATTTCGCGAAGATATGTTTACCACGAGTTCCGAGAGTCGGGACTACGCGATTAAACCGATGAATTGTCCTTGTCATGTACAAGTCTTTAATCAGGGTTTAAAGAGTTACCGGGATTTGCCTTTAAGGCTTGCTGAATTCGGGTCATGTCATCGCAATGAAGCCTCTGGCACATTGCATGGCTTAATGCGGGCACGTAATTTTACCCAGGATGATGCGCATATCTTTTGTACCGAGCATCAAATTCAGGATGAAGTCTCAAACTTTATCGATATGCTGTTTGAGGTCTATCGTGACTTTGGATTTGATGACGTCATCATCAAGCTGTCGACACGACCGGAAAATCGGGTTGGTAGCGATGAAATCTGGGATAAGTCAGAACAAGCACTCGAATTAGCGCTAAATAATAAAGAAATCGATTGGGCGTTACAGCCCGGCGAAGGCGCTTTTTATGGGCCAAAGATAGAGTTTTCATTGAAAGACTGCATAGGCAGAGTATGGCAATGTGGAACAATTCAGGTCGATTTTTCCATGCCAGAACGTCTGGATGCCTCTTATGTTAATGAAGATAGTACAAAACAAGTTCCTGTTATGTTACACCGGGCCATTGTTGGTTCGATGGAACGATTTATTGGTATTTTGATCGAGAATTATGCCGGCGCATATCCGGTTTGGTTGGCCCCGGTACAGGCAGTTGTCATCTCAATTACTGAAAATCAAATCGAATATGCGAAAAAAATTACAGAAATCTTGAAAAACCAGAGCTTTAGGGCCGAAGTTGACTTGAGAAATGAAACGATCGGGCTTAAAATCCGCGACCACGCAATGCAACGCGTTCCCTACCAGATAATTCTGGGGGCACGTGAACAAGATGAAAATACTGTGGCCGTGCGTACGCGAGAAGGCGAGGACTTGGGAGCAATGTCTCTGGATAGTCTGATTGAACGCCTGAATAAAGATATCGTGTGCCTCGGTCGTACTAATTTGGAGGATTAAATTTATCAGCGTAGAAAAGCAGACACGCCTCAATGAAGACATAACTTCGCCAGAGGTGAGGTTAATTAATGCTGAGGGCGAACAAGTAGGTGTCGTGTCAATTAGTGAAGCGCAAAAGATGGCAGAAGAATCAGAGTTAGATTTGGTTGAAATTGTTCCAAATTCGGAGCCGCCAGTTTGTCGAGTCATGGATTACGGTAAATTTATATTTGAACAGAATAAGAAGAAACACGCTGCCAAGAAAAAGCAAAAGCAGATACAGGTAAAGGAAATCAAGTTCAGGCCTGGTACGGAAATTGGTGATTACCAGATTAAATTAAAGAATCTGATAAAATTCCTGGAAAACGGTGACAAGGTCAAAATTACTCTCCGATTTCGCGGTAGAGAAATGGTGCATCAGGAATTAGGTACAAAGATGTTAAAGCGGATCGAAGCCGATCTTGAAGAATATGGCTCAGTAGAGCAATTTCCAAAGATGGAAGGCCGGCAGATGGTCATGGTATTGGCATCGAAAAAATAGATTCGAAAAGTTAAAGAATATTGAAAGTGGAGTTAATGAAATGCCCAAGATGAAAACTAACCGCGGTGCCGCTAAGCGTTTTTCACGTACTGCTTCAGGAAAATTCAAGCATGGCCAGTCGCATCGCAGCCATATATTGACCAAGAAAAGCACTAAACGTAAACGTCAGTTGCGCGGAATGCTAGCAGTTCATGATAGTGACCAGAAGGCCGTTGCCCGAATGGTACCGTATTTATAGAGAGGAATTGAAGCAATGCCCAGAGTAAAACGTGGTGTTACCGCACACGCCAGACACAAAAAAATAATTGATCAAGCCAAGGGGTATAGTGGTCGACGCAAGAATGTATTTCGCGTTGCCAAACAGGCTGTTACCAAAGCGGCCCAGTACGCTTATCGGGATCGACGTCAACGTAAAAGACAATTCAGATCGCTTTGGATCACCCGTATTAATGCGGCAGCCAGAATTCATGGCCTGTCCTACAGCCGTTTTATTGATGGCCTAAATAAGGCATCAGTGGAAGTTGATCGCAAGGTCTTGGCTGACATGGCAGTGTTTGATAAGGCAACCTTTGGTGTATTAGCGGAACGGGCTAAAGCCAGCCTCACCCATTAATCATTGTCTTAATGACTAAGAACGGGGAAAGGATTACCTTTCCCTTTTTTTATGTGCAGGAAGTACAGTTATCATCAGTAACTTCTGCATTATAATGTTTCTGCTATCAATGACGCATACGTTGTCTGGGAACACATCTGCAAGATGTCATAGTCATGCAGGAGTTCAGTACAGACAATTTTGTCGTCACGATATATTGGATTAAAACGTGAATAATACCGAGAAACTACAAGCTGAAGCGTTATCAAAAATTGATTCGGCGATTGATCTGATGCAACTGGATCAGATCAGAGTCGATTATCTCGGTAAAAAAGGCCAACTCACGCTACAGTTAAAGCAACTAGGCAAATTACCTGCCGAAGAAAGACCAGAGGCAGGGCAGATAATTAATCTTGCCAAGCAGGTAGTTCAAGATGCTCTCGATACACGCAAAAAAATGCTTGAAAATGAGCGTATGGAGAAGCTTATTAATGCCGGCCGGCTTGATGTTACCTTGCCGGGCAGGGGAAATAAGCGCGGCGGTCTACACCCTATTACACTAACCCTGCAACGCATTGAATCACTGTTTGAGCAAATCGGCTTTGATATCGTTGAGGGGCCTGAAGTGGAAGATGATTATCATAATTTTGAAGCCCTTAATATTCCAGCGCATCATCCTGCTCGCGCCATGCACGATACATTTTATTTTCCCGATGGACGCTTGCTGAGAACGCATACCTCATCAGTACAAATTCGCGTTATGCAAGAACAGCAGCCGCCATTTCGCTTTATTGCCCCGGGTCGAGTCTATCGTTGTGATTCGGACATGACGCATACCCCGATGTTTCATCAGGTTGAAGGTCTGATTGTAGATGAATCAGTCACGTTTGCAGATTTAAAAGGCTTGCTAATCGATTTTCTGGAAATCTTTTTTGAAAAAGAATTGAAAATACGTTTTCGTCCCTCTTATTTCCCGTTCACTGAACCTTCGGCAGAAGTCGATATCATGGGAGAGCGTGGTTGGTTAGAGGTCTTGGGGTGCGGCATGGTACACCCTAATGTCTTAAGGAATGTCGGTGTCGACCCTGAAAAATATACCGGACTTGCATTTGGCATGGGAGTAGAGCGATTGGCCATGCTTTATTACGGTGTTGATGATCTCAGGTTGTTTTTTGATAATGATCTGCGCTTTCTTAGACAGTTTCATTGAGTTTTGAAGGATAAATAACTTATGAAATTCAGCGAAAAGTGGCTAAGAGAGTTTGTTAATCCCGCTATAGACTCAGAAACCTTAATGCATCAACTCACCATGGCTGGTCTGGAAGTTGATGGTGTGATGCCTGCATGTCAAAAATTTGATGGACTGGTCGTTGCTGAAGTCGTCAGCCTTCAAAAGCATCCCGATGCGGATAAACTCCAGGTATGCCAGGTAAATTATGGTGAAAAAGAGACGATAACGATCGTTTGTGGTGCAGCCAATGTCAGGGCCGGTATGCGTACGGTTTTGGCCAAGGTTGGTGCACAGTTACCGGGCAAACCAGAACTGGTTGCGACACCTTTAAAAGGCGTGGTTTCTCATGGCATGCTCTGCTCAGCCAGAGAAATCGGTCTGGGTGACGATCATGAAGGCATCATCGAACTATCGGCTAATGAAGCCGTTGGCAAGTCACTGGCTGATATTGTTGACGTTAACGACAGCATTATTGAAATATCGCTGACGCCCAACCGCGGTGATTGTTTGAGTATAAAAGGGATCGCCCGAGAAGTAGCCGTCTGTAATCAGCTAGATTTAGTTATGCCTGAGTATCCATCTGTCGAAGTCCGTTCGTCGGCGACAAGACAGGTTAAATCCAATGCAGTGATGAATTGTCCAAGATATCTTGGCCGAATTATTGAAGATATCGATGCGACGGTCAAAACACCGCTCTGGTTATCTGAAAAATTACGTCGCTCAGGCATCAGAAGTATCAATATCGTGGTGGATATCACCAATTTTGTCATGCTTGAATTAGGGCAGCCGATGCATGCCTTTGATAATGATTATTTGCAGGGTGATATCGTGGTCCGGTTTGCAAAGGATAAGGAACGGATAAAACTACTGGATGAATCAGAAGTTGATATTAAGCCGAAAACGCTGTTGATCACGGATGATTCCGGTCCATTGGCCATGGCCGGTTTAATGGGTGGTTTTGATAGCGCGGTGAGCACGACAACAAAGAATGTCTTCCTGGAAAGTGCATTTTTTACCCCGGACACAATTATTGGCGAGGCTCGTCAGTATGGCATGCATACCGATTCTTCCCATCGTTTTGAACGCGGTGTTGATCCAGAACTTCAACTCTCTGCTATTGAACGCGCGACAAGTTTGTTAATTGCTCTCTGTGGTGGTAATGCGGGGCCGATTACTGAAGCAGTGGATCATGCTGCTCTTCCAACAAATCAACAGGTGATTCTTCGCCAAGCACAGATCGAACGAGTCCTGGGCGTTGATTTAGATGATCAGTTTGTAACAGATACCTTCATAAAATTGGGGATGACTTGTCAATATAATGAAGAACAATGGTTTACAACTCCTCCTTCACACCGTTTCGATATTAATATTGAAGTAGATTTGGTTGAAGAACTCGCGCGTATTTACAGTTATGACGCAATTCCAGCGTCGCTACCCAAGCATACGTTAAAAATGCGATGGCCGAATAAATTGCATGAGAGTGTAAAGCACCTCAGTGAGGTGTTGATCAACCGGGATTACAGTGAAGTCATAACATACAGTTTTGTTGATCCTAAACAAAATAACTTATTGAATGACAAGTATAAAAAATTAAGTTTAGCCAATCCTATCGCGCCCGAGTTATCAGAAATGCGCTCCAGTCTGTTACCGGGACTATTGAGTACATTGCAATACAATATCAAGCGGCAACAGGAACGCGTGCGAATCTTTGAAACCGGCCTCGTCTTTACAGACGCTGAAAACCTTAAACAAGAACCTCATGTTGGTGGATTAATATATGGGAATATTTATATTAAACAATGGGATGAGAAAATAATCTTATGTGATTTCTATGACTTGAAGTGTGATATTGAAACATTGCTGTACTCTATGATGAGCATGGAAGAAATAGAAATGAGTCCGTCTAAATCAGCATTCTTACATCCCGGGCAGGCCGTTGACGTTTTAATCGACGGTGCTGTGGCTGGTTATTTTGGTCGTATTCATCCGCAAATTGGTACGGATCTGAATATCAGCGATAATGTCTATCTGTTTGAATTTAATCTCAAAAAAATTAGAAAGAAAGAAAAGCGGAGTTATCAAGCAATCTCAAAATACCCCTCAATTAAACGCGACATTGCTATTGTTCTCGACAAGTCTGTCGCGTTGGCAGACGTTATGCATAACATAAAAAGTACTGCGACAAACCTGTTAACTAACCTAGAGTTATTTGACCTATATGAAGGGGAAGGCATTGAAAAAGAGAAAAAAAGTCTTGCTTTAGGCTTGACCTTTCAAGCAACTTCTAGCACTCTTAAGGATGAAGAGGTTGAAACCATCATGAGGAATGTGATTGATGGATTACATAATAATTTCGGTGCAAAACTGAGAGAATAATATGGCAGCACTGACAAAAGCTGAAATGGCGGAAAAATTATACGAAGAATTGGGCTTAAATAAACGTGAGGCCAAGGAGATCGTGGAAATGTTTTTCGAAGAAATTCGAACCGCTTTAGAATCAGGTAATCAAGTCAAACTTTCCGGTTTCGGCAATTTTGATTTGAGAGACAAGAACCAACGGCCTGGACGAAACCCGAAAACGGGTGAAGAAATTCCTATTAGCGCTCGTCGCGTAGTAACTTTTCGTCCCGGTCAAAAACTAAAGGCACGAGTAGAAGCATATGCTGGAAGCGTCTAACAATAGTGAATTACCGGTAATACCCGGTAAACGTTATTTTACAATAGGTGAGGTTAGCGAGCTCTGTGCTGTTAAGCCCCATGTGTTACGTTACTGGGAGCAAGAATTCCCCTCTCTAAAGCCTCTCAAGCGCCGTGGTAATCGTCGTTATTATCAACGACATGATGTCATCTTAATAAGACAAATCAGAAGCCTGTTGTATGAACAAGGATTTACTATAGGTGGTGCCAGACAGCGTCTTTCTGGTGATGAAGCAAAAGATGATTCAAATCAAAGTCAGCAGATTATCCGACAATTAAGAACTGAACTTGAAGAAGTTCTCGATCTTTTACGTCGTTAAGTCTTTTTAGCTTAGTTAATCGATTTTTGTTCTTGCCGAGTTTATCTTCCGACCATTGGACTCAAACAGTGGCTGAAACAACTCTCTTTCGTTAATATCGCATTATTCAATTTCGGGGCGTAGCGCAGCTTGGTAGCGCACCTGCATGGGGTGCAGGGGGTCGGAGGTTCAAATCCTCTCGCCCCGACCAATAATTGATGGTGTTTTTAAATGTTTATTTAATAGATAATTACTAATAAGTGCTTAAAATATCAACAATTACGATGATTAAAAAAACCATTTTCTATGTGTTTCTTTTGGTTTCGATACAGCAGTTAACAGCATGTAGTAAAGAAACTGATCCCAAAAAAGCATTTGAGAAAGGCGATTACGAGACCGCTTTAACGCTATGGACGCCATTAGCTGAAAACGGGGATGCGGACGCACAAAACTATCTGGGCATACTTTACTATCTCGGCTTTGGTGTTGAAAAAGATTACAAGAAAGCACTTGGCTGGTATGAAAAAGCAGCAAAAGCCGGAAATGCCGATGCACAGAAAAATTATGGTGACATGATTAATTTTGGCAGGGGCATACAAAAAGACAACTACAAGGCATATAAATGGTATTTTGCCGCGTCTCAACAGGGCAACGAAAAAGCGGTACGCCAGATTGAAGTAATTGCCGCATCAGGTAATTTATCGCCAAATCAACAGATGCATGCCAAGATTGAAGCCAATGAATTCATTCTCGATGAATCAAAACGTTTCATGAGTCACGATACCTATATCAATAAATAATAAACGATAAAGCCTAAATATCATGTGTGGAATTGTCGGTGCCGTCGCCCAGCGAGATGTTTCTCCTATCTTACTCGAGGGCTTGAAGCGGCTTGAATATCGTGGTTATGATTCTGCTGGCTTAGCCATCGTTGATAACGAGAATGTAATCCAGAGAATTCGTGTACTGGGTAAAGTTAACCAATTACAGCAAGAACATGATAACTCACCACTCAGCGGTGGAACCGGAATTGCCCACACGCGTTGGGCGACACACGGTAAACCCAGCGTAAGTAATGCTCACCCCCATATTTGTCGTGAAAAAATCGCATTAGTCCACAATGGCATAATCGAAAATCACGAATCATTACGCCAGCAACAAAAACAAGCCGGTTTTGAATTCAAATCTGAAACGGATACCGAGGTAGTCGTTAATGGTATTTATCAGGCATTACAGATTAACCCGGACATACTTGAAGCTGTATTTGAGACAATCACGCGGCTCGAAGGCGCTTATGCATTAGGTGTTATCAACAGTGATGATCCGAAACGATTAATTGCAGTCAGAAAGGGAAGCCCATTAGTTATCGGGATTGGTATAGGTGAGTATTTTATTGCTTCTGACGTCTTTGCATTATTACCTGTAACGCAACGCTTTATCTTTCTTGAAGAAGGTGATGTTGCTGACATAAGACGAGACAGTCTGGTTATCTATGATAAAAACCGGAAAGTAACCGAGCGGCCGATTAATGTTTCGGAACTCAGCGCAGATGTCGCGGATAAGGCGGGTTATCGGCATTACATGCTAAAAGAGATCTTCTCGCAACCTGATGCCATAGCAGAATCGTTAAAAAATCGAGTAGACGAAGACCAGGTTGTCATAAGTGAATTTGGCCAAAATGCAGAGTCTGTTTTTTCTCAGGTTAAAGCTGTCAAAATAGTTGCTTGCGGCACCAGTTATCATGCGGGTTTAATTGCCGCTGGTTGGATGGAAGAAATTGCCAATATTAGTTGTCATGTAGAAATTGCCAGTGAGTTTCGTTACCGCAAATCGGTAGTAACGGAGAGTACTTTGTTTGTCTGTATTTCCCAGTCAGGCGAGACGGCAGACACCCTGGCTGCCTTACAAAAAGCAAAACAGGAGCCCTATATCAGCACACTTGCCATTTGTAACGTGGCTGAAAGCACGATAACCAGAGAGTCTGAACTGGTCTTTTTAACGCACGCAGGTCCTGAAATAGGGGTAGCGTCAACGAAAGCGTTCACGACGCAATTGGTGGCCTTATTTCTATTGGTTATTGCTATCGGAAGGAATAATGGGGTTTCGAAAGAGGATGAAAATATTTTTGTCAGGCAATTGGAAAGTTTACCCGGTCGCGTTAATCAATTGCTCTTACATAAAGATGAAATAGAGGCTATGGCCAAAAACTTTGCCGATAAACACCACGCACTTTTTCTCGGCCGAGGTAGTTTTCTCCCAGTAGCAATGGAAGGGGCGTTGAAATTAAAAGAGATATCCTATATCCATGCCGAAGCTTATGCCGCAGGAGAACTCAAACATGGGCCGTTGGCGCTGGTAGATAAAGATATGCCTGTTGTTGCGGTGGCACCGAATAATCATCTACTGGAAAAATTGAAGTCGAACTTACAGGAAGTACAGGCGCGTGAGGGTAAATTATTTATCTTTGCGGACAAAAACAGTGAAGTTGAAGCCTCTGACAGCGTTGTCGTCTTAAAAATCAGCACTATTTATGATTTTATGGCGCCGATACTGTACACCGTACCGCTACAGTTGCTTGCTTACTATGTGGCTGTTATTAAAGGGGCGGATATCGACCAGCCAAGGAATCTTGCTAAATCTGTCACAGTTGAGTGACACGGGCTTACAATCAACCTGAAAAATAGCTAATGTTTAACTGGTATATAATCCTTTATAATGAGTTGGTGATTATTCTGTATTCATGTATTGAGTGTTCTTGAGAATTAAACTGAAGAGACATACCTATGACAATTAAAAAATCAGAATCCGCAATAAAAGTCTTAATCGTGGACGATGATAATGACGTCCTCAATCTTTTAGAAACGTGGTTAATTGGTGAGAAATTCAATGTCATACGATCACTGTCGGGTATTGAGGCATTAAATCTGGTCAGCATACATGAGCCGGATCTGGTTATTACTGATCTGTACATGGAAGGCATGGATGGTATGGCCTTGTTAACTGAACTACACAATGATAATCCACTCTTGCCAGTCATTATGTTGAGTGGCCAGGCCCAGATTCCCGATGCGATTAAAGCCATGCATCTTGGAACATCGGCGTTTTTGACGAAACCAATAAATCAAACTGAATTTCTCGATACGGTCAAACGAGTCACGCCCAGTTTTATAAATAAATCATTACTCAATGAAGTTGCAAAAAATATTATTTATAAGAGTAAGGAAATGTCTGACATTATTGAAATGGCCAGTTTGGTCGCGGACAATGATGTTTCTGTCTTTATTTCAGGACCAACCGGTTCGGGAAAAGAGGTCATCGCAAAGGCTATTCACGAAGCAAGTTCCAGGCGTAACCATCGATTCATCGCCGTAAATTGTGGCGCGATCCCGGAGCAACTGCTCGAATCAGAATTGTTTGGACATGAAAAAGGTGCTTTTACGGGAGCGAATGTAAAGCATGAAGGTTTGTTTCAGGCTGCAAATGGAGGCACTATTCTCCTCGATGAAATAGGTGATATGCCGCTTGCACTGCAAGTAAAATTATTAAGAGTGTTACAGGATTTTGAAGTACGTCCGGTTGGCTCAACGAAAACATATCCTATCGATGTGAGATTGATCTCTGCTACCCATAAAAATCTGGAAGAGGCTGTAGAGAAAGGCGAATTTAGACAGGATCTCTATTATCGCTTGAAAGTGGTTCCTTTAGATATTCCGACCCTTGCCAATCGGCCTGATGACATCCCGCTTTTGGCAGAGCATTTTTTGGCTAAATACGCGAAGAATAACAAGCAGGAATATAAAAAATTCTCTCCCGACGCGATGAAATATCTGGTGTCGATGTCCTGGCCCGGTAATGTCAGGCAATTAATGAACGTTATTGACCTATGCGCAACCTTATCTAAAAACAAGACTATTCCACTTAGTCTGGTTAAAAAGGCGGTGCACGATGATCCAATACATATACAGACGCTGAAAGAAGCCAAGCAGGCATTCGAACGAGGCTATTTATTAAGCGTGTTACGTATTACACATGGTCATGTCGCTAATGCCGCCAAGGTGGCAGGGCGTAATCGTACCGAGTTCTATAAATTATTGAACCAGTATAATATTGAACCGGCAGCATTTCGTGATAAAAAGAATCTCGAAAAAGAAGTAAATTCATTGGATTAAATTATGTCAGACCAAAAAATTATTATTCAGGTTGACCCTGATTTGGAAGACCTGATACCCGGGTTTCTCGAAAATAGAACAATAGATTTAGATAAATTGCGCACTCACCTTGAGCTTAATGATTTCACTAATGTGCAATCAATAGGCCATAGCCTTAAAGGTGTTGGTGGCGGATATGGCTTCATGCTTATGTCTGAATTGGGTGCGGAGATTGAGTCTGCAGCAAAAGTAAAAGATGCTAACAAAATACGCGAAAAAATAGATCAGCTTGACGATTATCTGCAACGAATAGAAATTGAATATGCCTAAATAATTAAGGTGTTATTTTGAAAAAAGATGATGATCTGCCTATCTCAAACCGTTTTACCTATGTAATAACGTTCTTACTGGGGCTTGCGTTCAGTATTACACTGATGCAAAGCGCCTGGAAAACCGGTATCGAGCGTAAGCAAAAAGATTTCCATTTTGAAATTCTGTCAATTCAGCAAGCCGTGGCCAGTAACGTTCTTACCGGTAATGATGTAACTAATAATGTCGCCGCTTTCATCTCATCAAATGATGATGTTTTATCAAATCAATTTGATACATTTACCAAAGATGTTCTGGCTCGATACAAGCACATTGAGGCAATTAATTATTATTCATTCACAGGGGATGATTGGGTTAATGAATTCCGCTTAGTTTATGAATCGGCGCGAAACAGTAACAGAATTAAAATAAATGACGATATCTATAGCGATCCTAAGTATATAGATGCTGTTGATACAGCAATTGTGACAGGTTCTGTTGTGCCCGCACCACCCGATATAGAGACGGATCCGGATAGAAAGTATTGGTTATTTAAGGCAATTTATAGTCAGGGCAGTCCACTGTCCGTGAAGAAAAAACATTATGCGGGCATAGTCAAAGGTATGGTTTCTGTATTGGTATCCCCTACCAAGTTATTGGGTGATATGGGTGCCAATAGTAGCTTAACTATCACCATGTTTAGCGATACCTCCAATCTATATGGGCGCCAATTACTCTATTTTAATGATCCTGAACAGGACGATGCCAACAAGTTTTGGAAAGTAGAAACGCTGACTGAGGAAAAACTTATTCAGCTTCCACCATATTCAATCAAGATAATCATTGAGAAGGATCTTTATTTTTCAGATCTTGAACATCATTTATTACTAGTGTCGTTGCTGATTAGTGTCGGTATCCTGATGATGTTGTTTGGTTTGGTGCGCGCCAGAATCAAACAGGAAGAAGAGTTAAAAATACGAAATGCTGTCATTGAACAAAAAGTTGAAGAGCAAACTTATGAATTAGCCATCGCAAGAGACAGTGCGCTGGAAGCCGTACGAATGAAATCTGAATTTCTTGCCAGCATGAGTCACGAAATAAGGACGCCATTAAATGCGATTATAGGCATGAGTGATTTGATGTCTGAAACACAGCTTTCAAGTGAACAGAGTCGTTATGTCAATGTATTTCGAAAGGCCGGTGATGCGCTTTTAAGTCTGGTTAATGACATACTCGATTTATCCAAGATCGAGGCTGATCAACTTTCACTCGAAGAAATCTCCTTCAATATACTCGACTTGATCGAGGAAGAAGCTGAAATCTATGCGCTAAAAGCAGCGGATAAGGATATTGAGATTATCACGCAGGTTGATACCGGCATAAATGTTTTTCGTGTTGGTGATCCAAGCAGATTAAAACAAATCATATTAAATCTAATCAGTAATGCCCTGAAGTTTACTGAACAAGGCGAGATAATCGTGTCATTAACAGCTGACACTGATAGTGAAGCAGAAGGTCAATTGTTGATTACTATCAGTGATACAGGTATCGGCATAGCCAAAGATAAGCTGGAATCAATTTTCGTCAGTTTTACCCAGGCAGATACCTCTACCACGCGTAAGTATGGTGGTACTGGTTTAGGTTTAACGATTTCCAAAAGATTAACGGAAATGATGCAAGGTAAAATCTGGGTGGACAGTATAGAGGGGAAAGGCAGTGATTTTCATGTCAGTGTGAATCTGCCAGAATTGTCCAAGCAGTCAAAAATAAGTCAGGATTTCTTACATAAAAATATACTGATAATTGATTCTCGCATAAGCAATTGTAATTCTATTGCCAAGCAACTGGTTGCCGCTGGTGCCAGTTGCCATCAAGCTACGAGTCTGGTTGAAGCACAAACATTACTCACGAATCAGGCCAGTATCGATGCTGTTTTAATCGACAGCCGACTGGCCTTGCTCGACAAACAAATTAATCCATGGTTAAAAGAAACTATGGGTCCTGATAACGTGGTTTTGCTTGTTAATCCTAAAGATGCAAATGAACATTTAGCACAAGCTCAGTTAAACAAAGTTAATAACATATTGCTGAAGCCAGTTAAACGGAGTGAACTCTTTAAAGTTTTGAATAACGTAATAAATGATGCTGATGAAACAACCATTCAACTTACCAGAAAAGAATTAGAAGCAGAGGTTGTTACACCAAGACATATCTTGTTGGTTGAAGATAATCCGGATAATCGTATGCTAATAAAAGCATACCTTAAGAAAACGCCGCATACACTCGATGAAGCAGAGAATGGGGCTGTTGCAGTAGAAATGCGTAAACAGACTGATTATGATTTAGTTTTCATGGATGTGCAGATGCCGGTGATGGACGGTCATGAAGCGACGCGCTTAATTCGTGAATGGGAAGAGAAAGAATCGAAACAGCGCACTGTTATTATTTCACTCACGGCGCATGCAATACGTGAAGAAATTGAAAAATGCCTGGCATCAGGTTGCGATTCACACTTAAGTAAACCGATTAAAAAAGCAACTTTGCTGCATACCATTAATACATTGGGTGCTTGACGCCACCTTAATAGCGTCGTAGATGAGCGACGTAATTCCTCTCTTTTTTTAAGCCCTCTGTTATATTTTCGCTACAACTAAATCAATAGTTTAAGTAACGTAATGACCTCAAGCCATTGTTATTGATACTTAAATTCATCCATTTCCTGAAAGTAGTTCGCTCGTTTCAAGAGCTATCTTCCAAGTGGCATATCGCTTGCGTTGTTTCTTTATAATCCCTGGTTATAGAGAAGAGAGAATTGTCATGCTAAACGTATTCGGTTTCAGGCTTACGCCTTTTTTTCTTTTCGTGTTAGGTATCGAATGCCTGTCTCTACTAGGGTGTTTGTACATGGGGCTTTTATTATATAAAGGCGCGTTTACTCAGCTTGCCTACGTATCGATAGACAACATGGTTTACGCCGGATTTCTCCTGTTGATATTACTGCCGATAACCAGCCCGCGTTTTTTTTCTCTGGCAAGGATACGAAATGGCATAAAAAAAATATTGAACGAAAAGCTGGCAGGTTTGGTAACAGCGTCAATCATCATGTCAGTTTTTGTTTTCGTTAACATGGCTAACCTGGACACAAAAACAATTTTTGTCGCAGCGTTATTAAGTGCCTGTGCCGGATTCTGTATTACGCAAGCTGGGGTGCTCAGTAAATTCTGGCGTTTACGAGTACGCCCGAATATGAATTAATTGATTAGCTTGCTGAGGGTTTTGAATTGTGGGTGTGAGGCATCTCGTAACCATTCAAAGAGTACCGATTCAGTATTCAGCAAACCAATACCGGCTTGTTTCAAACGCACTAGAGCTGATTCATAGCTGGTGAATTCACGAGACGCAATGGCATCAATAACGACATACACTTCAAATCCTTCTTCTGCCAATTCTATAGCACTTTGAAACACACAAATATGCGCTTCAATCCCGGTCAATATGACCTGCTTTCGATTTAATTCAGTTAAATGTTTTTTGAACCCATTCGCCCCTAGACAGGAGAATCGGGTTTTTTCAAAATTCACACTAGAGTCCGTCAGCTTATTTGTAATAAAGCTTTCAATTGGCCCAAGACCTTTAGGGTATTGTGCGGTTGTCACAATGGGAATATCTAGCGCATTACCAGCACTTATTAAGATGTCGGTATTCTTTCGCAGGCGATTGATGACTTTGCCTGGAATAGCGGCCGTTAATTTTTCCTGAACATCAATGATGACTAAACAACTGTCATTGATATCACATAACGATTTAATATGGGTGTTTGATGTCATTGTTATTGAGTTAACCATGCGTTGATTGATTCAAGATCTTCCGGAGAAAGCGTTCCAGCAGCCTGCTTAAGATTAAGTGTATCCAGAATGTAATCGTATTTTGCCTGACTATAATTACGCCTGGCTTCTGAGGTTGCCCGTTGTGATGCTACGACATCAACAGCGGTACGGGTTCCGACTTCAAAGCCAGCCTCGGTAGCCTCAAGTGCTGTCTCACTTGAGATAACAGCTTGTTTGAGCGCCTTTACACGACTGATGCCCGATATGACCCCGAGATAGGCTTCTCTTGTTTGTCGTTGTGCCAAGCGCCGAGCTCTTTCGAGTCCATACATTGAGATATTGTAATTCTCATGTGCTTCACGCGTTTGTGAACTGGTCAAGCCGCCGGAATAGATTGGAATATTCAATTCAAGTCCTATTGCAGTGTCATGTTGCTTGGTCGACCCGAACCGACCACCCGTTGAGTCATATGATTCAGAGGCAACCAGGTCCAGAGTCGGTATATGACCGGCAGTCTGTCGTTTAATCTCATTTCTGGCAGTTTCAGCCGCATAGCGTGCTGCGATGATAGCCAGGTTTTGATCCAGCGATAATTCTGTCCAGCTTTCGATCGCTTCGGGTTCAGGATGTACCAGTAACATAGCATCGCCCAATGGATCGAGTTTCATGATGTATGCACCTGTTAATTCACGCATGGCTTCGCGCGCATTATCGATGGCATTGTATGCCTGTATTTCCTGTGCAACCGCGAGGTCATATCCTGCCCGTGCTTCATGTACATCTGTTATTGCGCTTAAACCGACTTCAAACCGTTGGTTTGCCTGCTCAAGTTGTCTACTCAGGGATTTTACTTCCGCTTGTGCAAATTCAAGATTATCAATCCGGGCCAGAACATCAAAATAACGTTCTGTGATACGAATCATTAGCTCTTGCTCGGCCTGATTAAGTTCAGCCTCGGCTTGATTTATTTCACTATCAGCCTGACTCAGGGCGATAAAGCGATCACGTCTAAATAGAGGTTGAGTAACACTTAGCCTGTATCCGCGACTATTAAAATTGACTTCGCCGCCAGCACCGATAGCGGATCGACTGGTGGATATATCCTGATCATGGCGAGTAGACGCTGCGCTAAGATTTATTGAGGGAAGAAGCTGTGACAAGGCTTGAGGCCTTGCTTCAAGTGCGGCGCGGTGGGTCGCCCGTTCCTGTAAATATTCCTGATCATTTTTTTCTGCCAGTTTATAGACATCGAGTAAATCTGCTCCAAGACTGTTAGCAGATATTAATGACAATGTGAGCAGAACTACTTTTGAAAACACAGGATTTTTATTCATTAAAAAATCTTATTTTATTGATGAAGTCAGGATGTTAACTAATACTGCGCCATTTTTGTATCAACTGTTTTAGCCCAGTAATCAACACCACCTTCAAGATTAGTGACGTTATTGTAGCCTTGTCCTTCCAGATAATTGGCAACCTGAAAACTACGCATTCCATGATGACAAATGACTATCGTCTCATCCTCAGGTTTAATTTCAGTTTGTATTTTCGCTATATTAGTCATGCTGATGTTGGTAGAACCTTCAATATTACATAGTTCATATTCCCAGGCTTCACGTACATCGAGCAGGATTAATTTTTCACCTGCATCAAGTTTCGATTTAAGCTCTACTGGCGTTATTGATTTCATTAGAACTCAGAATTCAAACTTGTCTTTTTGTTCGGAGCCAATTAATGCAGGCAGATCTGTTTCAAACAAACCTTCATAAGACCAGCTTGAATCGTTTTGTTTTGTGTAAACGCGTGCTTCCATAGCAGGCGACTCGCCGACAATAACAAACAATCTTCCATTGTTATTGAGCAAGTTCAGAAAACGCTCATCCATTTTAGGTAGTGACGCTGTCAGTACAATCACATCAAATTTGGCTGATTCCTCAAGTAATGAATAAGCATCTTTATTCTCGAGTTCAATATTACTTAAACCGGTTTTTGCAATTTTTTCTTTTGCCGAATCGATAAAGTCAGGAAAAATATCGATACTCTTGATTTGTTTTGCCGTTTTGGCCAGCAATGTCGTCAGATAGCCACATCCCGTACCTATTTCCAGCACCGACTCGTCGAGCTTAATTGAAAGTGATTGTAGCAACCGTGCTTCGAGTTTTGGGGTCATCGTGGCCTGGCCATGCCCCAGCGGAATACTGGTATCTGCGAAGGCGAGATCTCGATAGGCCTCGGGGACAAATTCTTCGCGGTGAATTTCATTCAGCAGGTCCAGCACATCCTGGTTCAGCACTTCCCAGGTCCGAATCTGTTGTTCAATCATGTTGAAGCGCGCTTGTTCTATATTCATGGTCATTTTCTTAATATAGTTGTAGTTAGTAATCGTATTATATAGCATGTCATCAAGCTAGGGGTGCCTTTATGGGCTGAGATTGACCCTTGAACCTGATCTGGTTAGTACAAGCGTAGGGAAGCAAGCATCTTGCCATTGGCGCTCTATTACTATTTCTTTATAAACTAAGAGGTTCATAATGAGTGCAATTCCAGACGCTATCTTAAGTCAAACGGTAACGGTAGACGAGCGTATCGTTCAACCCATTCCAAATTCAAAAAAGATTTTTGTGGCAGGATCGCGTCCCGATATTCGTGTTGCTATGCGCGAAATTGCGTGCTCACCAACACAAACTCGTACCGGATTGGAAGAAAATACACCGATAACTGTCTATGACACCTCTGGACCTTATACCGACCCAACTGCCGATATTGATATACGCAAGGGTCTGTCACCGCTTAGAAAGACCTGGATTGAAGAAAGGGGGGATACTGAACAGCTCGACGGACCTACTTCTGTTTACGGCGTCGAACGTTTAAATAATGTTGAATTAAACCGCTTGCGCTATTCACAGCCTCCGGCACCACGCGTTGCGAAAGCAGGTGCCAATGTGACGCAGATGCACTATGCGCGACAAGGCATTATCACGCCGGAAATGGAATATATCGCCATACGCGAAAATCAGCGTCTTGATGAATACAATGATCCGAGTCTGACGAAACGTCACCCCGGTACACCCTTTCAGGCTAATTTGCCTGATTTAGTGACCCCTGAATTCGTTCGCGATGAAGTTGCAGCGGGTCGTGCCATTATTCCTTCGAATATTAATCACCCGGAATTTGAACCGATGATCATCGGCCGCAATTTTCTGGTCAAGATCAACGCCAATATTGGTAATTCAGCTGTCGGTTCTTCCATCGAGGAAGAAGTCGAAAAAATGACCTGGTCGATCCGTTGCGGCGGCGATACAGTCATGGATCTGTCTACCGGTAAAAACATCCATGAAACACGTGAGTGGATCGTCAGGAATTCGCCGGTACCGATTGGTACGGTACCTATCTATCAGGCGCTGGAAAAAGTAAACGGTAAGGCTGAAGACTTAACCTGGGAAATCTTCAGGGATACCTTAATTGAACAGGCAGAGCAGGGCGTTGATTACTTTACTATCCATGCTGGCGTACGATTAGCCTATATCCCGTTAACGGCCAAACGTTTGACCGGTATCGTTTCACGCGGCGGGTCGATCATGGCCAAGTGGTGTTTTTCACACCATAAAGAAAGTTTTCTCTATACCCATTTTGAAGATATCTGCGAGATCATGAAGGCTTATGATGTGTCTTTTTCGTTGGGTGATGGTCTTCGACCAGGCTCAATTGCAGATGCCAATGATGAAGCCCAGTTTGCCGAATTAAAAACCCTGGGTGAACTGACAAAAATAGCCTGGAAGCATGATGTGCAGGTAATGATTGAAGGCCCAGGTCATGTGCCGATGCACATGATCAAGGAAAACATGGATAAAGAACTGCAAGAATGTCACGAAGCGCCGTTCTACACATTAGGCCCACTAACAACAGACATTGCCCCAGGCTATGATCATATAACCTCGGCTATCGGTGCGGCTCAGATCGGTTGGTACGGTACGGCCATGCTGTGTTATGTGACGCCGAAGGAACATCTCGGTCTGCCGAATAAGGATGATGTCAAAGAAGGTATCATCACCTACAAGATCGCCGCTCATGCGGCAGACCTGGCCAAAGGTCATCCGGCGGCACAATTACGAGACAATGCCTTATCTAAGGCTCGGTTTGAATTTCGTTGGGAAGATCAATTCAATCTTGGTCTGGACCCGGATCGTGCACGCGACTTTCATGATGAGACCTTACCAAAAGAAGGCCATAAGATTGCCCATTTTTGTTCCATGTGCGGCCCCAATTTTTGTTCAATGAAAATAACCCAGGACGTGCGCGATTATGCCGAGCAACAAGGCATGGAAGATCTTGATGAGGCCATGGAAAAGGGTATGGATGAGATGTCAAAAGAGTTTAAAGAAAAAGGGAACGAGATTTATAATAAATTATGATCATTAATTATTAAATAATGCCTGAGCGGTCTTTGGATGAAACTCGATAAACTTATCGAGCAGACAGCAGAGCCGGATTTGACCTCAAACCGGCTACAAGCCCTACTCGGAGATGAACAAGCAACACGAATCATTAATTCGTTTTCAGATGATCAGAAGTCGGGATTAATCCAGATACTGGGGACATCCCGATTCTTATCCAATTTCATGCAACGCAATCCTGATGCGATCGCATTAATCGGCACACCTTACACGGCATCAACGATAAAAAAAGGCGCTGACGTCAATGAATTGCGCCTCCACAAATACCGATCCCTGTTGCAAATTACCTGGATGGATGTGTGCAACACGTGTCCTTATGAAACGGTATTAACCCGCCTGAGTCATTTGGCTGATTCAATTCTGCAACGTGCTACTTTATTAGTCGAAAAAGAATCTAGTGCATTTGCAGCCAACGTTAGATCTGATCTGGCAGTAATGGCATTGGGCAAGTTGGGTGCTAGTGAACTGAATTATAGTTCTGATGTTGATCTGATATTTATCGTTCGTAATGCCGACGAGAAGCTACGTCATGCTATGCATGAACATTACACGCACTACATAAGACGTTTCTGTCGTTTGCTGGAAGAGAAAACGGAGGATGGCTTTTTGTATCGCGTCGATCTGAATTTACGCCCCTGGGGAAGAAGTGCGCCTTTGGTCTTTTCTGTGGATGAAAACGAAGATTACTATCAGGCCTCAAAGGAAGCATGGGAACGTATTGCCTGGTTGCGCGGTCGTTGTGTTGCAGGGTCAGAGGAACTGGGACATGACATGCTTAGCCGTATACAACCGTTTGTGTTTCATAAAAACTTAAGTACAGACGACATAGATCGTTTTCTGAAAATAAAAAGTGATATGGCTGAACAACGCATAAAAGAGGGCCACTGGAATGTGAAACTGGGTGAGGGCGGGATCAGGGATATTGAATTTTTTGTACATATGCTACAGATTGTCAATGGTGCACATCATCCTGAATTACGCATTACCAATACAATTGACCTGTTAGAACAATTCACAGGCTTCGGTTTTATCAATGAGGAAGAACATCAAGAACTCAGGGACAGCTATCTTTTTTTACGCAGGCTGGAAAATCGTTTACAAATGTTTGATGAACAACAAACACACCAATTGCCAAATGACCGTACTTTGCTCGGTAAAATAGCAAAAATGATGGGTTATGCAGGCAACAGTATTGACGAAGCCTATGCTGGCTTTAGTGATGATTTGATTTTGTATCAGCACATTGCAAAAAAATATTTTGATAAATTACTAACTGCAAACACAGCATCTGTATGAACTACAGTTCAGAAATTCGTTACGCTTTATCACAAGCCTGGCATATCGATGCGGCTGAAAACAGTTTTAAACGCTGGCTGGAATTATTGCATCAGGAAAGCTGGAAGATGTCTGATGAGTCGCTGCTGCGGCTTATTGCGTTATTTGGTTCAAGTTGGTACTTCACCCGGTTTTGTTTTTACCGTGGCAATAATATTATCCCTTTATTCGATAAAGATCGTCAGAGCCTTGCTGTTGTGCAATCAAGACTGGATGAGTTTACGACTGCATTCCCCGAATCTTCTTTAGATGTAGCCATTGAACAATTAAGGCTTAATAAAAACGAATTAATGTTGTCTGTTCTCCTATTACATCTCGCGAACATTATTGACCAGGAACAGGCTGAGGCATTGCTCACACAATTGGCGGAAAAGGTCCTGATCTCTATCTACAGACTGTTTGATATTGAACAGCCTGGTGCTGTTCAGTGTGCCATCTTGGCCATGGGTCGTTTTGCCGGTAACGAAATGAACTATGGTTCTGATCTCGACTTGATTTTTATTGAGAAAATTCTAAGCTCCGGACATGAGGCAGTTACTCTAAACAAGATCAGGAAAATGTTGCGTTATATCGCAACCAACGATCCATCTGGCACTTTGTATGAAATAGATACGCGATTAAGACCCCATGGCAGTTCAGGCGTGCTTGTCACACCATTGGATAGCTTTATACATTTTCATCAAACTGAACGAGAAGCCTGGGAACGACAAATGATGACGCGCTGTCGAGTCATTGTTGGTGATTCAGCGTTAGCCAAACAAATTATTAATGCAATCAATATTAATATTTACAAACACCATGAAAAATCCTATCTAGCCCGGGAAATAGTAACAACACGTTTGTTAGTGCAACAGGAATTAGCCGGCGGTAGTGATAAAATTGACCTTAAGCGAGGTTATGGCGGCATTATGGATGTTGACTTCCTGACCCATTTTTTGCAGCTCGCGTATGGCACTGAAAATCCGCAGTTAAGAATCACAAGCACACGAGCGATATTAAAAGCCTCTTCAAAACTGGGTGTGATTAATGCCAGTACAGCAGCAATGTTATTGAGCGCTTATGACTTTTATAAAAAAAGTGAGTCTGCGCTACGTGTTTTCGATATGAAATCAATCAGCAGTGTTAATAAAGACACAAAATCATTATTGCCGCTGGCACGGGCATCGGGCTTTATCGAAACTGAGCCGGAGAAGTCTGTTGCTGACTATCTTGCGAAATTGATGGATTACCGGGAGCAAGTCAGGCAGACATTTGAATTAATTATGCACGCTGCAATTTAGGGTGCTGTATGAATTCGTTTAGTAATATACACAGCATGGCAATCAAAAACCCGGGCACCAGTTCATACAGCTCAAACAACGCATAACTGGATTCAATGTTGTTCCAGACTAATACTGTTATACCGCCACCTAGCATGCCTATGATGGCAGAAGTCTTATGCATGGGACGCCAGAGCAAGGATATGAGCATGACCGGACCAAATGTTGCGCCAAATCCAGCCCAGGCATAAGCAACCAAGTCCAGCACATTATTGTCGGGTGTTAACGCAAGCAGGGTCGCACAAACTGTAATCAACATAACGGCCATACGACCAGCGAATACCAGTTGTTTATCGGTTACTTCACGATTAATGATTTTATAAATATCTTCGGTTAGTGCTGAAGACGCGACTAATAATTGCGAGTCAGCAGTGCTCATAATGGCAGCAAGAATAGCGGCCAGACAGATACCTGCCGGCACGGGGTGTAATAATAAGTTGAGCAATTCGATAAATACTTTTTCACTATCACCGCTGGGTAACTGTTCGCCAAGGAGCGAAGTGCCGGCAAGGCCAACAATGAGTGCGCTTAATAAACTGATGAAGGTCCAGCTAAGGGCAATTCGACGGGAAGATGGAATTTGTTCTGCCTTACTAATGGCCATAAAGCGCACTAAAATATGCGGCTGACCAAAATAGCCCAGCCCCCAGCCTAGTAAAGAAGCGATACCGATAAAGCCTAATGTTTCTCCAGAGGCGGATGTAAAAAGATTCACCAATTCCGGGTTCTGTATAGCCAGGGATGACAATAATGCGTCTATTCCATGTAGATAATATATCGAAATAATTGCGACATAACTCAGGGCCGCGGCCATTAATAAACCCTGAATCAGGTCAGTCCAGGAGACGGCAAAAAAACCACCGAGACTCGTATAGGCCAGAATGGCTATCGCACCGCTAACTACTGCCCATGTGTAAGATAAACCAAATACGGATTCGAATAGTTTGCCGCTCGCGACCAGCCCGGAACTGGTATAAAACATATAAAATAACAGGATAAATGCAGCAGAAATGATACGCAGGATATGGCTGTTGTCTTTAAACCTGTTTTCCAGATATTCGGGCAAGGTCAGGGCGTTGTTTAATCTTTCAGTCTGTATACGTAGACGAGGAGCAAGGAGGTACCAATTAAAGCAAGTCCCAACAAACAACCCAACAGCGATCCAGATAGCTTCAAGCCCGGCGACATAAGCATAGCCCGGCAAGCCTAATAATAACCAGCCACTCATGTCAGATGCCCCGGCACTGATGGCTGTAGTCCAACGACCGAGTCGCCTGCCGCCGAGGATATAATCAGAAAAATTATGTGTGTTACGCCATGCATACCAACCTATTAGTGTTATGACTAGCAGGTAGACTATAAAAGTGCCCAGTGTGACGTTCAGGTGGGCCATTATTTATATGGTTTCATGACAGGGATAAAATTTTTCCAGGGGGACATGTTGCAGAATAATGTTTTTACAAAATGTCAGCATGTCATTACGAATATCGGCCGGGTAACCGATGCTATTATTTTCTTCAATTAACGGCGATGAAAAAAGTTTTTCATCGGGATACAGCTTTTCCAGTTTTCGATAGTAATCTTTTGGTAAACGAAATCCGCCCAGGCTAACTGAATGCACCAGATCGGGATTAAGTTTTGAAAAGAGGGTGTTGAATAGAGTGCTGTATTCTTCAATATAATCCCGAGTGTAGATTAAGGGGTCAAATCGCAATCCTATTGTCCAGCCAGCATTCTGCAAATCTATAATCGCCTGCAAACGTTTTTCAACAGGTGGCGCTTTATGTTCCAATGCGGTTGCTATTTTGTCTGGCGTAAAACTAAATGCGATCACACAATTTTTAATTGGCTCGCGCTTTAGCAAGCTTCTTGTCTGTGTGCTCTTGGTGCGTAATTCGAGTAAGGACTGCGGATTTTTTTCAAAAAAGGGCAGGAAGGTCGTTGTGAAATGAGTTACCGGCTCAAGCGCAAGACTATCGCAATCATAACCGGAGAAAAAATGAACCGGGTCGTTATTATGCTGATTTAATACAGATTGCATCTCGTCGATGAAATCTTCGTAATTCACAAATAGAACGTAGTGTGCCGATTGAAACATGCCTTGCAAAAAACAGTAACGACAGTCATAAAGGCAATTCAACATATGTGAAAAATAATAATTATGCTCAGCGCCGATGCCGTATTGTTTCGGCGTCGACAGTACCAGCCCCTTATGTTTTTTCGCCAGTATCAGCGCGGGTTTTTTCTTTTGTAATCTGAAATTTTGTGACTTGCGATTAAAGATCTCACCATAGCGTTCACAAGCTATTATTTCAGCGTCAGGAAAGCGTTCAAGAATAGCCCGGCTGCGGGGGTGTTCCGCAATCTCTTCTTCTATGTATATAGTGCTAATCATGTATCACAAAATCTGTGTTTTTCATCTGGTCTTCTAGTGTACGGATGATTGCCTGTGCAGTCTTATGTCGGTCAATGGTGGATAAAACTTCCTGGTCTGAAAAACGTGTAGTCCATTGCCGCAATAGTCGGAATAACTGGCGGCGCTCAGATTGAGTGAAGTGCCATTGTTCAATAATAGTCTGGTAGTGTTCTGGCTCTGCGTTTATCAATGCCAGCTCGTGTGAAAATGTTCGCAAGTTCTCGACCAGATCATTAATCGTTTCTAACTGCGCGGTAATCATCTGTTTTACATCCGACGCGTTCACGGATGACATTGTTTGACTGGCATTATCCGAGATTACCTTCAGGCAATGAATCATTTCGGCAGTCCCCAGACGTATTGCCATCTGATAGAAAGCAGATGCTTCCATATCGAACAAACTGGATTGGTAAGTAGCGGAAGGCTTGTCCAGTGTAATAAGGGCGGCGCATGAAACGTTGTGTTTGAAAATAATTTGTGGATACCAGGTCGCATTACTTTGCTTATCTGTGATCTTATTAATTAACCGAGCCTCTCCGACAGGAATGGTTTTATGTCCGGCAACACCAATATTCAACCAACAGTCTGCCGGCTGAGTGCCTATCCTGGCATGATGATAGGTCACTGCGGCTGCCGTATTAAGTTTGCCCGGACCGGTAATCATCAAACTTATGTCCCTGTCTTTTGATTGATAAAGACGAAATAAATCGCACGGTTTTAATTCCGTCAGCTTGAAGTGTTGGATGATAGGGCTAGCCTCACAGGGGAGGGCACAAAAAATATGCAACATCGGTAATTATTTCAATTCATTAGAATGAGACAGGCAACCATCAATAAATGTTTGCCATGTATCATCCGGGTTCCAGACAGTGAGCATATCCTGCCTTGCGATGTCATCGCCGCAGTGTTGTCTAATGACACGATACAAATAAACAAAACAGGCTACGCGCCAGTTATAGGCACAATGGATTAACAGGCATTTATCCTTGTATTGTGTCATGGCATTAAAAAATAATACCAGATCCGCCATCGTAGGGTTTTTAAAATCTACTGGTATATTCAGGTAATCCATTCCATTTTTCTGAACCAGTTGTGCTTCATCATTAATCGCATCAGGTGAGTCTGCTCTGGCCAGATTAATCACCATCTCAATTCCCGCTTGGTTCAGTAACGTAAAATCTACTTCGCCTGGTTGTGCCGAGGTATGTAGCTTATCGTTTATCTTGTGATAATGTTTAAGTGTGTTAAGCATAATGTTCCTTTAACAGCCTGAACTCATCACAAAATTTATTGTGACCATGTTTCTCTGCGCCGTTAAGAAAGATCGTTGTCTTTCTTAACAGCATGGCGACTGCGGCGTGTCGATCTATGTCATTTAACTGACTGGATTCGATACACTTTTGCAATGCGATGATACGGAAACGATCCATGCCCCAATGCTTTCGGGATAGTTGATCTGCGTGTCCGCCATATTTATTTGTTAATGGCTGGTCTAGAAAGAGCACCGGGTATTTGCAACAGATGCGTAGCCACATATCGTAATCTTCACATGCCGGCAAATTTTCATCAAACAAACCGACCTCATCAAACAGTTGTTTTTTAATCATCACTGAAGAAGGCGAAATAGCGCAGAGAGGTAAGCAATGTTGGAAAATATAGCCGCCGTATTTTTTATGCTTTTTTCCCTGATTTAAAATCTTGCCATTGCGATACCAGGTTTCATTCGTATGACAAATCAAACAGTCAGCCTGCTTGCTCAATGCCTCCGTTTGTCTTTCCAGTTTATCGGGCTGCCAACTGTCATCGGAATCGAGCAAACAGATCCAGTCACTCGTTGCCGCATTAATGCCGGTATTTCTGGCGGCACTTACGCCTTTGTTTTTTTGACGCAGGTATCTGACTTGCGGGTAACGAGACTGAACAAGTTGTTTCGTATCATCCGTAGAACCATCATCGACCAGAATAATCTCGGTTGCCAAACAGGATTGTGCGAGTACCGACTCGATAGCCACTGGCAATAGCGATGCTCGATTGTAACTTGGAATAATGACTGCAATTTTAAACATGCCAAATAGTCAGGTTGTCAGTTAGAATAACGCGCTCACGATAAACGACCTGAATCATAAATGGAACGTCTTAAAGATAAAATTGCGGTTATTACCGGCGCCAGCAGTGGTATTGGTGCCGCCATTGCAAAGTCATTTGCACTGGAAGGCGCCACTGTTGTTGTGAACTATCTAAAATCCAGAGAACGCGCAGAAGCACTGGTTGAAGAACTGACAGCATCAGGGCAACGTGCCATCGCGGTACAGGCAGATATGGCGAATAAAAAAGATATTGATAATTTAATCGCCACGACCTTACAGGAATTTGGGCGTATCGACATCTGGATAAATAATGCGGGTGCCGATATATTGACCGGTGCTGGTGCGACAGCCGATTTGAGTGAAAAACTGGGTCAACTTCTCGATGTTGATCTTAAAGGAACGATGAATGCTTGTTGGTCTATTACCGCAGCAATGCAGGAACAAGGGCATGGCGTTATTGTGAATATGGGCTGGGATATGTCAACGCACGGTTTTGAAGGTAATAATCCACAAATTTTTGCTGCCTCTAAAGCCGGTATCCTGGGTTTTACCCGTTCATTTGCCAAGACAGTTGGTCCTGACATTCGCGTTAATATGGTTTCGCCTGGCTGGATAATGACAGCGTTTGCTGAAGAGCATATGAATGATGAGTATTATCAAGCGCGAATAAACGAAATTCCTCTAGGTCGTTTCGGTCGACCTGAAGATGTGGCCTCGGCTGTGGTATTTTTAGCGTCCGATGAATCATCCTACTTATCTGGCGAAGCCATCAAAATAAACGGTGGTTTGGTTTAATCTTACAATTATTATTATCTAATTATTATGTCTGAAGAATCAAAAAAGAATGGACTGAAAGTTCGTACAGAAGTGATGGGCGAAGAATTTGTGCAACGAGCCATTAACAATACAACAGAATTAACCGCCCCGCTGCAAGACTGGATCAACGAACATGCCTGGGGTTCGACCTGGCAACGTGATGGCCTGCCGCGCCAAACGCGCTCATTGGTCACGATTGCCATGCTGGCGGCATTGAAAGCACCAACTGAATTAAAAGGCCATGTACGTGGCGCGTTGAATAATGGTTGTACGGTTGCAGAAATCCAGGAGGTGCTATTACATTCTGTTGTTTATGTCGGTGCCCCCGCCGCTCAAGAAGCGTTTCGTGCGGCACAGGAAGTCATTGATCAATGGCAGGCTAATACGTGATCCGTTAATCAAACCGCCAGTCATTATTGTTTATTTGTATTATGAAATATCAGTAATGTATTAGAGAATGAACATCGTATTTAGCGAGCTTCTCTCTGCCCTTGAGAAAATCAAGCTCAACCACGAACGCGCATGCAGCAACTTCAGCGCCGAGTTTTTCAATCAGATCGCAACTCGCCGCCGCCGTTCCACCCGTGGCGATCAGATCATCGATGAGTAAAACCCGATCATCTTTGCCCACGGCATCAATATGTACTTCCAAAGAAGCCGAACCGTATTCCAGATCGTATGACATGGTTTCGACGTCATAAGGTAATTTGCCGGGTTTACGTAAGGGAATAAAACCAATGCCGAGTTCCCATGCGGCAAGCGTTCCAAAAATGAAACCGCGTGCTTCCATACCGGCGACCGCGGTAATGTTCTTGCCAAGAAAAGGATGTATTAGCTGATTAACCGCGAGGCGCAGCATGGCCGGTTCCTTGACTAGTGGTGTTATATCCTTGAATTGTATTCCCGGTTCTGGAAAGTCGGGGATGTTACGAATATAGGCTTCCAGACGATGCATGTGGTTATCTCCAGTTTATAAGTATAATTTTTCTCTATAATAAACATATATTAATCAAGAAGGGAGTAATGCAGATTAAATCTTTTGATATTATTTACGAGTCAGCACTGGATCATGCGGGAAGCATTGCCTCACTGGAAAATATATTGCCAACACCGCGCAGTAAAACACAACTGAAAAATTTAACTGATGCATTTTGTTTGTCCAATATGACACGGCGAATTTTCCAGGCGGGTTTGAATCGTAAAATAATCGACAATAAATGGCCTGCCTTTGAAGAAGTGTTCCATCAGTTTGATATTGATGCGGTACGTATGATGGGTGATGAAACTCTGGATCGTTTGATGGAAGATAAACGCATTGTCCGGCATTGGCGGAAAATACAATCTGTACGACATAATGCACAGACCATTTATGACATCAATGAAGATACCAACAGTTTTATCGATTATCTGGCGGAATGGCCGTCGGATAATATTGTCGAGTTATGGGAAATACTCAAGAAACGCTTCACGCAGCTAGGTGGTGCATCGGGGCCGTATTTTTTACGACGAATCAAAAAAGATACGTTTCTGTTAACCCCGGATGTGGTTAGAGCATTATTACGCTGGGGTACTATTGATGAAGAACCTAAAAATAAAAAACAAAAACGTTATGTACAGCAGTGTATGAATCAGTGGCAGGCGGAAACTAAACGGCCCTATTGTCAGATCAGTATGATTTTAGCACGGTCGGTAGAGTAATCATGGGACGTTGGCGACCACCGGCAGCACAATCTGCCCCGTATATCACTCCTGAAGGTTATAAAATGCTGGAACAGGAGGCTGCCACGTTATGGACAAAGCGTAATGAAGTCGCAAAAGCCGTTGCAGTAGCAGCCGCCGAAGGCGATCGTTCTGAAAACGCTGAATATATTTACCGCAAGAAACAATTGCGCGAAATAGACGCAAGGATTGGTTATTTACAACGACGCATGCCGAAACTGACCATAGTAAGAGATGTGCACGATAAGCAACGTATCTTTTTTGGCGCGTGGGTAACGGTGGAAAACGAGCAGGGTATTGAAACACGTTACCGTATTGTCGGTGCCGATGAGTTTGACCAGGCTAAGGATTGTATTACGGTTGACTCGCCATTGGCCAAACTCTTGTTAGGTAAAACAATCGATAGTGAGGTTTGTCTTGATGCGCAGGAAAGAAAACAAATCCTCTACATCACGAATATTGAATATGATGTATAAAAATGCAGGTATGCGCACTTTAATTCCACATCTCACTGGAGGTGCTAATCATGTTTAGAAAAATACTTTTCTCTATCATGTTGCTGTTAGGTTCTATCGTCCATGCCGGAGAAGAACAAAATGCAATTTTTTCCATTAGCGTAGATCGTGACGGCGAAGAGGTCTATCAGTCTGTTTATAAGTCGCTGGAAGAGTCACGCTTCTATGTCATATTTGAAGCTAATATAGGCAAAAATCTGGCCCGTAATGCCGAGCGTTGGGGGGATGAGTACAACAAGAATAAATTTGAGCTAGTTAAGGTGTTGATCATATGTAATCCCTTTTACGCTAACCAGGTGCTGAACATTGACCCAACGATGATGGCGTTATGCCCTATGACGGTTACGGTTATGTTTAAACAAGGTCGAACTACCGTCTTGTTTGGAAAGTTAACACCAATCGCCAAAGGCAGTGCGGCACAAGAAACATTATGGGAAGTCGAAAATACAGTTATTACTGCAATTGAAAATGCGGTTGCGCAGTAATACTAGTTTTTATCAGCAGTGGAGTCGTGCTTCACCAGCTTACTTAATTTTAGATATCCAGCCATTCTCTTCGTTTGTCTCGGTCGTATTCTTTGCCGCCGCCATCTTAGTCAGACTGATATAATCTGTCTTACCAGTACTTAATACCGGGATTTGATCGGTATAGATAAACTGTTTGGGTATGATCAATTCGCTCATTTGTTTTTCTTTTGCAACATCTACCAGGGGTTTTCGTTCCGGGTTTTTCTGTTCTGTAATAAGAACGATCTTTTCGCCTTTGCGCTCATCGTAAACGGCAACAGCCGCATGATTAATGTTTGGCCATGTGAGCATTGCCAGTTCTTCAACGGCCGTGAGGGAAACCATTTCACCACCAATTTTTGCAAAGCGTTTAGCTCGTCCCAGAATGGTAATGAAACCTTCCTCATCAATATCGGCAATATCACCGGTATCATACCAACCGGTTCCACGCTCGGTCGCAGGCGCTTGTATTTCTCCGGGTTTATCATGGCTAAGATAGCCTTGCATGATATTTGGACCTTTCACAACCAGGTGGCCACCCTGTTCAATTCCATCAACCGGTTTTATATAGCATTCCATATCGGACATCAGCCGGCCGGTAGTGCCAGTTTTATTCAGCATTTTATTATTCACCGAGATAACCGGACTCGCCTCGGTTACGCCATAGCCTTGCAGAATGCGATGGCCAAATTTATCTAGCCATATTTGCATTGTATCTTTGTGCAATTTTTCAGCGCCAGCGACAACGTAATTTAACGAATTAAAATCAAATGGGTGTGCGTATCGCGCATAACCCTTAAGGAAAGTATCAGTGGCAAAGAAGATCGTTGCCCCCAGTTCATAAATCAATTCAGGAATAATGCGGAAGTGTAACGGCGATGGATAAAGAAAAACTTTGCCACCACCCAAAAGCGGCATCAAGAACCCGGCATTGAGTCCAAATGAATGAAATAATGGCAAGCAGTTAAAAACGGTGTCGCTAGGTGTGAAGTTGATATGGCAACGGACCTGGGCATAGTTCGCTAATATATTGCGATGAGACAGGACAACACCCTTGGGATGTCCCTCGGAACCAGAGGTAAACAGTATTACCGCAGCGGCATCAGGGTTCGTATTCAGGTTCTGTTTTGCATAATGTCTTGCCGGGTTTCTGCTCTTTAACAATGCGGTCAGTTTTGTTATTAAGTTGATACCCTGTTTTAAATCTTCCAGGTAGATAACAGTAAAATGATGTTCAAGTTCTTCCGCCAGCTTTTCGAGTTTAGCGTTTGTGACAAAACGCCTCGATGTGTAGATGATTCTGACCTGTGCGGTTTCACACGCACGTTTTATGGTGAATGCACCGGCAGTAAAATTCAACATCGCCGGAATGCGACCAATAAATTGTAAAGCGAAGAATAAAACAGGCAAAGCATTGACGTTGGGCAATAAAATACCGATATGCTCATTTGCCTTGGATTGTTTTTTAATTAAAGCACTGAGTAAAATACTACGTAAAATTAATTGTGTATAAGTTAATACTTCGCGGCTGAAGTCTTCCAGAATGTTATGATTTTTACCAAATTGCTTGCTTGCCACTATCACGGCACTGAACAGCGTTGTGTTCTGATTGAAGCTGGCATAGGTCAATTTATACATCAAGTCCTGCAATTGTCTCGATGCGGCTTTGCGGCGCTCATGCCCCGTTAGCTGGGGCGCTATCTGTATTTTTTCCGGGGGCAGAATGACCATGCTGATTTTAGGAAACCAACAGACATGACCTCGGCCCTTCATATAGGACAGACGACTGTATTGTGCGCCATCTATGGCGATGGGCAAGATCGTCGCGTTGCTTTTATCGGCGATTAAACCCGGCCCTTCATAAATTTTCATTAGTGCCCCGGTGACGGTAATGCGGCCCTCCGGGAAGATCACGGCTTTCTTATCCTGTTTCAAATATTTAACCATGGATTTCACCGATAACGGGTTTGACGCATCCATTTCAAACAGATCAACAAACGATAAAAAAGGTTTAAATATTTTCTTCGCAGCTATGTCTCTATTTATAGCGAAGGTGGGCGTTTCTGGTAGCCAGGCATAAAGTAATAGGCCATCAAGCAAGGAAGTGTGGTTTGCAATGATAAGCACGCGATCGCCGGCTTGTTGATAGTTTTCCAGGCCAGATACTTCAACCCGGTAAATCAGGCGCAGTAATACGCGAAAGAATAATTTCCATAGGTAAATCATGCTGCTCATTGTACGTGCAAATACATCACGATGAGAATAGCTTGCTTAGATAACGACGAAGAACTTGTCGGTTGATTGTATCAGGCACCAGCGATGTTGCTTTGCACTATCAGGCTTTGTCCGGGTTGCAGATGCTTGCCTTTCTTCAGATTGTTCCACTTGAGTAAATCTTTAACGCGGATATCAAACTTTTTGGCAATCAACCATAAGGAATCGCCTTGTTTAACCGTATAGGCATTGTCTGCGTCTTTCTTTGCGACGGTTTTAATTAAACTGCCTTGCTTACCGGTGTTGTCTTGTTTTACCCAGACAGTCAGTTTTTGACCCGGTCTAAGCAGGCTTTTGCTTGAGATGCCATTCCATTGCGTCAGTTGCGTTACGCTAATCCCGTACTGTCGTCCAATATCCCAAAGGTTATCACCACGCTTAACAGCATAGATATAACGTTTACCATCACCGGTTTTTTTAAGACCGTTAAATTTCCTTGCATCCGCGCTTAAAGAATAATACTTGCTGGCTTCTTTTGCGGTTGGAATCAGTAATGAGCGGCCGGCACGGATGCGGCTGTCTTTTAGTCGATTGATTTCCTTTAATGCCGATACGCTGGTCTGGTAACGGGTTGCAATCTGACTCAAGGATTCACCGTCACGAATCTTATGTTGTTGCCATGCAATACGATCCGCTGCCGGCAATGCCATTAGGTTTTGTTTGAATTCGCCAGCTTTTTCTACCGGTATCAGGATTCGATGCGGTCCTCTTGGATCCGTTGCCCAACGACTGAAGCCGGGATTCAAGGTATATACTTCATCAATCGATAAGCCGGATAAGCTGGCAACGGTTGCCAGATCGATTTGACTGCCAATATCAATGGCTTCGAAATGGGGTGTATTTGGAATAGTCTTGAAACTGATATTGTATTGAGCGTTGTTTTTTAAGACTTCCGCAATGGCTAGCAGGCTTGGTACATAGCTACGTGTCTCTCGTGGCAACTGTAATGACCAGAAGTCAGTTTTTTTACCGGCTTTTTGATTTCTTCTGATTGCTTTTTCGACATTTCCTTCTCCGGCATTGTAAGCGGCGAGAGCATGAAACCAGTTACCATGAAAACGTTTATGTAAATTCTGCAGATAATCGAGTGCGCCGTCTGTTGCAGCAATAATGTCGCGTCGTCCGTCATACCACCAGTTCTGTTTCATGCCAAAGCGTTTACCGGTAGCGGGTATGAACTGCCAAATACCCGAAGCGCGACTGGGTGAATAAGCGAACGGATGATAGGCGCTTTCCACAATGGGTAATAATGCCAAATCGAGTGGCATATTACGCTCTTTCAATTTGGAAATAATATGAAATAGGTAAGGGTCGGCACGATCAGAAACGCGATCCAGGTAATCCTGATTACGTGCAAACCAGGCAACCTTATCCTGAACGCTGGATTGATTGATGTTGCGATTAAATTGAAGTTCATCCTTGATCAGCAACCAGAGATTGTCGTGATCTTTTGTAATGGCAACTTGTTCAGTGAGTTCATCGCTAACATCAATCTGGTGCGTATTGGTCACCGGGACCGAAGATGATATTCCAATTGAGTTTAGTTGATGACTTTTGTCTGCGGTCGGAGCCGGGTCAACTGAATTAGGTCGCGTAGAGCTGAAGTTACAAGCGCTTATTATTATTGGTATAAAGCAAATAATTGCTTTAGGTATCATATGCATGGCGGAATCCTAGGGATAGGAGGCGATTCGGTCAAGTACTAATTTACAGGAGGCTACAATTTTAGCAAAAGTGATTAAAAACTGTCCTTCCATTGCCGTATTGCAGCAAAAATCTGGGCGGGTTCTGCTAATGCTTCGCCACTATGTTGACTGGCGGCATCGATAACTGTTTGTTGCTCACAGCGCAGAAACGGGTTGGTTTGTTTTTCTTCTGCCAGTGTCGCCGGTACAGTGGCTTTGTCAATTCGACGGGCTTCTTCGGCCTGTTGCAGACGCTGCTGAATCGCCTCATTTTGCGGTTCTACTGCCGCTGCAAACCTGAGATTGGAGACAGTGTATTCATGGCCACAATATAACAACGTGTCATCAGGCAAGGTCTTGAATTTCGACAACGACGCATGCATTTGCGGAGGCGTGCCTTCAAACATACGGCCACAACCGGCAGTGAAGAGCGTGTCACCACTAAAGACCATAGCATCATTGTAATAGGCGACCGCACCGGCGGTATGTCCCGGCACATCCAGTATATTCAAATTGAGGTCCAGTTCGTGTAATTTGACAACATCACCTTCAGCCACTGGATTCGTGCTACCCGGAACGGTCTCGGTCTTCGGCGTATAGACCGGAATAGAAAAATGTTCAGTAATACCGGCAATGCCACCAACATGGTCCCAGTGATGATGCGTAATCATGATGGCGATCGGGATTAATTGTTCTGATTTTAAAAATTTAAGGACCGGTTCGGCCTCGCTGGGGTCAACTATAGCGACATGCCGACTTGCCTTGTTTTTCAGCAACCAGATATAGTTATCCTTTAATGCGGGTAGGGGTATGATCTCTAGCATGGTTTTATCAATAGTCCGCTTCTGTTTTGTCAGAATAATAGTATGTGATTAGTTTATGAATTTCGAGAACACAATGACATTAACATTAAGAGAAAAATTCTCAAGTTGGTTTGCGAGCCCGTTAGGAAAAGCGGTTTATGCGGCAGAGCTTGAACAGATAGAAGACATACTGCCGGGCTTGTTTGGTTATCATATTATGCAATATGGTTACGCGGCAGAATCGAACTACCTGTTCGCATCGCGCATAGTCAATAAGACGATATTGTTCCTTGATACTAGCGAATGTGATGACAACATCAATGCGATTCATACCAGTGCAGAAGAGTTACCCATCGCGACAGACAGCATAGATGTTATTGTATTGCCGCATATTCTCGAATATTCCAAAGATGTGCATAAAATGCTGCGTGAGATGGATCGTGTTCTGATTGATAATGGACATGTTGTTATTCTGGGAATAAACCCGCTGAGCCTTTGGGGCTTATGGCATTTATTTCTTTGTTGGTGGGGTGAAATGCCGTGGAGCGGTCGTTTGATCTCTATCCCCAGAATAAAAGACTGGCTATCGTTACTGGATTTTGAAATTGAGAAAACCAACTGTTTTTTCTTTTCACCACCATTACGCAATCAAAAAATATTAAAAAAGCTATTGCCCCTCGAACGTCTCGGTCGTTATTGTTGGCCTATATTCGGCGGTTTATATGTGGTCGTGGCAAAAAAACGTGTTGTTCCGCTTAATCCAATCAAGATGCAATGGCGTACTAAACGCAATATGATTGGTTCAGGCGCAATTGAACCTACTACAAGAGAAATTTTTTAAAAATAATGAGTGAAAAAATACACATCTTTTCCGATGGTGCCTGCCGTGGTAATCCTGGTCCGGGCGGCTGGGGTACTTTATTGAAATTTAATGGCACCGAAAAAGAACTTTATGGTGCTGAAGCCGATACCACCAATAATCGCATGGAATTAATGGGCGCCATCATGGGTCTCGAATCGTTAACCCGACCCTGCGAGGTAATATTAACGACCGATTCACAATATGTGATGAATGGCATTACGGAATGGATGCCGGCCTGGAAAAGTCGGGGCTGGAAAACAGCAGCAAAGAAACCAGTTAAAAATAAAGAATTATGGCAACGTCTCGATGAAGCCTGCAAACCCCATAAAATAAAATGGGAGTGGGTCAGAGGTCATAGTGGACATGATGAAAATGAACGCGTTGATCTATTGGCCAATAAAGCAATTGACGAAATGTTCGAAAAGGCCAGTTCATGAGACAAATTGTACTCGATACAGAAACAACCGGGCTTGAACCAAAACAAGGTCATCGCATAATTGAGATAGGCTGTGTTGAGATAGTCAATCGACGCAAAACTGATCGACACTTTCATCAATATTTGAACCCGGATCGCGAGATTGATGACGGTGCTTTCAACGTACACGGTATCAGCAATGAATTTCTCGCTGACAAACCCCGCTTTGCAGATATCGCGCAGGAATTTATCGATTTTATCCGTGATAGCGAGTTGATCATTCATAACGCACCTTTCGATGTGGGTTTTATCAATTCCGAGTTAAAGCAGTTGGGGAGAAAGTGGGGCAAGACCGAAGATTATTGTGCCGTCATCGATACCCTAATGATGGCGCGCGAAAAACACCCCGGTCAAAAAAACAATCTCGATGCCTTGTGTGGTCGTTATGAAATAGATAATTCAAGTCGTGATTTACACGGAGCACTACTTGATGCACAAATTCTGTTGGACGTTTACCTAGCCATGACAGGTGGACAGGAAACCTTGAGTTTTGACGCTACCCAGGAACAACAGGCGGCGGATACCGGTCATGCAAAAAAAATCGACGTCAATCGAAAGCCATTACCTGTTATTGAACCCTCGACAGAAGAGCTCGCGGCGCATGAGCAATATCTGGAAAGAATAAATCAAGAGAGTGGTGGAAAATGTGTCTGGATCGATAGTGGTTATGATTAATGTAGTTTTGATTTCTTTTTTTCATGACATGAGAACGAAGTATTCTCATGTCACATAGAAAGTATTTTCTAGTCCTCTCATTTATTTTTTTCATTGAATTTCTGATCCTCGCTATATCGCCCTATGATCGATCAGACTGGGCGCTGGAAAATGCCCTGGTCCTGGTGTTTGTCATCATCATGGCATTTACCTATAAGAAGTTTTCGTTCTCAAGAATATCCTACACTTTGATTTTCATCTTTATGTGTTTGCATGAAATCGGCGCACATTACACCTATGCGAAGGTACCGTACGACGCGTTTTTAATGACGTATTTCAACTTTAGTCTGAACGACTTGATGGGCTGGGAGAGAAATCATTTCGATCGTCTGGTTCATTTTCTTTATGGTTTATTCATGGCATACCCGTTTCGAGAAATCTACTGCCGCATTGCCTATGGCAAAGGATTTTGGGGTTACTTGTTACCCTTGTTATTTACCATTGCTGCATCAGTCACCTTTGAACTGTTTGAATGGGCAGCCGCGGAGTTATTCGGTGGTGATCTGGGTGTGGCTTATCTCGGCACGCAAGGTGATGTATGGGATGCACAAAAAGATATGGGCCTGGCAAGCCTTGGTGCATTTGTTGCGATGCTGATTGTTATCGCGATAAATTTACGAATACAGAAAGACTTCGCTAGGGAATGGAGAAACAGTTTACGTATTAAAAGAAAGAAACCGTTGGGGGAAGATGAGATTGCTCGTTTGTTAGATGAGCATGATAAATAACAATAATGAAAAAAACCGGAAAGGATGGGCTAAAGACTTAACCCATCCTCAGATAAAACGATTAACTACCTACTGCTTCTTTAGCCATTTTCTGCAATTCGCCTTTCTCATACAGATCCATAACGATATCGCAGCCGCCGACGAGTTCGCCGTTGATGAAGACTTGTGGGAAGGTTGGCCAGTTTGAATATTGTGGCAGGTTGGCGCGCATTTCGGGCTGTGCCAGTACGTCGACAAAACCAAACTCAACGTCGCAAGCCTTGAGGGCTTGTACGGTGCGCATCGAAAAACCGCATTGTGGAAAGTCGGGTGAGCCTTTCATGAAAAGTACTACGGGATTTTCTGCTAGTGTTGCTTTAATTTGTTCGATTGGATCCATTACATTTACCTCTGTTTTAAATTCTTGCGTTAGTCGTCTCTTTAGCGTCCTTCTCTCACGACATTTAGTGCTTCCTGCACATTAATTGTCGCGGATTATACGCGAAAGCCGCAGTCAATCACTAACTGTTATCATGACCTGCTGTCGTTAATCTAAATGAGGGCGGTATTGTTGAATTCAAGTGTGTCTTCCGGGGTGCAAATCCTTGTTTTAGCTAAAATTGCATCTTTTAGGTGAGTTTGTCGATTAAAAGGCTTATTTAGGCCTTGATAGACAAGATTCTGTTGTGAAAGGGGTGGAAGCGGGCACCGACATCAGTATAATCCTAGCCATTATTTTGTGTCTTAAAGTATAAAAGTTATTAATTTATTTATTTCGGGGGTATTAGTATGAATCCACTCAAGTCAGTGCATGGCACGATAGCGCTTGGTTTTGTTGTAGCAGTAGTTCTTACATTATTGGTGGGCGATACTGCTCTGAATCTATGGTCTTTAGCCGTCTGGTTTCATGTCTTTTTCGGCGTTATCTGGATTGGTTTACTTTATTACTTCAATTTCGTACAAGTTCCTGCTGTTGGTGCAGCGCTAGCTGATGAAGGTGGCCCCGGACCTGCGGCAATTAACAAGTATGTCGCACCACGTGCATTATGGTGGTTTCGTTGGGGTGCTCTAGGTACCTGGCTAACCGGCGCAGCCGCACTGGAGATCATGGGTGTAGGTTTAAAGGATGCCTTTTTACTGCAAGGCAACGGTTTGGTTATCGGTCTTGGCGCATGGATGGGTACCATCATGCTGTTTAATGTCTGGGTATTAATCTGGCCAAATCAGAAAAAAATTCTGGGTATGGTCGAAGCCACCGCTGAAGAAATTGCAAAAGGCAAGGTCGTTGCATTGATGGCGTCCAGAACCAATACATTTCTCTCCATACCGATGATTATGTGTATGGTGGGTCAAGGACATGGTTTGCCACTATAAGTATTAGCTAGATTTAATTATGTTTGAGCCCGGCTCATGGCCGGGCTTGTTATTTTTGGAGTCGGATAAATTACGACTTGTCTGGAATGTATGTGATGAGCACTGCGTTAATGTCAAATTATCAACCTTTGTCGATTGAGTTTATAAACGGATCTGGTGCATGGTTAACCGATACTCAGGGACAACGTTATCTGGACGCCCTGAGCGGTATTGCGGTCTGTGGTTTAGGACATGCACATCCTGCTGTGCAAGCAGCAATTGCTGATCAAGCTGCGAATTTAATACACACATCTAATCTATATCGAATTCCGTTACAGGAAAAACTGGCCGAGAAGCTGGTGCAGCATTCCGGTATGGAGAAGGTCTTCTTTGGCAACTCCGGTGCCGAGGCAAACGAAGCCGCGATCAAGCTCGCACGTTTGTATGCGAATAATAGCAATATCGCTAATCCCGTTATTGTCGTGATGGAAAAAAGTTTTCATGGTCGGACCATGGCTACACTGAGCGCCACCGGTAATGCAAAAGTACATAAAGGCTTTAATCCCCTGGTCGAAGGGTTTTTGCATATCCCGTATAACGATGTCGGCGCGTTAAATGAATTAAGTGATAAGGATTTAAACATTGTTGCAGTCATGGTTGAACCGATACTCGGTGAGGGCGGTGTAATTATCCCTGATGCGGGTTATTTGCAAGCAATAAGAACCTTTTGTGATCAACATGATTCTTTAATGATGATTGATGAGGTGCAAACGGGCATGTGCCGAACGGGCAAATGGTTCGCTTTTCAACATGAGGGGGTCATGCCGGATGTGTTGACGCTGGCAAAGGCGCTGGGTAATGGCGTGCCAATAGGTGCGTGTCTGGCAAAAGGAAAGGCTGCTGAATTGTTTCAGCCCGGTAGTCACGGTTCTACTTTCGGTGGCAATCCACTGGCATCCAGAGCGGCTCTGGCGGTTATTGAAGTGTTAGAAGCGCAACAGCTTGAGCAGCGAGCAACAGAACTGGGCAATCGATTATTAGACGGCTTTAAACAGTCCCTGGCTGGTGTGAAGGGAATTAAAGACATTCGCGGTAAGGGGTTAATGCTCGGCATTGAACTGGAGCAGGATTGTCCGGAATTAGTTGGTCTGGCATTAAAGGAAAAATTATTAATCAATGTCACTTCAGGTAATGTGATTCGATTGTTACCGCCGTTGATCATGAGTGATTCAGAAGCAGATCAAATCATTTCGATCTTGAGTGATGTGATCAAGGCATATTTAACTTAAAGGTACAGATATGAGTGTTCGACATTTCTTAACACTAAACAGTTTGAATCAAGACGAGTTACTGTCGATTATTAATCGCGCGGTTGTTCTAAAGAAACAATTCCAACAAAAAAACTTTGAGACCACGTTGAGTAATCGTGTCCTGGGTATGATCTTTGAAAAATCGTCCACGCGTACACGTGTTTCATTTGAAGCGGGTATGGCGCAACTGGGTGGTCACGCCATCTATCTCTCGCCAACAGGCAGTCAAATAGGCCGTGGTGAGCCAATAGAAGATACAGCGCGTGTATTATCAAAGATGGTCGACTGTATTATGCTGCGTACCTTTGAACATGAACGCCTGGAACTGTTTGCATCCTATTCCGATGTGCCGGTGATCAATGGACTCTCTGATAGTTTTCATCCCTGCCAGTTGTTAGCGGATTTATTAACTTACTTTGAAAAACGCGGTTCTATTCAAGGTAAAAAAGTGGTGTGGTTGGGTGATGGCAATAATATGTGCCACTCTTACATGAATGCGGCCAACATTTTTGATTTTAAATTAACCATTTCCTGTCCCGAAGAATTTGTGCCTGATGCAAAACTACTCGATGTCACCAAAGCGCACGTCAGTTTGGAACGTGATCCGATTAAGGCCGTGAAAAATGCCGATCTTATTGTGACTGACGTCTGGGCCAGCATGGGGCAGGAAGACGAACAGGTTCAGCGAATGGAAAAATTTGCACCGTATCAGGTCAATACAAATTTGATGGAATGTGCTAATAGTGATGCCTTGTTTATGCATTGTTTACCGGCACACCGTGGTGAGGAAGTCTCTACTGCTGTATTGGAAGGACCTCAAAGTGTTGTTTGGGAAGAGGCGGGTAACCGATTGCACTCGCAAAAAGCACTATTGGAATTTTTACTTTGTTGATGACGACATATTCAGTTCTAATATCGACTTTAATGGTCACTAGTAATATTTATGCATTTTTTGTTGAGTAACGATGATGGCTATCAGTCACCTGGATTATCTGCTTTGGCAGATATGCTGGCTGATTTGGGAACAGTGACTGTCGTCGCCCCAGATAGGGATCGCAGTGGTGCCAGCAATTCACTAACACTTGATGCGCCGCTCCATGTAAAACAAGATAGCCGGGGTTTTTATTACGTTAACGGAACTCCAACAGACTGCGTTCATTTAGCAATTACCGGGATGTTAGATCATGAACCTGATATGGTCATCAGTGGTATTAATACCGGCGCGAACCTGGGTGATGATGTGCTTTATTCAGGAACTGTTGCGGCAGCAATGGAAGGCCGTTTTCTGGGGTGTCCTGCAATTGCATTTTCATTGGCGGGTGAAAGACAGGCTGACTACAAACCTGCTGTGACTGTCGCCAGAAAAATCATTGAATCACTTATGCAAAAACCATTAGATGATGTGCTCTTGAATGTGAATATTCCTGATATTGATCTTGAACTCATCAAGGACTATTCGGTTACGCGTTTAGGTAATCGACATAAGTCAGAACCTGCGTTGCAAGCGTTTGATCCACGCGGTAGAAAAGTCTATTGGGTTGGTCCTGTCGGCTCTGAACAAGACGCCGGAGAAGGAACTGATTTTCATGCGATTCGTTCCGGTAAGGTCTCAATAACACCATTACAAATCGATTTAACTCGTCACCAAACCTTAAAAACATTATCTAGCTGGCTAGAAGGTCTTGAAAAATGATGGCTGAACATAGTGGTATAGGCATGACATCACAACGTACACGTGATCGACTTGCCAACACGCTAGCCGATATGGGCATACAATCCGAAGTTGTCCTCGAAGCAATACGTAAAACGCCACGTCATCTTTTTGTTGATGAGGCACTTGCCAGTCGAGCGTATGAGAATACGGCATTGCCTATTGGTTTTAGCCAAACAATTTCGCAACCGTATATTGTCGCAAAAATGACGGAAGCCCTGATTAAAGACAGGGATTTAAAAAACGTTTTGGAAGTTGGTACCGGTTGTGGTTACCAGACGGTCATCATGGCGCAATTTACCAAACAAATTTACACTGTTGAACGTATCAATGGCTTATTAGTTCGTGCCCGAGCACGCTTTCAACAACTCGCGTATACCAACATTCGCAGCAAACACGCAGATGGTAATATTGGTTGGTCGGCACATGCGCCTTTTGATGGCATTATTGTTGCTGCTGCGCCTATAGGTGTGCCTGAGGCATTATTAGAACAGCTTGCAATAGAGGGACGCCTGATTATCCCTGTTGGTAAATCGGGAGATCAAAAATTATTATTGATCACGCGTAAAGAAGATGGTTTTGTGGAAGAAATTATTGATTCGGTAAGTTTTGTGCCAATGCTTGGTGGTATTGATACGACTTGAAAGTGATAGGATGAGATCTTGTTATAATACTTATAGCTGTTTATTAATGCTTGTTTTGCTACAGGCATGTGCCGGGACCGGAACTGCACCGGTGACCAATCGTGATGAAGTTAAAGAATTAAGGCCAACCGTCACTCAGCACGGTATTGTTACCAAATCAAGCGCAAAGCCTAAACCGGCATTACAAAATAAATCGGGTGTTCATATCGTCAACAGAGGTGATACCTTATATTCGATAGCCTGGCGTTATAATTTCGATTATAAATCACTCGCACACTGGAACAATATCAATGCTCCCTACACCATCTATCCGGGACAGATTATTCGACTAAAACCAGTCCTTAAAAAGCAAGGTATTCCGCTAAAATCTGATTCGGTTGCTAAAAAAACATTACCCGCACCGACAACCAAACCGATAACGAAACCACTACAGGAAAAACCGAAAGTTATCGTCCAAAAAAAGAAGACCGGCCCTGCTTTGCCAAATGGACCGATCAAGTGGGCCTGGCCGACCAATGGTAAACTGGTTATGTCCAACTCACCAACATCGAAAAAGGGTATCGACATTGCTGGCAAATCAGGTCAGGCGATTAAAGCCGCTGCAGCGGGTGAAGTTGTCTACAGTGGTAGTGGACTTCTCGGTTATGGAAAGCTTATCATCATAAAACATAACGAAACGTACTTGAGTGCCTATGCCTACAACAGCAAACTTTTGGTCAAGGAAGGAGACAGGGTGACTATGGGTCAGCAAATCTCGGAAATGGGACGCGATAATGCCGGACGTACTGTGCTTCATTTTGAAATCCGGCAGAATGGAAAACCCGTGACACCTACCCGACATCTCCCGCAAAAACGTGCCTGAATAATTAATGCATGATAATGATATGAAAGACGAATCCGACAAACTCAAATCAGAATCAAAGTCAAAATCATCAGCCGATAAATTAAAGGACAGTGATCCTGATGATATTGATTTGAACGATGACGAACTCGAAGCTTTAAGCGATGTGGATGATAATATCGTCGATAAAAATGTTAAAGAAAAAATCCCTGAAACGACTGTATTAGCAGGTGATATGGATGCCACCCGTTTGTATTTAAACGAAATCGGATTTTCACCCTTGTTAAGTGCAGAAGAAGAAGTTTATTTTTCACGTAAGGCCTTAAAAGGGGATGAGAGCTCACGTAAACGGATGATTGAAAGTAATTTACGTCTTGTCGTCAAAATCGCACGCCGTTATATGAATCGAGGTCTGGCCCTACTTGATTTGATAGAAGAAGGTAATCTTGGACTGATTCGTGCGGTTGAAAAATTTGATCCGGAACGCGGTTTTCGATTTTCCACCTATGCTACCTGGTGGATTAGACAAACTATCGAACGTGCATTGATGAACCAGACCAGGACAGTCCGCTTGCCGATCCATGTTGTAAAAGAAATAAATATTTATTTACGGGCTGCGAGAAAGCTTTCTCAAACTCTTGATCACGAACCTACTCCGGAAGATGTGGCTGAAATGCTGGATCAACCTATCGATGTCGTAAAACGCATGTTGGGTTTAAACGAACGCATAACATCGGTCGATGCACCCAGTCCCTATGATTCAGAAAAATCCCTGCTGGATACCTTGCCCGATGAACAAAATCTGGACCCGTCTCGCTTATTGCAAAATAACGACGTAAAAGAACACATCGATACCTGGTTAAGCTTACTAACCGATAAGCAATGCGCTGTTGTAGAGCGCCGTTTTGGTCTGCATGGCGGCGAAACAGCTACTCTGGAAGAAATAGGTAATGAATTAGGCGTTACGCGCGAAAGAGTCAGACAAATCCAGATAGAAGCCATTAAAAGGTTACGACAAATTTTACAAAGAGAGGGTTTCTCACTCGATACTTTGAATATGGAGACTTAATTATCAGGTAAAAATAAACAGGCAACGACATCTCTGCCTTCATCAATCAGTAAATTATAGCTACGACAGGCTGCCCCCGTGTCCATGACTTCCAAACCAATATTTCTAGAACTTGCATAAGCAATTAACTCGGGGTTAGGAAAACTTGGTATTCTACCGGTACCGATAATTATAAGCTCTGGCTGCCATAAAATGATTTGATCTAGATGTTGCAATGCAAGATTCTGATAAGAATCTACGGGCCAGTTATCAATTAAACGATCTTTTGAAATAACCAGGTTTGTTTTTATTAATGTATCTTTTAATTTAAATGAGTCATCAGAATAGGAAATAATTTTGTTTGAAATAGAAAATTCGCTATCAAGTTCGATCTTCATGGATTTTTTCGCCTTATTTTGAGCTTGATTATGATTATATTGTAGTAAGTGAAATAATTTAAATAATAAACGGGAGGTAAGTAAAAGTGAAAATAATATTATTAGGGCCACCGGGAGCAGGTAAGGGCACTCAGGCAAATCTTATTAAAGAGAAGTTTGATATTCCACAAATTTCAACCGGTGATATGTTACGTGCAGCAGTAAGTGCAGGAACAGAGTTGGGACTTAAAGCAAAAGAAGTTATGGATGCAGGTGGACTGGTATCAGATGAATTAATTCTTGGCTTAGTGAAGGAACGTATCAGTGCAGATGATTGCAAGAATGGTTATCTATTCGACGGTTTTCCAAGGACTATTGCACAGGCTGACGGTATGGCAGAAATGGATATAGACGTTGATTATGTCATTGAAATTAAAGTAGAAGATGAGTCTATTATCAAGCGTATGAGTGGTCGTAGAGCGCATTTGGCTTCTGGTAGAACCTATCATGTTGAGTTTAATCCGCCAAAGGTTGAAGGTAAGGATGATGTGACTGGTGAGGATCTTGTGCAACGCGATGATGATAAAGAAGAGACAGTTAAAAAACGTCTGGATGTTTATCATGAACAAACATCACCGTTAATAAAATATTACACTGAACAATCGAAGCAAAATGGATCAAAGACAAAATATGTAAGTGTAAATGGCATGCAAGATGTTAACGATGTGATGAAAGATATTCTTTCGCAGTTAACATAAGTTTTGTTTTATATCATTTTGCTTAAGAATGTTTTGTTGTAAAAATAGTGATAAACAAACTATCTATGTTGAAAACAATAAACTTTTTAAAAAAAATTATAGAAAAAAGATAAAACATGACTATAATTGTTTGCGTGTATGTTTAATGTGATGTATACAGTTATTTGTTAAATCCAATATTCAGTTTCTAGGGGAGTCTCTAAACATGGCAAAGAAGAAAGCAAAGAAGAAGACTGCGAAGAAAAAAGTCGCAAAGAAAACGGCTAAGAAAAAAGTAGCTAAGAAAAAAGTAGCGAAGAAAAAGGTAGCGAAGAAAAAGGCTACCAAGAAAAAGGCTAAGAAAAAAGTAGCGAAGAAAAAAGCAAAGAAAAAGACTGCAAAGAAAAAAGCTACCAAGAAAAAAGTAGCGAAGAAAAAAGCTACCAAGAAAAAAGCAAAGAAAAAGGCTACTAAGAAAAAAGCCAAGAAAAAAACCAAAAAAAAATAAAACGCAAAATTTGACAACTGGCCAGCGTGATTTAATACGCAGAGAACAAGCCAGAGCGGTCATTGATGCAAGGAAAAAGCGTCGCAAGGCGCTAGTTGAGCACTTGCTGAAGTCTGAATGAGAAATCAGACCATGTGAGACTCTCTAAAACACTGATAGGCCCCATATTTGGGGCCTTTTTTATGTTCTGGATGAAATTTTATTCCAAACGCAGCCTGAATACCGACATCAGACAAGCCGATGATGTAAAATATGGCAGTTCACACCCTGATAAACCCCGACTTATTTCAATTAAATGCCGAAAAAACGCCCCACTCCCCGTAAACGGAAAAATTCGACTAAAAAACGTAAGCCCTCCTTAATGAAACAATGGCTGCTGCAAATCAGCATTATTCTGGTTTGTGTATTCCTGTCGTATTGCGTGTTTATTGATTTTCAGATCAGAAAAGAATTTGATGGTAAACGTTGGTCTATTCCGGCAAGGGTTTATTCACAACCACTTGAGTTATATGCCGGTCGACATTATGCGCAACATGCAATCACTGAAAGACTTGAAAATGCCGGGTATAAAAGTGTTGCTACATTAAATGGACCAGGACAGTTCAGGATTAGAGATTCATCCATTGAAGTCTATTCTCGTGAATTTGATTATTGGGATGGGACAGAAGCTGCAAGAAAGTTACGGATAAATTTTAGTGGGAAACGGATTAAAGAAATTTTGGATATCGGCACTGGCAACGTCGTTCAGATCATAAGACTAACACCGATGTTAATTGGCAAGATATTTCCTCTGCACGATGAAGATCGGGTGCTAGTGACCTATGAAGATATCCCAGAGCCTTTAATAAAAGCCTTGATTGCAGTTGAGGACAAAACATATTTTGAGCATTTTGGACTAGATCCCAAGGGTATATTGAGATCGCTGTTTGTGAATCTAATGGCAGGAGAAGTTGCGCAAGGCGGTAGTACGCTGACGCAACAGTTGATCAAGAATATGTTTCTAACACGCGAGAGAACATTCTCACGCAAGATTAACGAGATGTTGATGGCATTAATGCTGGAATATCACTATTCGAAAGAAAATATTTTAAGTGCCTATGTAAATGAGATCTATTTAGGCCAAAATGGCCAACGTAGTATCCATGGTTTTGGAACGGCGGCAGAATTCTATTTTTCCAAGCCGCTGGCAGAATTAAATATCGCTGAATTTGCATTATTAGTCGGCATGGTCAAAGGTGCCTCCTACTACAATCCACGTAAACAACCTGAAAGAGCACTGGAACGTCGAAACCTGGTTCTTAATTTACTATTGGAACAGGATTTTATCAGCACTTCCGAATACAAGCGTGCGTCATCCACAGCATTGGGCGTAACAGCTAAACCGCGCTGGAGCAGTGCCAAATATCCTGCCTTTATTGATCTGGTTAGACGTCATTTAAAACGCGATTATCGAATTGATGACCTTCGAAACGAAGGCCTGCAAATTCATACCTCACTGGATGTTGATAAACAGGAAATTGCCCAAAACAGTGTTAAACATAGTTTGTCTGTTCTTGAAAAACACAAAGGCTTTAACACCGGGACGTTACAATCGGCACTGGTAATCGCGGAACAACATAGTGGAGAGGTTCTGGCATTAATCGGTGACAGGAATAAAGACAGGAATGCGTTTAATCGGGCTTTAGATGCAAAAAGGCCGATAGGCTCACTGATTAAACCGGCGATATACATGACGGCGCTTGATCAGCCTTCGCGCTATAATGTGTTGTCATCGCTTGATGACAGCAAACTCGTTTTAAAGCAGTCCAATGGACAACAATGGGCGCCTGATAATTATGATAATCAGTCGCATGGGAACGTGCCGTTAGTCCGTTCGATTTCCAAATCATATAATGTCTCTACTGTACGACTGGGCATGGCACTGGGTCTTGAAAATGTTATTCGTACCTTAAAAAACCTGGGTGTGTCGTCAAGCATACCTAAATTACCTTCAATCTTGCTTGGTTCACTCAATCTTTCACCCTACGAAGTGACACAGATGTATCAAACCATTGCCAGTGGCGGGTTGCAAATACCCTTAAGGACCATCCGCGCTGTCCTCGATGATAAAGGTCAGCCATTAAAACACTATGATCTGAAAGTACGGGAATACGTCAAACCGGAAACGGCTTTTTTAACACAGTTTTTATTAACCGAGGTGGTGCAAAATGGAACCGCAAAACGATTGACCAGAGAACTACCTTCATTAATGCCGTTAGCCGCTAAAACAGGCACGACGAACGCTTTAAGAGACAGTTGGTTTGCCGGGTTTGGCGATCGTCTGTTAGCGGTTGTCTGGATAGGACGTGATAATAATCAGCCGACTAAACTAACGGGCTCAACTGGCGCGATGCAAATCTGGATCAATATGATGAAGGAAATAAAACTGGCACCCTTATTATTAATCGAACCAGATGAAATCGAATGGCGAAATTATCCGGACATGAGTAACCCGGACAGCTCCTGTTCTCAAACAAAAGCCTATCCTGTCATAAAAAATTATGCTCCCGGCTATATTAAATGTTTTTAAATTAGTGAGTAAAATTCCATTATGAATATTAATTCTCTAACGTTGCTATTGTGGACCCTGTTTCTGACAGCTTGTGCCGAACAAGCGACCAGACCCGGAGTATTGGTTCCGGTTGAAGAGCGCAATGCACCTGTCACTAATAGTACTACTGGCACAATCACAACAGCGCCAGTCACTAACACAGCAATTAATGATGTTAACAAACCGCAACAATCCGTCATCGTCGCCTTACTTGATGATGCTGATAAGTTTGCCAGCCAGGGCAATAGTGACAAAGCGGCGGCAACGATAGAGCGCGCATTGCGTATTGAGCCGGGCAATGCATTATTGTGGCATCGTTTGGCGGTCATTCGCATTCAGCAACAAGAGTGGCAACAAGCGATTGCTATGGCCAGAAAGTCGAATGCACTTGCTGCAAATAACCCGCGGTTAAAATCCGATAATTGGGGTGTGATTGCCTTAGCCTATGAAAAACTGGGGAATCAGCAAAAAGCCAATGAAGCCAGAAGTAAACAAAAAGCCGAAAGTTAGTTTTACTTCCTCTTAGTTGGGAATTTGCCTTTGATCAGATAGGCAAAAGCAATAACTTCAGCAACAGCAATATAAAGCTCTCTGGGAATTTCGTCGCCTAACTTAAGTCGTGCTAAGAGGTTGACGAGATCTGGCTCTTCGCGTATTGGAATATTATGTTCTTTGGCCAAGGCAATAATTTCTTCTGCAATATCACCGGCGCCCTTGGCCGAAATTTTTGGTGCGGTAATTCCATCGTAGAACAGGGCAACTGCTTTTTTGGGGACTTCAGATGATGTTGTCATACTTTGATATTAATCAGTTTGTCTGGTGTTGGGCATTCGGGTCCAACCGGGCAGCCATCCAGACAAACAATTTTGCCTATAGTTAAACCGCACCGTTCAATTTGTCTATCAAGCAGCCTTAAATTTTCATTAATCAATTTATGAAGAGTGACATCTTCCGACCACAGTGTCGCACTCACTTCATTATCTAGCATGGAGAGTTTTGCCGATATTGAACCGCTATCTTGAAAATCGATCTTTATGTGCACGGTCCATAGCTGGTCTTTTTTATTATCAGATTTTGCTTGTTTATCAGCATGGACATCAAGCTTGAGTAAGTCGACATCGTTTTTATCTTTTACTGGCGTCTCAATTGACCAGGTCGCAAATTGATTGTCGTTAGTTACCATCGCTTTCGACTGGTTTACTTCAATACGTGCGATTGACGATTCTATATGCTTGCTGATTGTGTCAATGTTTGCTGAGCTAGTTAGTTCAGCTAAGCGAGGGGTGTTGTCTACATGTGGTTTTGCTGCTGGAGTCGATTCTTTCATCGTTAATGTTAAGGGTTGAATTTGTTTTGTAATCGCGGCTTCTGTTTTTTGATGAGCTTGTTTGTATTTCAGAATTACGTCTGAAACCTGCAATAAATTCGTTTTGAGATCTTTTGTTAACGACTCGTTGGGCGGTGACGCAGGTGCTCTGGATTGTGGGCTTGTCGCTTGCTTATTAGTGATTTCAGTTAATAGTTTTGCTTCAAGGAATATCCCTGCATTTTTTATAACTGTTTTTAACGTTGAGGGGTTTTTTATGCTTTCCTTGATGGGAAAGTTTTCAATAAGCTTTTTGATTTGTTGCTCTATCGGCGCAGGTAAAATGGTAACCGTTGATCTGATATTATTTGAAATCTGATTTAACAAGGTAGACATCTTTTCCATGCCTGCCTGTCTTGGTATGGCATGACGCAGCAGTTGTTGCCTGGCTTCTTGTGTTGATACAGCTGATTCATGCTGAACTACTCGAAGCACCACGGGGTTGCCCTGTTTCTCAACGACAAGTTTTAACTGCGATCCTATATCTAGCGGTTTATCAGAACTGGTTTTTGCCTCGATTTGCTGATTGTTAATTTCCAATACGACAGTGCCGGGCAATTGTTGGCTGACGACCCGGGCATTCAAAATTTGTCCTGGTAGCCATTGCGTCAAAATAGTTTGTCCCGTTTTTACCGGTAACAATGCAGATAAGAGAGAAGGTTGAATATCCATTCCCTATAAAACGTCATTCTGGCATGAAACTTGAGGTCTTCTTTATAAGAAATTCAAGTTTGTAACAATGGAGAAAGCGGTTTGGTTGAAAGAAGATTGTGGTTTTTCAGACGAAATGGCGTCGTTAAAGGGCCGTTTATACCTGCTCAAATCACGCGAAATATCCTGCTGGGTCGTATCAAACCTGATGATGAATTGAGTCTGGATGAGCAAAATTGGCAACAAGTTGCCACTCACCGAGAACTTTATCCTGATGTCATGCGCGAAACACCCGCTGATTCTGAAAAAATTGACATCTCCAGGATGCAACTCGATGAGCGTGTTTCGGATCAGCGACGTGATAAGCAGAATATGGAACAGGAACGACGACGTAGTCGAGAAAGACGAGCGAATGAATCTGACGCGATGTTGGAACATCGTCAACACAGAAAAGAAATTGATGATGCTTATAAAAACAATCTTAAACGCCCTAAAACGCCATTTTTATCGCTATTGTTAATCGCAATTGTCATTATAGGGTTTGGTGTCGTACTTAAACCTGAAAACAAGGCTTCTCAAGCTGATTGCGCGAGTCCTCCGGCTAAAGGTGTTAACTGGGCAAACTGTAGGTTTATAAGTTTGGATATAGAGAATCAAAATCTCGAATCCGCCATATTAACGGATGCAATACTCAATGAATCCAGATTATCGGGTGTCAACTTTGCCGGATCAAATATGGCTTATGCAGAAATAAGCAGAAGTGATTTAAGTTATTCCAATCTCGAAGATGTAAGACTTATTGGTGCTGATTTGAGATATTCTGATCTGAGTTATGCTGACTTAAAAGATGCGGATTTTTCTTATGCTGATCTTAGCAATGCACTATTAGCAGGTGCCAACATGGTCAATACCAAGTTTGATAATGCCATCTGGATAGATGGTCGAGTCTGTAGTGAAGGATCAACAGGGGCTTGCTATTAAGCAATTTCAGGAGAAGTATAATGTTCTGCTGTATAGCGCCAGGCTTTCTCTGGTGACTCAGATGATTTTATACCGGCCTTCTTTTTCAGCTCGTGCAGAAATACTTCAGGTTTACTAATTGACTCCCACACTGCCGGTAAAAATGTTGCGCGCGCATTATTTTTTGAAATAATCAAACCATCTATATCAGGCCGTAGTTGTTGAATCAGATCAGCTTCATCATTGAAGTTTATTGGCATGGGAGAGGAAAGTATCGACAGATTTATTTCGATATTCTTGTATTCGTCTTCAGTGAGAGGTTTAAACCGTGGATCGGAAAATGCCGCCGCATAAGCGTATTGCGCGATAGCACTGATTAGCGGCGCATGTGCTTCAGTTGTCCCGATACAACCACGTAGATGACCATGCAATTTTAACGTTATGAATACGGCTAATTTTTTTCTAAATGGCGCATCAAATTTTTCAACTTCCGGTTCATAGGCGCATCCATTTTGCAGGCCTTGCATGATACTTTTATGAATGGTGTCAAAAGCGATTTTTTTATTTTCTTCATTGAGAATTAACGGTTCAAATAAGGCGTAGGCGCCATAACCAACAACGCGATCTTTTGTGCCGGCAGTGTCGCCTGAATTCCGTTGATCGATTGTGCAGATAACCATGTTTTTTTCTCGGGCAAGTTTTAATAGACCGCGCAGTGGCATACAACCGCAAGCTTGTTCCGGGCCAATTTTTTCGTAGTCAAAATGTTCTATTAATTCACTTGTGCTTTTGTCTCTCGCGCGAGCTGACGTGTAGTCGAGATAATGACTTAGATCAGAACTGATCACGATCAAGGTCTCATCGCCACCCCATAATTCTTCCAGTATTGTCGCTACTTGAGCAGGTTCTGCATCGCCCACCAGTAAAGGTACGAGGGTAAAGTCGCCAAGCACTTTTTGTAAGAAGGGGATATGTACCTCAAGGCTGTGCTCTTGTTCATGAGCAATGTCCAGAAACTGTACGTAAGGATGATGTGTTAACTGGTTTAATGTATCGATGTCGACAGGGACATTACCTAGCGGTGTCGCAAAATGAGTATTTGATGGCAATGCAATACCTTGCACATAAACCCGATGCGTTGGGCCTAATAAGATGACACGGGTAATTTGGGTTTTTAGTTGTTTGAGTGCTGCATAAACACTCGCCGCGATAGCACCCGAATAGATATAACCTGCATGTGGGGCAATGATGGCTTTCGGCGGCGTAATTTCAATTTCTTTTTCTGCCAGATAACTATCCAGCATATTGTTTAATTGGTTAGCATTGCCGGGGTAAAAACTGCCGGCAACTGCTGGTGGTCTTATGGAAATACGGCGCTGATATGTTACGTTTTCAGTCATTATCCTCAATCGGCGTTTCGTTGATAAAATTATAGGACTAATATCATTAAAACATTATAAAAATAGACACAATATGACAATATTCTATGCAATCAATCGTTAAAACGAAATACTGGCATAGGCTTGCGGATGGTCGAGTGCAATGTGACCTTTGCCCGCGAGAATGCAAGTTAAAGCAGGGACAACGCGGTCTTTGCTTTGTCCGTGCCTGCGAAGATGAAGAGATTGTTTTAACGTCCTATGGTCGGTCCAGTGGTTTTTGTATCGATCCCATAGAAAAAAAACCACTTAATCATTTTTATCCCGGTTCCTCGGTACTTTCATTTGGCACTGCCGGGTGTAATCTGGCTTGCAAGTTTTGCCAAAACTGGGATATCAGTAAGTCCCGAGAAATGGACACACTGGCGGATGCCGCAAGTCCGGAGACTATCGCATTAACAGCAAAACATGCACAGTGCTGCAGTATTGCGTTTACTTATAATGATCCGGTTATTTTTCATGAATACGCCATTGATGTGGCCGCTGCGTGTCATGAACTGGATATAAAAACGGTTGCTGTCTCGGCGGGTTATGTTTGTCCAGAGCCGAGAGCAGAATTTTATAACTATATTGATGCGGCAAACATTGATTTGAAGGCGTTTACCGAAAATTTCTACCATCGTATTACAGGCAGTCATCTAGCCGCAGTGTTAGAAACCTTGTCTTATCTAAAGCATGAGACCAATGTCTGGTTTGAAATAACAAACCTGGTTATTCCGGGTGAAAATGATTCAGACAAGGAATTCAATCAAATGACCGAATGGATCGTGTCTGAATTAGGACCGGATGTGCCACTGCATTTTTCTGCTTTCCATCCTGATTGGAAAATGCGTGATAAACCACATACGCCACTGGCGACACTACAAAGGGCAAGAGCCATCGCGATTATGAACGGTTTGAAATATGTCTATACCGGTAATGTCCACGATCCAGCAGGCGACACAACCTATTGTTATGAATGCGGGACAGAATTAATAGTTCGGGATTGGTACGTAATTAAGGACTGGGTGCTTGATGATGCTGGCAAATGTCCGGTATGTAATACGATTTGTGCGGGCATCTTCGCCGCAGACCACGGAAACTGGGGCTCTAAACGCGTTCCCGTCAGGTTAAATCATTCCGGTTTATATTAATCAAATCAAATGCATAAAGTACCTTGAAAATCATCATGGAGCCCTGTACTATTCGCCACCTCTGATGCGGGGTGGAGCAGTCTGGCAGCTCGTCGGGCTCATAACCCGAAGGTCGCAGGTTCAAATCCTGCCCCCGCTACCAAAGTTTAAGTTATTTTGTGGTCATTTTATGAATGTCACATAAAGTATTAACATTGGCCCCTGATCAGGGGCTTTTTGTTATGTGCTGATTGTGAAAGGTTATTTTCGGGCTTTTGCCTTACTTCGGTATGCTGGGATTTCACCATGCAAAGTAACGGGCTGATAGTGACTTAATATATTGTCTGCGTGTGGCGGACTGAATATAAACTGGCTATAATTTTACATAGTTTTTAATTAAGTGGGCCTTGTGCCCACTTTTTGTTTGCGGCGTATGTATAGACAAAATCAAGCATTACTCGATTTATTTGAGCCTGAAGCGGCGGCGATAGGATACGAAATATTAGGCATTGAGCTTAATCAGAGTACCCATGGCTCGCTCTTGCGCGTCTATATTGACAAGGAAGGCGGTATCAATGTTGATGACTGTGCTTTGGTAAGCCACCAACTGGCAGGATTGCTTGATGTTGAGGATCCGATACAGGGCAATTATGACCTCGAAGTATCGTCTCCCGGACTGGATCGACCCTTGTTTACCCTGGCGCAATTAAAAAAAGTCGTAGGTCAAACAATCAAAATCAGGTTGTATGAAAAACTTAACGGCAGGAAACGTTTTGTTGGTACTTTAAATTCAGTTAATGACGAAGACATCGTGATTAACTGTGAAGACGGCGAATATGAGCTGCCTTTCAGATTAATAGATCGGGCTAGCCTGGTTCCACAGTTTTGAATTTTTTAAACGGTAGATTAAATGAATAAAGAAATTTTAATGGTTGTTGATGTTGTTAGTAATGAAAAAGGTGTTGCTAAAAGCATCATTTTCGAAGCAATTGAAGCGGCGCTCGCAAGTGCAACCAAAAAGCGTAATCGTGAAGATATAGAGTCGCGCGTTAGTATTGATCGGGAAACGGGTGATTATAATACGTTTCGTTGCTGGGAAGTGGTTGATGATAAGCCTGAGTCTCTGGAAGCACCAACCCGACAGATTCGCTTGAGCGATGCCAGGGAAAAACAGCCGGACATTGAAGTCGGTCAATTTATTGAAGAACCGATGCCTTCTGTAGAGTTTGGCCGTATTGCCGCGCAAGCAGCCAAACAGGTTATTGTGCAAAAGGTGCGCGAAGCCGAGCGAGCTCAAGTAATTGACGCTTATCAGGGCCGCGTTGGAGAAATGGTCAGTGGTGTTGTAAAACGTTCTGAGCGTACTGGCGTTATTCTGGATTTGGGCAATAATGCTGAAGCCTTTATCCCAAGAGAAGAACTGATACCTCGTGAGGCAGTTCGTCCGGGTGATCGTATTAGAGCCCATCTGAAGGAAGTCAGACCTGAAGTTACGCGTGGACCACAACTGTTTTTGAGTCGAACTGCTCCAGAATTACTTATCGAATTATTTAAAATCGAAGTGCCGGAAATTAACGAAGGCATGATCGACATTATTAATGGTGCGCGCGATCCCGGTGCCCGGGCCAAGATTGCTGTTAAAACTAATGACCCGAGAATTGACCCGATTGGTGCCTGTGTCGGTATGCGCGGTTCAAGAGTACAGGCCGTTTCCAATGAGTTGGGTGGTGAAAGGGTAGATATCATCCTGTGGGATGAAAATCCGGCTCAATTTGTTATTAATGCCATGGCGCCAGCGGAAGTCGCATCAATTATGGTCGATGAAGATGCCCATACCATGGATGTGGCTGTTGCCGAGGAGAATCTATCGCAGGCTATCGGCAGAGGCGGCCAAAACGTTAAACTTGCCAGCGAACTGACGGGTTGGGAACTGAATGTGATGTCAGTAGAGCAAGCTGATGAAAAAAGTGAAGCCGAAGCGGAAACATTACAAGCGATGTTCATGGAACATCTTGGCGTTGATGAAGAGGTTGCAATCATTCTGGTACAGGAAGGGTTTTCAAGTATAGAAGAAGTTGCCTATGTTCCAGAGAAGGAAATGCTGGCTATCGAAGAATTTGATGATGATCTGGTTAATGCATTACGTGAACGAGCGAAAGACATTATGTTGACTCGTGCAATTGCCAATGAAGAAAAACTGGGGGATGAAAAACCTGCAGAAGACTTATTGACGATGGATGGAATGGATAAAGCACTGGCTTATGAACTGGCCGGTAAAGGCGTTGTAACCATGGAGGATTTAGCAGAGCAGTCTGTTGATGAATTAATGGATATGACGGGTCTTGAGAAGGAGCGTGCCGGAGAATTAATTATGACCGCGCGAATACCTTGGTTTGAAGCAGAAGAATCTACTAGTGAGAGTGCTAATTAATGCCTGAAGTTACAATCAGTGAGTTTGCCGCCGATGTTGGTGTTCCTGTAGAACGTATCCAGGAACAATTGCTTGAAGCGGGTCTGACAAAGAAAAAAGCCGAAGAAGTCATTACTGATAAAGAAAAATCGGTGTTGTTGGCTTTTTTAAGAAAAAAACATGGCAAAGATGATACCTCTGAGCCACGTAAAATTACCTTGCGCCGTAAAACGGTAAGCGAACTTCAAGTACCTGTCGCGACTCAGGGGCGTGCGAAACCGCGTTCCAAGACGGTAAATATTGAATTTCGCAAGCGCCGCACTTATGCCAAACGCGGTGATATTGCTGAAACATTGAAACAGGAAGAGGAAGCGGCCAAGTTACTCGAAGAACAGGCAGCAACTAAACTGAAAAATATACAGGCTGAGGCCGAAACGGCTATCGTTGCAGCGGAAGCTGAGAAAGAGATACCTGTTGTTGAGGATGTTGTCGAAGTTGAAGCCATTGAAGTAACTGCGGTTCCATCGGAAACACCTGAACAAGCTGCGGTTGAAGAAGTTGAAACTAAAGCCACTGTCGAAGCAGAAATTGAGACGCACAAGATTCCGGAAACTATTAAACCGGAAGTAGCTGTCGTTCCAAAAGTGGCAACCGTTGCAAAAGAACCTGCAAAAACACCAAGCAATAAAGAAAAGTCGCGTAAGGAACAAGCGCGTCACGGTAGACAAGAATTACATGTCGCTACCAAGGGTTCGGGTAGACGTCGTAAAAAATCAAGACATACGCCAGTAATTCAACAGTCCGGTGACAACATACATGGTTTTGAAAAACCAACCGCGCCTGTTGTAAAAGAAATCGCTATCCCGGAAAGCATCACCGTTGCTGAATTGGCGCAGCGTATGTCAGTCAAAGGTTCGGAAGTTGTTAAAGTGATGATGGGTCTCGGCAGTATGGCGACGATCAATCAGACCATTGATCAGGATACAGCAGGTATTGTCGTAGAGGAGATGGGCCATAAGGCCAAGTTCCAGAAGGATAATGCACTCGAAGAAGAAATGATTCAGGCAGCACAACAAGGTGGCGAACAAGTCACTCGTGCGCCTGTAGTAACGATCATGGGTCATGTCGATCACGGTAAAACATCATTGCTGGATTATATTCGTCGTACCAAAGTGGCCGCTGGTGAAGCCGGTGGTATTACACAGCATATTGGCGCCTATCGGGTTAAGACGGAGAACGGTGATATCACCTTTCTTGATACTCCCGGACATGAAGCATTTACTTCTATGCGTGCTCGCGGCGCAAAGGTAACGGATATTGTTGTTATTGTGGTTGCTGCCGATGATGGTGTTATGCCACAAACAGAAGAAGCAGTGAAGCATGCAAAAGCGGCTAATGTGCCCATCATCATCGCGGTTAATAAGATTGATAAGGAAAACGCAGATCCAGACCGCGTTAAACAGGAATTATCAAAATATGATGTTATCCCTGAAAGTTGGGGCGGCGATACTATTTTTATAAATCTTTCTGCGTTAACAGGTGAAGGTGTTGATGACTTACTAGAAAGTATTTTATTACAAACAGAAGTGCTTGAATTAAAAGCAGTAATGACGGGCCCTGCATCGGGCGCAGTAATTGAATCTCGACTGGATAAAGGCCGTGGCCCTATTGCGAGTATTCTGGTTCAGAATGGCACCTTGAATAAGGGCGATGTGATTCTGAGTGGTCATGAATTTGGTCGTGTACGCGCAATGATTGATGATAGTGGTCATGAAGTTCTGTCTGCTGGTCCCTCTACCCCGTTAGAAGTGCTCGGCTTGTCAGGCACACCTAATGCGGGCGACGAAATGCTGGTTGTGCCAGATGAAAAGAAAGCGAGAGAAATTGCGCTATTCAGACAGGGTAAATATCGAGAAACCAAGATGGCACAGCAACATGCCATGAAGCTTGAGAATGTGATGAATCAGATGCAGGAAGGTGAAGTCTCTTCATTGAACCTGCTGATTAAGGCTGATGTGCAGGGGTCTTCGGAAGCACTGGTAGATGCCTTAACTCGATTTAGTAATGACGAAGTACGAGTCAACATTATTAGTAGTGGCGTTGGTGGCATTACCGAGTCTGATATCAATCTTGCCATGGCATCAAGCGGTGTTGTGATTGGGTTTAACGTACGTGCAGATGCAAGTGCACGTAAGCTAATTGATGCTGAAGGTATTGATCTGCGTTATTACAGCATTATTTATGATGTTATCGATGATGTTAAAGCTGCACTGAGTGGTATGTTATCACCGGAAATTCGTGAGCAAATCACGGGTGTTGCTGAAGTCAGAGAAGTTTTCAGATCGCCAAAATTTGGTGATATCGCGGGCTGCATGGTTACAACGGGCCGTGTTAATCGGAACAATCCTATTCGTGTATTGCGCGATAATGTGGTTATTTATGAGGGTGAGCTTGAATCACTACGACGCTTCAAAGATGATGTCAGCGAAGTTAAGTCAGGTATGGATTGCGGTATTGGTGTGAAAAATTACAACGATGTACAACCCGGTGATCAGATCGAAGTGTTCGAACGCGTCAGTGTCGAACGTAAAATCTGATTTAGCTTATGCCTAAAGAATTTGGGCGTCACCAGCGCGTAGCCCAGTTTATAAAAGAAGAACTTTCTGTTCTTGTGCAACGCGATTTTCCGTTAAATCAATATGGCATGATAACACTGGTAGATGTTGATCTGAGTCCGGATTTGAAGAATGCAACAATCCATGTCACCGCACTTAATAACAACAAACCCAAAGAAGATCTTGTTGCTGATATGAATGACCAGGCGAGTCATTTTCGTCATGAACTTTCAAAAATGTTGACAACAAGAGGCGTTCCTACGATACGTTTTAAATACGATGAGTCTATTGAGCGAGCACAACGTCTAACCGATCTGATTAATTCTGTTAGTCAAACTAATCCTGAAAAGCCGGATGAGTAGGCCAAGAAAAAAACGCGGTAGAGATATCAACGGTATTCTGGTTTTGGATAAACCTGCCGGAATGAGCTCCAACGGCGCTTTGCAACATGTAAAGCGCCTGTTTAATGCCAATAAGGCAGGTCATACCGGTAATCTCGATGTACCTGCGACAGGTTTATTGCCGATATGTTTGGGAGAGGCAACAAAAGTGTCAGCGTACCTGTTGGACTCCAGTAAAACCTATCGGGCACGTTGTCAATTGGGCATAACGACAACTACCGGTGATGCCGAGGGCGAGATAGTCGATAAAACCCCCGTCCCGGTATTATCCGAATCTGATCTGAAGCAGGTTTTTACAAAGTTTATCGGTCAAATTGAACAAATTCCGCCCATGTATTCCGCTCTTAAACAGAATGGACAACGTTTATATGAGCTTGCTTATAAAGGTATTGAAGTTGAGAGAAAACCGAGAAAAATTACTATCCATAGCATAGATTTGCTGGGTTTTGATGATGATGTGTTTGAGATAGAAGTGTTTTGTACAAAAGGTACTTATATACGAACTCTGGCAGAAGATATCGGTAAGGTGTTGGCTTGCGGCGCCCACATATTAACCTTGCGTAGGTTAGGCGCTGGACCATTTAATGAATCGCAGATGGTAACCCCCGCGCAGTTACAATCAATTGCCGAACAGGGTTTAGAGCAACTCGATAATTTATTATTGCCTATGGACATGGCACTACTTGATATGCCCGAGATTCGCTTGTCAGAAGATTTGGCATATTACCTTTGCCGGGGGCAAACGGTTATGGCACCGGGGCTGCCTAAATCAGGTCAATTAAGAATTTATAACCATTCTGCTCAGTTTATTGGTTTAGGTGAAGTAACGGACGATGGACGTATTGCTCCTAAACGCTTGATTAATAATGTGGAAATGGGAATTACGGGTTAAGTTGAAACAAATCGATGTTTCGCTTGTTAGACACGATATGCGCGGGTACAATACGCGCGAATTTTGATATCAGTAGGTTTGCGGGAGTATTTAAATATGGCAATAAGTTGTGAACAGAAAGCAGGAATAGTTAAGGATTATCAGCGTGGTACAAACGATACCGGTTCTCCAGAAGTACAGGTTGCTTTGCTGACATCCCGTATTACTGATCTGTCAGGACATTTTAAAGAGCATGGTAAAGATCATCATTCAAGACAGGGTCTGTTGCGTATGATTAATCAAAGACGTAAATTGCTCGATTATCTGAAAGGCAAGGACCTCAATCGCTATCGCGATTTGATCAGCCGTCTTGGTCTGCGTAAATAATATTCTTTCTGGCATTTGCCAATGAAGAAACGATATCAATAAACCCGCTACTGCGGGTTTTAACGTTTTTATAATTTCAAAATTATCTTTAAATCAAAAACAACATTATCTTGTTAGGGAAAATCCATGAGCGTGGTAACAAAAGAATTTCAATTCGGTAATCATAAAGTCACTTTAGAAACAGGTAGAATCGCCAGACAGGCCTCAGGCGCCGTAATGGTAAGTATGGGCGATACTGTTTTACTCGTCACCTGTGTCGCCAAAAAGGAAGCAAGAGAAGGGCAAGACTTTTTTCCTTTAACTGTCGACTATCAGGAAAAAACCTATGCTGCAGGTAAAATACCGGGTGGTTTCTTTAAACGAGAAGGTCGTCCATCAGAAAAAGAAACATTAACCTGTCGTTTAATCGACCGTCCCATCAGACCGCTGTTTCCTAAAAGCTTTAAGAATGAGATTCAAATTATTGTTACGGTGATGTCTCTCGACCCGACTGTGGATCCTGATATACCGGCAATTATTGGTGCTTCTGCTGCTATTAGTTTATCAGGCGCACCATTTAGTGGTCCGGTCGGTGCTGCAAGAGTCGGTTATGTCGATGGTCAATACACCCTTAACCCTTCCTTTAAGGATTTGGAAAATTCTCAGCTCGACCTCATCGTTGCTGGAACCAGTACTTCAGTCTTGATGGTTGAATCGGAAGCCAAGCAGTTACCTGAAGACGTCATGTTAGGCGCGGTGATGTATGGGCATGAGCAGTTCCAGGTAGTTATTGAAAATATTAAAGCTCTGGCAGCGGATGCAAACACCAAGCCCTGGGACTGGACGGCAACAGAAAAAGACGAAGCGCTTGAAAATGAAATTCAGTCACGTGCGGGCGATTTGGTTCGGGAAGCATATAGCATCCAGGATAAGCTTGAACGTAAGGAACGCTTGACCGAGATTAAAAACGAAGTCATCGAAGCGATGACCGTAGGTGAAGAATTGCAATGGTCCGCAGGTGAAATTGCCGGTGCCATAGAAGCATTAGAAAGCCACATTGTCAGAAGTAGTGTATTAGCTGGTGAAAATCGTATTGATGGTCGTGATTCAAAAACCATACGTCCTATCACCATTGAAACGGGGATATTACCAAGAGTACATGGTTCAGCGTTATTCACACGTGGTGAAACACAAGCCATTGTGGTGACCACCCTCGGTACGCAACGCGATGCACAAATTATTGATGCAATTGAAGGTGAACGTAAAGATCCTTTCATGTTCCATTACAATTTCCCTCCATTTTGTGTCAATGAAACCGGTCGTGTCGGTTCGCCAAAACGTCGTGAGATTGGTCATGGTCGCCTAGCGAAACGCGGAATTTTGGGTGTCATGCCGAATATGGAAGAATTTCCTTACTCAATACGCGTCGTCTCTGAAATCACTGAATCAAATGGTTCGAGCTCAATGGCATCAGTGTGTGGTAGCAGCCTGGCATTAATGGATGCCGGTGTTGAATTAGACGCACCAGTAGCCGGTATTGCGATGGGGCTGATTAAAGAAGGCGAAAAATTCGTCGTTCTGTCAGACATCATGGGAGATGAAGATCATCTTGGCGATATGGACTTCAAGGTGGCAGGTTCTGAAAAAGGTATTACCGCCTTACAGATGGATATCAAGATTGATGGCATTACCAAAGAGATCATGGAAGTGGCATTGCATCAGGCGCAAGAAGGTCGTATCCACATTCTTGGCAAAATGAATGCAGTGTTATCCGGTCATAAGCAGGAAATGTCTGAATTTGCACCACGTATCACTACGATTAAGATTCATCCTGATAAAATTCGTGATGTTATCGGTAAGGGTGGTGCAACCATTCGCGCGATTACTGAAGAAACAGGTGCGACAATTGATATCGATGATGATGGAACCGTCAAGATTGCTGCCACAGATAAAGCCGCTGGTGATGCTGCTATGAAGCGTGTAGAGCAAATCACGGCTGATATTGAAGTGGGCAAGATCTATGAGGGTAAAGTTGCAAAACTGATGGATTTTGGTGCGTTTGTAAATATATTGCCGGGTAAAGATGGTCTGGTACATATCTCACAAATCTGTGAAGAACGGGTTGAGAATGTCAGTGATAAGCTGAGCGAAGGTGATATGGTGCAGGTCAAAGTTCTTGAGGTTGACAGACAAGGCCGTGTTCGCCTGAGTATGAAGGCTGTACATGAGGTTGTTGAAGCCAGTGAATAGGCTCTCGCAATGTTGAGTTAAACAAAAAAGGGCCTAACGGCCCTTTTTTAATGCCATGAAGAAGGGCCATTTCAAAATGATGTTTGGTTTATTTAACCCTTTTTTATTTCGCATCCGTTAATGACTTATAACTGGTCATTAACGGGTTACTGGCGCTACACTTTATGTCATGGATAAAGAGCTTTCTGATGAATGCCTGATGTTAAATTATGCTAAAGGTGATGCTGCTGCATTTGAACTTTTGTATCGTAAGCATAAAGGCACGGTTTATCGTTATATGTTCAGGCTATGTCATAACGAGGCCATTGCTGAAGAACTGTTTCAGGAGTTATGGATGAAGCTTATCAAGGCCAGGGGTAACTACATTGCGTCGGCAAAGTTTACGACTTATCTTTACAAGATGGCACATCATTTATTCATTGATCATTATAGAAAGCAAAATGTCAGGATAATTGAAGACTCGCTGATTGACGTTGATGAAATTAAAACTGCCGGAGGATCAATAAATGATCCGGAGAATCAACTGCACAGCAGCCGGTCGTTAGATAAAATAACTGAAATATTGGCGACATTACCGCGCGAACAAAGAGAAGTGTTTTTGTTACGGGAAGAGACAGGCATGACTGTTACCGAAATTGCTGGTGTCGTTGGTATAAATAATGAAGCAGTAAAAAGCAGGTTACGATATGCCATCGCTAAATTGCGTGCCGGACTGAGTGACGAATGATTTATGGCTAATAACGATAAAGACGAACAGGCATTAAACGATTATCTCGACGGTAATTCAGCGTTATCACAGCGCTACCGTGAATCGGGCTTAGTTGAACCACCCTCGCATCTGGATGAAAAAATCCTGTCAGCGGCTACACAGAGCACCCGGCATTCAGCACAGAACACCAAGTTTGTATTACGACAACCTCGGTGGGTGAAGCCGGTCTCTATTGCCGCGATAATTACCTTGAGTATCAGTCTGGTGGTTACCATGCAGCAGCAGACTGGAAAACCCTTGGTACCTGAGTTGGCGGACGGTTTTAACGGACAAGTGTTATCTGATGGCTCAGTGATGTCTAAATCTTCAATGATTAATGAGCCTCTATCTGTTATGCGTGATGACGCGATGAAACAGCAGCAACAGACTCTATTAAATACTGCGCCAGCAACATCAGGCGCGATTATTCCCGGTAAAAAAGAAAATATTTTAGCAGTGCCAAAAAGCGCAGCAACAAGCTCTCCTATGAAAAGCAAACTGTCCGGAGAAAAGACATCACCACAGGTGTTAGAAAAAAGAATAGAGTCCAAATCACAAACAGCGGGTTCGATGTTCACTGAAATGGATACCAACAGGGGGATTGAAAATGATAATCGAACGTCTCTGATTGAAGCTGAATTACTGAAAATAAAAAAAATATGCGAAGAGGGTGAGTTAGCCAGGGCAAAACAAGCTTATGAGGATTTCACCAAACACAACCCCGGCATTAATGCGGACTATGCTAAAAAAATACTAGGCAATACGGTTTACCACAGGTTGATTAATTAGTGCAGCTTCATCCTTGGTTTGGTTTTTTGCGTCAGAATATTTGCGATTGTTGTTAATGTGACGCGGATAAAACCTTGAATCTCAAGTTGATGCATTTTGTATAACGATAGATAAACCAGTCGAGCCAATAAACCTTCGATCATCAAGTTTCCAGCTTTTTTGCCCAGTAGATTTCCCATCATGTTTCCTACCGTCGAATAGCGACTTAAATTAATTAATGATCCGTAATCGACATAGGTATAGGTTGGCAGTGGTTTGTTCTGTATACGATTTTTTATAGTTTTAACCAGCATGCTAGCTTGTTGATGGGCGGCCTGGGCACGTGGCGGTACAGTTTCATCAGTGCCTTCCATGGGACATGCAGCACAATCACCCAAAGCAAATATATTGGTGTCACGGGTTGTTTCGAGTGTAGTCTTAACCACCAGTTGATTCAGCCTATTAGTTTCCAGTCCATCAATTTCATGCAAAAAATCGGGCGCCTTGATTCCGGCAGCCCAGACTTTTATTTCAGCCGGAACAAGCCCACCTTTGTCTGTAATGAAACCGTCCTCATTAGCCTCTGTAATCCTGTGGCCCGTTAAAACTTCGATATTGATATTGCCTAACGCTTTCTCGGTCATGGCTGACAAGCGTGGCGGCAATGCCGGCAAGACTCGATCGGCGGCTTCAATGATTGTGATCCTGAGATCTTTCTCGGTTGATATATGATCAATACCGAACTCAACTAACTGGTTAAATGCTTCATGTAATTCTGCAGACAATTCAACACCGGTAGCACCCGCACCTGCAATCGCTATTTTTAGTTGACCCTGACGTAAAGGAGAGTGTTGTGTATGTGCTTCATAGGCGCAGCGTAGGAGATGCTGATGGAATACATCGGCTTCATGACGTGTGTCTATTAACATACAATGTTCTTTTATCCCCTTGATACCAAAGTCGTTAGTCTGACTGCCTACCGCTATGACGAGGGTGTCGTATTTGAAAGTTCTTCTGGGGATATATTCATTGCCTGCTTCATCGAGAGTAGGTGACAGACTGATCTCTTGTTTTTGACGATCCAAAGTGTCCATTCGACCAAGTCTGAAGGTGAAATGATTTTTATGTGCCAGTGCGAGATAGCTTAGTTCATCTTCATACGAATTCAGGGTTCCTGCAGCCACTTCATGCAATAGAGGTTTCCATAGATGAGAACGTGTGCAGTCAACCAGCGTAATAGCGGCTTTCTTCTTTTTGCCGAGCTTATTTCCCAGCATTGCAGCCAATTCCAGACCGCCAGCGCCACCGCCAATGATGATAATGTGATGTAAATCTTCTTGTGTGCTCATAATTCTTTGAATATCGTTATATTTAAAATAGCTATTCTTCCAGAATCGGTTATATCATGCTCGCAGCATTGGCTCTACAGGTTTCTATACTATTTCATCTGGTTGAGATGCTATAGAGAATACCGATAATAACCTTAACACAGGACACTAAAATGGATAAACAATTAGAAACAGAACTCGAAGCGGCGGCCTTCCGTCAATTAGTCAAACATCTTCGGGAACATACCGAGGTACAAAATATTGATTTGATGAATCTGGCCGGCTTTTGTCGTAATTGTTTGTCTAAATGGTATGTCGCTGCGGCCGAGGACAAAGGTGTGGCGATCGATTATGAGCAAGCGCGTGAAATAGTTTATGGTATGCCCTATTCAGAGTGGAAGGAACGCTATCAAAAATAAAGGTTTTGTCGCTGTTAGTAAATCGCGGTAACCGCAAAACCCTTTTCGCTTAATTGCTGCAATAAGCCTTCTTCACCGGCCAAATGCGATGCACCAACGGCAACAAAAATATTTTCTGCAGTGAATTCATTTTCTATGCGTTGCAGCATCCTGCTGTTACGGTCGTAAAGAATACCTTGCATGAAACGATCAAAAACAGCTTCATCATAATGCGTTTGATTATTGTACTCAGTTATCCCGGCAAGGTCCCTGTGTACATAGAGGCTAACCAAATCCTTGCTGTCACGGATGATTTGTTCGTGATTACATACGGTATCTGTCAGTATGATTATTTGGTCTTCAATCGGGAGCGTATCAAGCGCTGAGAGTATCTCTTCCATCGTTTCCAGTGACTTGATCTCGAGCCCATTCTGCCGGGCAATCTGCAGTAAGTTGTCTTCTAATGTTGGTGCCCTAATGGGTTTAGGTCTTCCAATAAGACTAAATGCCGCCCAGGGCTTTATAACGATCACTTGTTCCCTGGGTACGCCATAGTCTTGAATTTGCCGCACTAATTCCTCATATACAACATCCGCGAGAAAATTATCCAATTGCTGTCCCTCTTTAAATACCATCATATCAAGAAAAGTCTGGTTAGCCGCTTGGCCGGGAACGGTCTCCATAATGAAAACGTCGCTTTGCTGCAAGACAGCACTGACTTCTTTGGGGACAGTACTAACAGCATAATCTTGCGAATGCATGGTGCCGAATAAATAATTGATTTTTCCCTGCGGGCTTTTAATTTGCCAGAGCATGCCTGTTTTGAATGGTATATCTTGCGTACCTGATGACACTGGATCGGAAACGTCTAAGACAGACCGGTAATCTTTGCAAGCATCAGATAAGTTGCTTTCTGCAGCTGCTGATGCTGGAATAATCAACAGACAAATAAGGTAAATAACTATATTATTCATGAACATAAAATTCTATTTCTTGAGCGCAAGATCATCATGAGTAATGTCATTAAATCACCATTAATCAGTTTCCTGCACTGTCGTTTTCTACTCTTGCTGATTTGCTTCGGTATCCGGCTTGTGCCAAAGACACTCATCAGAACCCGTCACACAATTTCGTTAGTATGCTAAACGAAATTAATTCATGGACTGTAAATACCCCCGTTTTTCCTGTAGTAAACGGTTTCAGTCCTGATAGTTTAAACAGAAATATCTTCTCATTAAAACGTCTGTTTTTAACGCATTTATTTCATGCCCCGGAAATCCAGCTTGCTTGTAAAAAATGGATAAAAGCTGAAATTGATCCGAAGCATAGTGATTATAAGGTATCGTGCGGCATGGCGACATATAAATGCGCTTGATGTAACCGACAGAAAAACAGATGTGAACTCAACTTGCAATTGGCAGTGCTGAAAAAAAACTGGAATAGTGAGAAATAAAATTAAATTTCATAAAGTCAGTCAGGATTAGCTACTGTATATAATGATGCGATAAATGCAGTTTTTGAAATTGAACATTTATTACACTGGTCACATTCGAGTATTGATATTGAAGGTATTGTGAATTCATGGCTGAAACATATTGAAGAGAAAAATAACGATGAATTTCTTGGTTAAAACATTTCTGATTTTGCTGGTGATTAGTTTAGCGGCATTTTTGCTGGTGCGAACGGTTGATAAAGACAATGGCGTTATAAGCGAACTTATCGAGCCCGGTGAAGCGGATGTAGATGATGACAATGATGTTGAAAATACGGACGAGAAAATATTTATCATCGATGGCTACAAGGCTCTGAAACTGGATGATGACGTGATTGAAGTGGCGGGCCTGAATTTTCAAGCATTAGAGCCGATCGCAATTAGCCCCGATTTTAGTGCCTATGCAGAGCCGCTTGATATCGCGCCATTAGTCAGCATGAAGCTTAAATATCAAAATCTTTTGGCGGAACAGAAAGTCGTACAAAATGACTTATATAATCATAATAAAATGCTTGAACGAGCAGAGGCTCTGCACAAGGCAAAGAGTTTATCAACCCGTGAGCTGGAAAAAATTCGTGCTGATCACGCTAATAAAGCGTATCAATTAAATGTTATTAATACGGAAGTGGACGGGACAGAATACGAGACAAAATCATTATGGGGTGATGAGTTAGGCAGTTTAATTCTCGATAATGAAAAGCAGCATGAGTTTGATCTACTGGCCAGCTACCAAAAATCACTTGTCTTATTGTCTTTGCCTAAAGACAAGACACTGGATTATCAGCAACAAAATGTCTTTATCAGCAGTCTCAAACAAAAAGAAAATGCCATTAAGGCTTCTTATTTGGGGCGGGCCAAAGAGGTTCATAATCCACTCTATGGTGAAAGCCATTATTATCTACTTGAATCACCAAAAGTCAGAACGGGAATGCGTTTATACGCATGGGTTGAAGACAGTGGTAATCAAATAAACGGTTATTTTGTAAAAGACAGTGCTGTTATCTGGTATGCAAATGAGCCGTGGCTTTATGTCAAACAGGGAGACAATCTATTTATTCGTAAACCTCTTGGTAATGCCAGGAAAATTGATGATGGCTGGTTGCTGCAAGACAACACGCTGGTTGGCAATAACATGGTCGTAACACAAGGCGGGCAGACATTATTGTCGGAAGAATTTAAATGGGCCATTCCTGATGAGAATGACGATTAAGAATAAATATCATGACGCCGCATACCTGCAGTAGCAATCATTAATAGACATGCTAGCCACATTAGTCAGATTTTCTATTCATTACCGAGGTGTCGTTATCGCTATTGCGACCCTGTTAATGTTTTTCAGTATCTATCAATTATCTCGTGCAGGTCTCGATATTTTCCCCGAGTTTTCGCCAAACTTGATCGTAGTGCAAACAGAAGCACCCGGTTATTCAACAGAGCAGGTTGAAATACTCGTCACGCGTCCGATTGAAACAGCATTGTCTGGTTTGATCGGCATTGATCATGTGCGCTCTGAATCTATTCAAGGCCTGTCGATAGTGAATGTTTATTTTGATGAAGACACCGATATTTATCGTAATAGACAACTTGTTTCCGAACGGCTTGCCGGCTTAACAAATTTATTACCTGATGGTGTCGGACCTGCTGTGCCTGTGCCCATGGCGTCGTCGTCGGCCACTATCCTGACGATGGGCGTCACATCTCCCAGCAAGGACATGATGACTTTACGCAGCATGGTCGACTGGAACCTGGTGCCGACGATTCTAAGTGTGCCTGGCGTTGCTGATGTCAATGTGTTTGGTGGAGATATCAAGCAATTACAAATCCAGATTGATGAGGACAAACTTAAACAATACGAATTGGGAATCAACGAGATTGTTGTTGCTGCAAAACTTGCGACCGGAATATATGGTGCTGGATTCATCGAGAATAGCAATCAACGCTTAACCCTGAGTCTGACAGGTTTGCCTGGCCAAATAGAGGCGTTAGCAAAGGTTGTCGTCAAGCGCGTCGATGGGATCACTATTACATTGGGCGACGTTGCTAATATTGATTATGGTGCCGAGCCGGCATTCGGCGCGGGGTCAATCATGGGGGAAGCAGGTATCGTCCTGATGGTTATCGGGCAATATGGTGCTAATACCCTTAATGTATCGAATGCAGTCGAAGATGCGATACAGGGTCTTGATAAAATATTTGCCGATAATGACATCAAACTCCATCCGACCTTGTTTCGCCCGGCAAATTATATTGAACGCTCCGTAAGCAGTATTACCGGGCACTTGTTGATCGGCGGTCTATTCGTTGTCGCAGTGCTAGTTATTTTCTTGTTCAACTTCAGGACCGCATTTATCTCGGTTATGGCGATACCTTTATCGTTACTGACCGCAGTTCTTGTGTTGCTGGAACTCGGCGTAAATCTCAATATTATGGTGATTGGTGGTTTGGCTATTGCGCTTGGTGAAGTGGTGGATGATGCCATCATCGATACCGAAAACATCTTTCGCCGTCTTCGTCAGAATAAATTACTGACTACACCCTTACCGATGAAGGACGTCGTTTATAACGCCTCGATGGAAGTACGTGGGTCGGTAGTTTATGCCAGCTTTATCGTGGCACTGGTTTTTGTGCCTTTATTACACCTTAGCGGGATTACTGGACGTTTATTCGCCCCATTGGGTGCGGCATACATACTTTCTATCATGATGTCATTACTGGTTGCGCTAACAGTCACGCCAGCGCTGTGTTATATGCTATTAGCAAAAGATAAATTGAAAAATATTGAACCACCGCTGATTAATTTTCTGCAACCTTATTACGCAAGATCATTAGCTTTAATTTCACGTTCACCTTATCTGGTTATTACATCGACGATACTCTTTTGTCTGGCCGGTATCTCGGTGTTGCCGGGTGTGGGGGGGCAATTTATCCCTAATCTCAGAGAGGGGCATTATATTGTCCACACCTCGAGTATTGCCGGTACGTCATTGCAAGAATCCATACGCGTAGGTAATCAACTAACCAGCTCGTTTCTTGATATTCCCGGGGTGATTTCTGTTTCGCAATGGGCGGGCAGGGCGGAACGCGGTGCGGATACGTTTGGCAGTCACTACAGTGAATTTGAAGTCGATCTCGATAGTACCTTGAGTGGTTCAGAGCAGCAGCGCGTGCTTGATTCTCTCAGAGAGACACTGGACGATTTTCCGGGCTTGAGATACGAGGCACATAATTTTTTATCTGAACGCATCCATGAAACTATTTCTGGCTATACGACACCAATCGTCGTCAATATTTACGGTAATGATCTGGATGCCTTGGACAGAAAGGCAACAGAAGTCGCTGCCGTAATGAAAACGATACCAGGTGCCAGTGGTGTACAGGTGCAATCACCGTCGGCAGCACCATTACTACAAGTCGCCTTGAAACTGGATAAACTAAAAGAGTACGGAGTCAGTCCTGTTACGATTGTTAACAGCATAAAAACTGCTTTTGAAGGTTTGCAGGTTGCGAAATACCAGGAAAATAACCGAATTTTTTCTGTGGTAGTCACCGCCCCAGAGCATAAACGTCAGACCCCTGAAAATGTGCGTCAATTACCTATTAAAACGGCTGCGGGTCTATTGTTGCCACTGGAACAGTTTGCTGATATTCGTCAGCAGAGCGGTCGTTACAACATCCTGCATCAGGATGGACAACGCTTACAGAGTATTACCAGTCATGTTGTGGACCGCGATATTGTCAGTTTTATGCAAGAGCTTGAGAATAAGGTGTTTGAACAAGTGCAATTTAATGCAGAGCTGTATCCTGAATTTACCGGTGCAGCGATAGAGCAAGCAAAGGCAAAAGAAGAATTGATTCTTCTTTCCTGTCTGATTTTGGCTGTTGTGATGATGCTGGTTTACATCGCTATAGGCAGTTTCAGGCATGTATTATTGATGCTAATCAACCTGCCGTTTGCCCTGGTCGGTGGCGTCATTGCGGTTATTGTCACTGGCGGAAGTCTCTCGGTAGGCTCGTTGGTGGGATTTGTTACGTTGTTCGGTATTACCATACGGAACTCCATAATGTTGGTTTCGCATTATCAATATCTGGTTGAGGAAGAGGGTTTACCCTGGAATCTTGACGTAGCTATACAGGGTGCCAAGGAAAGATTGCCATCTATTTTAATGACGGCACTAGTAACCTCTTTGGCCATGCTGCCCATTGCTATCAATAGCGATAATCCGGGTCGTGAAATTATGGGGCCTATGGCAGCAATCATTATCGGTGGTTTAGCTTCCTCGACGATTCTTAACTTGCTGATCATGCCGGCCATAATGCTCAAATTCGGCAAGTTTAATCAACGCCTGCCTGACGCTGCTCTTCAGCATAAGTAGCCTTGTCGCTTTATCCCTGAATCATTTGACCCAGTAGAAAACCATTACGATAATATAACCGATGGGTATGAGGCTGTAAGTAGTCTCGAAATGAACTGATAATAAAATAATGTGTCATTTAATCGCTTATAAATAGCTAACCTGTTTTAGTGGTATCTTAAAGTTTGACCTTATTTAAATTACATAATTTATTGAAAAAGATAGTAATTTTTACTAGACTTGCGGTTCAACTTTAACCCAAAATAATATGACATAAGAATTGTTCACCAAATCATGAAAATTTTAATCATTGACGATTCCAGCGACTTTAGAGCTTTGCTCAGATTATATCTCAGCAAAGAACTCACTGATGTTGAAATTATCGAATATGATTTTGATAAACTGGGCAAACCCCCGGAAAATTTCGATTGGTCTGAATATGACATCTTGTTTCTGGATTATAAATTAGGCCCACATGAAGATGGTTTAAAATGGCTCAAGGAATTTCGAAACAAGCCCGGCTTTCCCCCTACGATTGTGCTGACTGCAGAAGGTGATGAATACATTGCCGTAAAATCGATAAAATTAGGCGCTGCTGATTATATTAATAAAGTTGATATCAAACCCAAGCGTATCGCCGAAATGGTTCATGATGCGACAGAGTTTTCGAAAAAAACCGATACTGATCAGAAAAATGCGATAAATGATGCAACTCAGATAATAAGAAAAGTCCATAAAAAAGACCAGGTGCCAGATACTGGTCTTGAAATCGGCTATAAGTTTGTACGTATGATCGGCGAAGGCGCCATGTCAAAAGTCTATCTTGCCGAGCGCGTCAAAGATAAAAAAACGGTTGTACTTAAAGTGCTGGATTTAACACGGGTTAAAGAAGCCAAACTAGTGGAACGCTTTATTCAGGAAGCCAATTTAATAGCGGAGCTAAATTCACCTTTTGTCGTCAAGATCTATGAACATGGGATTACTGAAGAATACGGCTATATTGCGTTGGAGTTTTTTTCGCGCGGCGATCTAAAACAGCGTGCAGAATTAGGTTTAAATCATGAAATAGCCATTATTTATGCGACGCATATTGCTTATGGATTAGAACAAATTCATTCCATTAATGTAGTGCATCGAGATTTAAAACCGGCCAATATTATGTTTCGCGGTGATGATAGTCTCGCATTAGCTGACTTTGGCATATCTAAAAAGATCGGTGAGGTTAGTGATATCACGACGGTAGGACAAATATTGGGAACACCTCACTATATGAGTCCTGAACAAGGCGAGGGCAAGGATGTTGATACACGTTCAGACCTGTACAGTCTTGGCGTTATACTTTATGAGTTATTGACCGGTGATAAACCCTATACAGCGGCTACGGCGACTTCTTTGATCTATCAGCACATCCATGCGCCAATACCACGTCTGCCAAGCAGGTTGAGTCAATATCAAGATATTATAAATACGCTTTTGGCAAAAGATCCTGCTCGTCGACTACAAACTGCGCGTGGTTTAATTAATTTACTGGAAGCATTCCAGTAGTAAGTTGATGTATTAACTCTTCTGACTTTCCAACGCTTTCTTTCGTAAGTATTCCAGCCACCAGTTAGCCTGCTCATTCGTCGATTTATCTGTCAAGGCCTGTGTAAAAGCACGCGTAGCCTTGTCCATGTTTTTCAAATGATACTGTGCTATCCCTAACAAAAGGTTTGCTTTAGAAACTAATGTGCTGTCAGCTGATTGAAATTTGACATCAAGCACTTCGGTCGATTTTGCCCACTGTTCAGCCTCAAAATACAATTGTCCAAGCCGTAGCCTGGCTTTATCATCGTTATACTTATCAATGATTTCCTTGAATACCGATTCCGCTTTTTCATTTTCATGTGCCAGAAACCAGCTGTCTGCAAGCAGTGTTAACATTTTTAGATTCGGGTTTATGTCACCTACTGCCATTTCTTTTTCAAGAATAACCGCAGCTTTATAGGGCATTTCAAGATACAAATAATTGTTGATGAGTTGAAGTATCGCGTCTTTCTGTAAAATGCCTTTTGTATAGGCAAGTTCATATATGGCTAACGCTTTTTTGTCTTGTTTTAATCGTTCATATATCCCGGCCAGTTGTATCCAGTAGCTTGATTTGTCAGGATGTTGGCTAATAATTTTTTCAAGTAGTATCGAAGCTTTATTATATTCTTTTGTTTCATAATAACCGGCGAGTAAAAGTTCATACCAGTTTAACGGTGGGGTATCGGTTAATGCCAATGCCTTTTCTACCTGAGCAATAAGTTGTTTATAATCTTTAAGATAATAATACGCTGTTGCTGCCAGAATATGCGCTTCTGGCTTCACCTTTATTTCCTTGGCAAACCATTTCGACAGGTATTTTATGCCTTCTTCTGGTCGTTCAATATGAATAAGTAACTGTGCAATAGAGTAGTTGAGATTATGTGTGACATCATCTGGTAAAGCGTTAAGTGCTAATGCCTTGATAAAATATTCAACAGCGGTCGTAAAATTACCCAGATTATTTTCTGCAAAAGCCATGGTTTGATAGACTACTGCAGCATCATAATCCTTCAGTTTGTTAGAAGACACCAGTCGTTTTAGTTTTTCAAGTGCGACTGCATTTTTACCATTATCCATCGCCATACGACTTTCAGATAAAACGTCATGAGTAGCGGGATCTAACAGGTAAGCTTGTTTGCCATCTGCAAAGGTTGATAACGGGTGAATACCAATAATCAGAATCAGGCTGACAAGTAGCCATCGGGGAAAAGCGGTGTTTAGAATAATATTCATCGTTGCAATTTGAACTTAACGTCTTGTCGCGCACGTTTTTCTACAGCTTTTCCATTGACGATATCAGGATTGTATTTCCAGTTTTTGATAGCCTTTAACACCGCGCTATCAAAGACTTTTGGCGGTGAAGCCTTGACGATAACCGGATCCTTTACTGACCCATCAACAGCAATAGTGAATTCAACGGTAACAACTCCTTCTATGCCACTACGTAAGGCGCGTAACGGATAAACTGGCGGTACTCTTAACGTTGGCACCACATTAAGATCAATTTTTGGCCTGGCAGGTTTACCTAAAGATTTGCCACTATTTGCGCCATTACTGAAATCACCAAGATAAGGTGAGCCTGATAAAGATAAAGGGATATCTATTTTGGGTAAGGCTAGATCCGTTTTCAGAGTCTGTGTTTTATCAATCTCTGGTTCAGCCATTTCCGGCGGTGGCGGCTCTTTTTCCGGCGGCGGTGGTTGCAGATCATCTATTTCTTTTTTTTGCTTGGGTGGCTCAGGTTTCTTATCCATGCGAATAAATTCGACGAGATCAATATTAGCCAGTTTTGTATGCGCCCCATGTTCTTTACTGACCAGTTTCTGTATCAGGATAAATATTGCAATATTTAATATTAATGCGATAAGAATTAATGCCGGAATTTTCGTGGCATCCAGAATCTTCAGTTTGGGCAATGTCATAAATTTGCAGTATGAGAAATATTAATTACTCATTTGATGCAGCAATTGAAACATTGGTGACACCTGCCAGACGAACTTGATCAAGTACTTCAACAGTAGTGCCAGTTCGGGCATTTTGATCTGCCAGTATTATAATTGTGCCTTCCGGGTTCTGTGCATGTTGATGCTCTACGTGGGCACGAACGGCATGGATATCAATCTTTTGATTTTCTATCCATATCTCGCCGTCTTTACTCACGCCGATGATCATGCTTCCCTGTTCTTCTCTAACAGCTGTCTGAGCTGTTGGTCGATCAACATCGATGCCTGATTCCTTGGTAAAAGAAGCAGTCACAAGAAAAAAGATTAACAATATAAACACCATGTCGATAAGCGGCGTTAAATTCACGCTTTCGGCTGCGGTCTCTTGTTTAGAATGAATATGTCTCATATCAGTGATGTGTCAATAAGTCCTTGGCCAATAATTCTTTTGTTTTAGCGCGTTTATTCAGATCGGCACTAAAATAGATGCCAATAATAGACGTCACCAGACCTGCGGTTGTTGGCAGCAATGCTCTGGAAATACCTTCTGCCATTCCGCGCGCATTACCATTGCCAAAAACATTTAATACCTCAAAGATTGCGATCATTCCTGTGACTGTTCCAAGTAAACCAAGGAGCGGCAAGATCCCGGTTAATGCCTGTATCGGTATCAGGTTATGTTTTAGTGCAATCGATATTTCACTTAAAAAACCGTCTCTTATTTTAAGCGCGTACCACGATGACTGTTCACGCCGACGTTGCCATTGTTGCACGATAGCTTCCAGTCGAACCGGATAAACTTTATAGAGAAAATAATAACGTTCAATAATTAACAACCAGAGAAATATAGACAACACGAAGACGCCTGTTAATACAGGGCCTCCTTTAGAGAAAAAATCTCGCATGATGTCTATTTGTTCAAACATTGTTTTTAATGCGGTTTATTTCAGCAAGCAGTGCAACAAATGCAGTACTTTTTTCATCCAGAATCTGAATCAATGTATTGCTTTTTGCAGAGAGAAAACTATGGAATAACAATAAGGGTATCGCTACCAATAGCCCCATTACAGTTGTCACCAATGCTTGCGATATACCACCCGACATGACTCGTGGATCGCCTGTGCCGTATAGAGTAATGGACTGAAATGTTTCAATTATGCCTGTCACTGTTCCGAGTAATCCAAGTAGCGGTGATACCGCAGCAAGCAATGCAAGGGCACCTAAACCGCGTTGTATTTTCGGCATTTCTTTTAATATTGCTTCATCCAGTTTTAGTCCCAGGGTTTCTGTATCAACATCGGGGTTTTTAATATAAACAGCCATGATACGACCGAGCGGATTGTTACCGGGCTTTTTACTCTTAAGTTGTTTCTGTACTTTTCGTCCGGTGGTGACGAGTACAATTAAACGCTCCAGTGAAATTAATACACCGATTAAGCCGATAAATATGATCACATAACCAACAATACCACCTTGTTCTATACGGTTTTTAAGATCCGGAACCTGAACTAAAAGTGCTAACATCGCACCACGTGTAGGATCAATGGGAAAAGCATGGATACCCGCATCAGCATTTTCAAGATCCTGTGCCATATCAAGAAAACGTTGGCCGGGTTGTCTGCCGGGTTCTATGAGTTTACCGGTCTCGGGTAAATTTCTTAAAAAACGTCCGGCAGAGACAGCATTAAAAACGCCAATCCGAGTTACATTCTGTTCAATTTCATTTCCAGCAGCAGTGACAATTTTGCCCGGGAATGTCACGACCTTGCCAGACTCAACCATTTCATCCATTGCTAAAAGCCAAAGGTCTTCAAGCTCTTGTAATGATGGCAGTTCTTTGCGACTTGCTAGTACGTCCAGTATTTTATCGCGATCAGGTTTTTGCGCTGAAACAAGTGATGAATCAATAATGACATCCATATCACCGGCTATTTGTTTAACTATGCCATCTAACTCACTGAGCGCACCCATTTTTTCTTTCAATACAGCATTTTGTCGTGCAATCTCAAGATCATAGCTGTCATAATTTTTCCTTAAAGACTCACTACGTTGTTCTTCTGCCTCATATTGTTTTAATGCAGCCTCCAGCAATTCCTTTTGTTTGTTGCGTGCATTTTTAAACTCTGACTCACGTTTCGTCAGAACAGCCTTTTCTTTGGAACGTTCTTTTTGTACTTGTTCGAGTAGTGATTGTAAATCGTTCGGTTCTTCAGCATAGACAGGCGTCAGGAACAGGCACAGGTATAAAATAATTAGTTTGTTCATTATTTTTTCCCCGTAACGTCAACTGGCAGTTTTATAAGTTCCGGTGGCGACTGTTTCTTTGCAATCTGTATACCTTGCTTGATAGAACGATCATATTCAGAGGATAATTTGTCCCAGTTTTTTGTTTCCTTGTTCCACACACCACTTAATTTTCCATCCAGAGTCTGAAAGCTAATGAGTAATCGCCCTACGCGTAAAACATCAACAGTGTATTCCTGTCCGCCCATATTAACGGTGTCTGTATAAGCTTCTATAGTTCGACCGTATTCCATTTCAATTTGGTATGCTTCCATAATGCGCCGGTATTTTTCAGGCAATGTGACATCTGGTCGATCCATGATTTCTTTCAAACCAGCTACACGCTGTTGTCGTTCCTGGGTGAGAAACGGAAGATCCAGTTTTACAAACGTGTCTAACGTGTCAATCATTTTAATCATTAACGGCACAATGCTACGTTGCGTTTCCTCTACATTATCAAGCTGTCGCTTTATCGAATTTAAAGAGACTTTTTGTTGTTTGATTAGTTTCGATAATTGAGTGTTGTAGGTCTCAAGGCTATCCGTTTTCAGGATGGCATCACGGTATTGTTGAACCAAATCTTTAGTTTGGTTCACCAGTTGGTCCACATTTTTTTGCGATTTTATATTCTCTTCCAGAGTCTCTAGCTTGGTTTCGACCGCTGCTTCGAGTGGTTTAGTATCGGCAATCGTGTGATTTGGCAGTACAAGACTGAGGAGCACTGTTATAAAAGTATACTTGATGCATTTGTCCATCAGGAGTTTTTCCTAATTGATTAAAATATTGACTGATTAAATCTCAGCGGTATTGTAAATTCACAATTTACCCTAAGAATATAAGATTTAATATACCTAGTTCAAATACAATGTATCTGTAATTCAATTAGATCGGCTTTATTTCTAGAATCTTTAATCAAGAGGTTAAATTATAAATGAGCCTGAGAATCAGACTGAATCTATTAATAACGCTATTATTCATTGGTCTGTTTATATGTAGTAGTTTTTATGTCATCGCCAATGCACGTAAAGCTGTTCAGCATGAAGTTGAATCGACAGCGCAACTTGCCCTGCAGTTAATTCAAATCGCCATCTCTTCAGTTTCAATGGAGGCAGAAGAACAGGATAAACTAAAGATACTGGATAGTTTATCCAGTCTGGACGAAACGAGGCACCTGCGTATCGAAATTCGAAATCCAGCGGATGTCTTGATGCCAGACGAAGAGTTTAGCATTATTGAGAATGCTAAAGCCCCGGACTGGTTTGTGAAACTGGTACAGCCGCCGCCTACCGAAATACGACGCTGGTTGAATAGTCCTGCTATAGCACCGACAGGCGTCATTATCCGCGCAGATCCAACCGATGAAATTGACGAGAACTGGTCTGAAGTTCGAAGCATATTAATTGCACTATCAGTCTTTATAGTGCTGGCAAACATGCTGGTGTATATCACGATCGGAAAATATTTAGCACCTATCAAGACTGTTCTGGCCGGACTTTCTGGTATTGAACAGGGAAATTATCAATTAGAACTACCGCATTTCAGATTGCCCGAACTCGATCGAATTTCACAGCAATTTAATCATATGGCCAGGGTCTTGTCGGAGAGTAAGGCCAAAAATCAATTGTTAACGCAGCGTTCACTTGAGATACAGGAGGAAGAACGTCGACATCTTGCACAGGAATTACACGATGAACTGGGACAGACAATAGCCGCTATCAAGGCGGTTGCCGCAGCGACAATCAATAGTCCGGAATCTGATCAGAAGCAGGTCACAACGAGCTTAAACACAATTATTGAATATTCAGATCATATCTATCAAGTTGCAAAGAACATGATGTCTCGATTACGTCCTTCCGTCCTGGATGAGTTTGGACTGGTTAAGGCATTGCAAACGATGATCGATGACTGGAATAGTCTGCAAGATGATATCTTTTGTCACTTTTCATTTTCAAACATGCCGTCTGATCTCTCTGATTCATTGAATATACACTTGTTTAGAATCGTTCAGGAAAGCTTGACCAATGTCTTAAAACATTCTTCTGCAAGTAAGGTCTTTATAACGTTAAATAAAACTAAATGTTCTGGTATAGATCATATACATTTGAAGGTACAGGATGACGGTATTGGTCTGGATGAGCAGGCCGTTACCACGGGGATGGGCTTGCCGGGTATGAAAGAACGCGTTGAAATGAATGATGGCGTCTTTGTAATAACAAGTGAAGTTGGCAAAGGACTGACTATCGAAATATATATTCCAATATAAAATAGAAGAGACACTTTATGAGTAACAGAATAAAAGTAATGTTAGTTGATGATCACGCAGTGGTACGCGCGGGTTATCAAATGCTGTTAAAAAACTCAGCAGATATAACTGTTGTGGCAGAGGCCAGTAATGGAGAAGAAGCGTATCAGTGTTACATCAGTCATGCACCGGATGTGATCGTTATGGATATATCCATGCCGGGTATGGGTGGCATAGAATCAATCAAGCGAATTTATACACGCGATAATAAAGCCAGAATTCTGGTCTTCAGTATGCATGAGGAAGTGCTTTTTGTAGAACAGGCTCTACAAGCGGGTGCCAGCGGCTATATTACCAAGAGTACAGATCCACAATTACTGGTGGAGGCGATAAGACGTGTTGCCGTAGGGGAAAAGTATATTGATGCCGAACTCGCACAGAGATTGGCTTATCAAAAATCACGCGGGCATGATTCACTTTTATCCGATTTGTCTACGCGTGAATTTGAGATATTTTGTATGTTAGCTGAAGGCTTGAATACCAGTGAAATAGCGAAACGTTTATCTTTAAGTTATAAAACTGTCGCCAATTACAGCACGCAGATAAAGAGCAAGCTTAATGTCACCACTGTTGCAGATATTGCGCGTCTTGCTATTCGCTATAACGTGATTCAGGCCTGAATCATGCCGGGACAGACTGAAACTGTCCCGGCATAGCATTACAGCAATTTAATCGTTAATTACGATGCCCCATGGAAATTTACCCACGTCGACGATTTTAATAACCTCATTTTTGTCAGTATCGATGACGGATACAGTACTACTCACGCCATCAGTAGTGAACAGGCGTTTCCCGTCTTTCGATATAGCCAGTCCCCATACGCGTTTTCCTACCGGGATTTTCTTGATGATTTCTAATGAGTCAGCATCCATTACCACCACTTTATTCGCCCGGCCGCCAGCGACATAGAGGGTTGATTCATCTTTACTTAAAACCACATCTTTGGGTTTTGATGAGCTGTCGCCAGTGGTTCCTTTTTTTATGACTTTCGCAGATGCGATATCAACCTTGACGACTTCACCACTTATTTCCGCTGTTGCATAAGCAATGTTTCCTGATTGTGTGAACGTTGCCGCACGAGGGCGTGAGCCAACAAGAATATTACTCTCAATGGTATTATCTTCTGCGTTAATTACATGCAGCATATTAGTCGATTCACTGGTGACAATGACACGTCTGCCGTCGGGAGAGATGGCGACACCTTCCGGTTCCAGTCCTACACGTATTTCAGCTACTTGTTCTCCAGTTTTTGGATTAAATACAGTGGCCTTTGCATCGTCTTCATTTGAAATGTAGATATTCCCATTAGGGTGAACCGCGAACGTCTCAGGGTCGGAACCTGCTTCAAATTCTCTCAATATCTTGAGCGATACCGGGTCAATCACCTTGATCTTGTTTTCTTCACTGACGGCAACATAAAGCTCAGTTCCATCCGGGGAGAGTCCAATGCCTCTTGGACGCTCACCAATCTCGATAGTCTCTTCGACAGCTAAAGAATCACCGCTGATAACGGAAACAGTATTACTCCGTTCATTTGTCACAAAGATACGTCCAGTAGGTGCGGCATTGACAGTATTTGAAGCAAATAGATATAGCAACAAAGGTAGTAAATATAGTTTCATTTATAACTCCCGGTATTTTAAATTTTAATAAGCAATAGACTACTTTTGACAGTTTAATGTTCCCAAACTGTCCAATGTTGGTGGTTTGGCGATACCACGGACGGGTGCTTCCGCAACAATGTTGTTATTTTCAACCAACAGCATTGGTTGACGCAATTGCCCTGTTTCTCTGAAGTTCATATCGCTTCCTTTCTGGCCATCAAAAATCAATTCTGTTCTAAGGTATGTTAATAATTTTGCAGGATCTGTAATGTTTGTCCTGGCAACGGTATCAGATGTCATTTTTACTGCTGCCCAACCGGCCCATGAATAATCATTCATCTCTACGTTAGCACTCTTTTTGAAACGCTTATTGAGATCGCGTGCAGCAAACTTTACGAAATCAGGATGCCAGGCATAGGCATTAGCATCTGACTCAGCTTTTTTCATCTTCCACTGTTTAACCGCATCAGAGATCATGCTGTTACTGGGGATTATATGCAGCGCATTTCTAATGCAACTTGTCCTCAGGTTATCGTCTTTTAGTGATAAATTAAAAATCGGCATATCGGGCAAACTTTCTGTAAGTTTTGTGAACGTATCGCTATCAACAGATGTCAGGATTGCGATGTATTTGGAATAATCATTTTTAGACATATTTTCATTGGATATTATATCCAGCTTATATCGTTGATTAAGAAACTGGCCTTGCAAATTAGCTTCATCCAGTCCTTGTTGAACGCCGAGCAAGGGGTTGGGGTCAGCTTGACCAATATAGGCAAATGTTACTTCAATACTTTCAGCGAAGACGCTATTCGATACTAATAGCAACATCATTACGCCGGGCAACATGTGTGCAATGTGTCTTTTAATCATAGAATGATACCTTTGGGGTAAATTAATGGTTATCTTATAAATTAACAGTATTAATTTCTAATGGAGCTCAGAAATACTATAGGTATGCAATTAAGCAGAGGCTTTTTAAGTGTGACAACAGGTCATGGAAAAAATTCAATTGAATCGAAAATGGCAAACTAACTCGATCAGGATACCAGTCTGTCTGGTTTAAAGATATATGTGCACTCGTTACTGCCAATTTTTACGGCGACGATATATTGTCGTACGATCAATATTTAATATCTTGGCTGCTTTGCTTATGTTGTTATTTGTTCTAAGCAGTGTGTTTCTAATCAGGTCATCTTCCTTTGAGCGTAAACTGGTAAAACTATTAATTATTTTATTGCCACCCACAATCATGATGAAACATCCTGATTGTTTGCCTTCGATCATAATGGGTTTCAAGATAATCCGAGAAGTCCCCCCGAGCACTTGTTCCAGCTCGACTTCACATTCTTTTTGAGTATTGTTTAAAAAACAGGCGTCGATAAGTGAGCCAAGGTTTGGAAAAAAGTTATCGATAGGTTTGTTGATTAGCGAAGAGGTAGAGTTTAATAATGCGCTCGTATGCGAGTTCATATCGACAATATAGCCATGTTCGTCAACGATAAGTGATGCCTCATTGGGATAATTTATTTGTATGTCAAAATAGGCGAGCCGTAATTTTTCACGATTTTTAAGCCGTATGACAGATAACTCTGTTTCTATCGACTGTGTGATCGACATAGCCAGCGCCATTGCTTCAATACAGACTTTATTTGCAGGACCAGTGATATCAACACACCCCAGTATTGAATTGTTGTACGGATTATGTATAGGTGATCCGTAACATACCCATGGCTGCCAACCTCTACAATAATGCTCTGCACCCAATACAAGTTCGGGTTGTCCTAATGCTAAAGCGGTGCCTATACCGTTAGGACCAGCGACGTCTTCGCTCCAGTCACTACCCGGCCTGAAATTAATTTTTTCCAGATGATCTCTAATAGTACTGTGACCAACGGAATACAAAATTCTTCCGGCACTATCGGCAAGAATAATCGCGTGACCAGTGCCCTCAACAGAAACAGCCATTCTGTCGAGTACGTTTTTGCCTGATATTCCGAGGTGCTCGGAGTGTAATCTCGATTCAATGTCTTCTTCAGAAATGACCCGGCTGACACGATTCTTGAAAGGGTTAATAAATGATTCACGGCAACGTAACCAGCTATTGGCTATAACAGGCCGCAAAATGTCATGGTTTAATTGCCCAGTACCAACAAATCTTTCCCAACTATTCGCGATAGCAAATTGTGATGCGTGGGTATTATGCGGGATCGTTCTTTTTATTGTTTCCAGCGTATACATTCTTTATCCATCAATAATTAATGCTGCTAATCGGCATAGTTATTAAATAAAACCCTGCCAATTGCATTATGATTAAAAATAGAGGTTTCTGCTAGTATTGTGGTAAAAACATAATTCTGAAATACGGCACTGAATAGCACTGAAATTTTGGATGTTGCATTTTGCAACGTTCTCATTCTCAAAGAAATATTCTTAACTATAATGATATTAACTATAATGATATTAACTATAGGTGATATCATTGTGAATAGCGTTTATAATTGGGTCTTAAATTATAGAGTTCTATCATTTTCAATAAGATAGACGGAATCATTAAAGTTCCTTAGATATTGGATCATTAAGAATTCAGTTCAGGACTAAATAATAAGAGGGGTATTGAAATGCTCAGATCTTTACAGATCGAACCGGAAAAATGCACTGGTTGTCTGCAATGTGAAATGGCTTGTTCCTATGAGGCCGAAGGGGTTTTCAACCCATCTAAATCACGTATAAAAATATTTACCTTTCATGAAGAGGGACGCTTCGTTCCTTATACCTGTACGCAATGTAGTGAAGCGTGGTGTATGCATGCTTGCCCTGTTGAGGCTATTGTCATTAACAAAGCAACCGGGGCAAAAGAGGTCATCGACGATATTTGTGTCGGCTGTAAAGTCTGCACAATTGCCTGTCCATTTGGTACGGTTAATTACAATCAAGATACTGGCACAGTCTATAAATGCGATTTGTGTGGCGGTGATCCGGAATGTGCCAAGGCTTGTCCTACTCAGGCAATCACCTATGTGGATTCTGATCACGGTGGTCTGGAAAGAATGCGTGCGCATGCGGCAAAAAATCTTCCACAAGATAGTGCGCAAACCTAGGAGAATTAGAAATGTCTTGGACTAGAAATGTATTACGTGTGAATTTAAGCAATGGCTCAATTACACATGAACCTCTGAATATGCAATGGGCAAATGATTATCTCGGGCAGCGCGGTCTGGCAACAAAATATCTTGTAGAAGAAATCGATCCTAAATGTGATGCTCTCAGTCCTGAAAACAAGATGATCATGACAACGGGGCCGTTGACGGGCACGATGGCGTCAACTGCAGGTCGATATTCCGTGGTAACGAAAAGCCCTTTGACGGGCGCAATAGCCTGTTCCAATTCGGGTGGCTATTTTGGCAATGAGATGAAAAACGCAGGCTGGGATATGATTATTCTGGAAGGTAAATCGCCAACACCTGTTTATTTGTACATAGAGAATGATAAGGCCGAACTGATACCTGCGGATGACCTGTGGGGTAAATCTGCCTGGGAAACCGACGAATTAATTCACAGTAAACATCAGGACCCAATGTTGCGTATTGCAGTGGTTGGTCGTGCTGCTGAAAAAGGTTGTTTGTTTTCTGCCATAGTTAATGATCTGCATAGAGCTGCTGGACGCTCTGGCGTGGGCACCGTTATGGCATCCAAGAATGTGAAAGCAGTTGTTCTCAGAGGGACTAAAGGGGTCGGTGGCATTAGTGACCCAGCAAAGTTTTTCAAGGCAACTGAAGATGGAAAAAAAGTGTTAGCTGAAAATGCGGTTACCGGTGAAGGTTTGCCCGCGTTGGGTACTCAGGTATTGATGAATGTGATTAACGAAGTTGGTGCATTACCAACCCATAATCACCGTGAAGTGCAGTTTGACGGCGCGAGCAAAATTTCTGGTGAAGCCATGCTAGAAGTACGTGCAAGTGATGGTAAGGCTAATCTAACCACAAATGGTGCGTGTTTTGGTTGCACCATAGCTTGTCAAAGAATTTCCACTGTCGACAAGAATCATTTTACCGTAAAAGACAAACCTCAATATCAGGGCAATTCTGGCGGACTTGAATTTGAAAATGCCTGGTCATTAGGTACTGACTGTGGTGTTGATGATCTGGATGCGGTTACATTTGCTAACTTTCTCTGTAACGAGGATGCGGTTGACCCGATTTCACTTGGTGCGACGATTGCTGCCGCGATGGAGTTGTTTGAAGAAGGTGCCATTACAGTAAAAGAAACCGGTGGGATGGAACTGAAATTTGGTTCTGCTGAGGCGCTAGTCTGGGCAACCGAAGTTACCGTGAAAGGCGAGGGCTTTGGTCTAGATCTGGGTATGGGTTCAAAAAGACTGTGTGAAAAATATGGTCGTCCCGAGTTTTCAATGACGGTTAAAGGCCAGGAATTCCCGGCCTATGACCCACGCGGTATTCAAGGTATAGGTTTAGCCTATGCCACATCGAATCGTGGTGCGTGTCACCTTCGAGGGTATACCGTTGCCTCTGAGATTCTAGGCATCCCCGAAAAAACTGATCCGCTGGTTACTGAAGGAAAGGCAGCGCTAGTCAAAGCATTTCAGGATGCAACCGCCGTTGTCGATTCTGCAGGGATATGTGTTTTCACCACATTTGCATGGACATTAGAAGATATCGCACCACAGATTGATGCCGCTTGTGAAGGCGACTGGAGTGCTGAGCGATGTCTTGAAGTCGGTGAACGGATCTGGAATATGGAACGTGAATTTAATCTGGCAGCTGGCTTGACGGCGATGGACGACACATTACCGAAACGTTTGTTAAAAGACATTGCTGCTAAAACCGGCCCGGCAAAAGGCAGAGTGAACGATCTGGGTCAAATGCTACCAGAATATTACCAGCTTCGTGGTTGGACACCGGAAGGTGTGCCTACAGATGAAACGCGTATGCGTCTTGGTCTTTAAGTAGCAAATAAACAATAAGGAAAATAGCTAGATGAAGCATGTCATTATTGGCGCTGGCCCTTCAGGTGTTATTGCAGCGGAAACCTTACGTAAAGTAGATCCTACATCAAGCATAATTATGATTGGGGATGAACCCGAACCACCATATTCACGAATGGCTTTGCCCTATTATTTGATTAATAAAATTGATGAGTCTGGTACCTATCTCAGAAAAGATGCTGCGCATTATGGAAATAAAGAAATTGATGTGATCAGAGACAGGGTGAGCATGATAGACACAAAGTCGAAATGTTTAAGTCTTAAAAATAATGACAAAGTTGATTACGATAAATTGTTAATTGCCACAGGTTCTCACCCTGTTAGTCCTCCCATTGAGGGGATAGGTCTGCCTGGTATACATTCGTGTTGGACACTAGAAGACGGTAGAAATATCGTAAATAGAGCACAACCCGGTGCCAATGTTATCTTGATGGGGGCAGGGTTTATTGGTTGTATTATTCTGGAAGCACTCGCACTCCGTAAAGTTAACCTAACCGTTATCGAAATGGGTGACAGGATGGTTCCAAGGATGATGGATCAAACGGCGGGCAACCTGATAAAAGATTGGTGTAAGAAAAAGGGCGTAGCGGTGCATACCTCTACACGTGTAGATGCTATCGAAAAAGGCAGTGGCGACTCACTAAAAGTTAAACTTGATAATGGCGAAGTCCTGGATGCGGATTTAGTTATATCAGCAACCGGTGTCGCAGCGAATATTCAATTTCTCGAAGGTAGCGGCTTAGAGACTGACTTTGGTGTTATAGTCAACGACAGACTGCAATCAAACATTCCTGATATCTACGCCGCTGGTGATGTGTGTCAAGGCAAGGATTTTTCAACGGGTGAATACACTGTTCAGGCTATTCAACCAACGGCGGCAGATCATGGACGCATAGCGGCGATGAATATGTCAGGTAAAGATACGGCTCATCAAGGCTGTGTAAATATGAATGTGCTCGATACCATGGGCCTCATTTCGAGTTCCTATGGACTCTGGATGGGGGTCGATGGCGGAGAATCAGTTCATTTATGTGATAATGATCGCTATCGCTACATAAGCTTACAATTTCAGGATGATATTCTAGTGGGTGCTCAAGCACTTGGTTTGACACAGCATGTAGGTGTACTTCGTGGTTTAATACAAACCAAATTAAGGCTGGGTAAATGGAAAGATCATTTATTGAAAGATCCAACTCGTATTATGGAAGCCTATCTCGCTAATACTCAAGCTATTGGTCACAATGCTGGAGTGATATAGATCATTAATGGAAATCACATTAAAACTCTACGCGAGTTTAAGTCAGTATCTCCCGGAAACTTCAGTAAAGCACGCCACCAGGATTGATATTTCACCCTCAGATACCACTTTTACACTACTGGATAGACTTAATGTGCCAAATGAAGAAGTTCATCTGGTCTTGTTGAATGGAGTTTATCTACATCCTGAAGAAAGGAAAAACCTGAACTTTAGTGACGGTGATACGCTGGCGATATGGCCACCAGTGGCTGGCGGTTAAAATTAATTTCAATCCAGGACAAGATATGTAGTGACTGATTCAATTGAGTTAAAACGTGATATTGCAGTTACACACGATGAGTTTTATCGACTCATTATTAAAACGATAATCGACAATCATTTATTAAAAATTGATCTGGAAAACGCAAATGTCAGTTTTCCTTTCCTGAATGGGCATGTGAATATTAATTTGGAGAATCAACTAACCCGAAAAATCGCATCGCTTACAATTCATCACACACCAATGACCTTTGTATTTCATGGCTTGGCCAAAGACGAAGTAGATGCGTATTTACAAAAATTCAACACAACCTTTCACAAGGGTGGCGGTTGAATTAATAGCATCCAGTGAAATGATGGACTTAAACCGTTTTTACTTTCACTTTTAGTCGTCGTAGGATTCCAATGACAGCGTTGAATGCCCACCCAGGAATACAGGCGTGTTAAATATATCGATAATGTCGCCATCAAGTTCATAACGAATCTGCTTCACCAGGCCAACATCAGGCGCATACCACTCTTCAACTTTCATCGGGATTTCAGTGTCTCCACTCACAGCATCCGTATAGGTATTGAATGTACCATTAGCAACAACTTTAATGCAGTTTTCAAACGTGCCTGCCGGGACAGTAACTGTTTCAGAAAGGGATTCGATGCGGTAGATCATAGGGACTTGTGCATCTTTGCCGACACGCACTCGATAAGGGTATACGCGTAACATTAATAACGGGCGACTTATCTCACGCCATTCTGTCCCTATGGCTAATGGTTGTTTTAAAATATAGCGTCTCGCTCTATCCAGTCTCGGTTTAGATTCGACCATGGTACGCAAGGCTTCACGAAAAATACCTTGTTCGTCGAAATTAATATAGTAATCAATCCCTGAACTGGTGCGTCGAACGAAATAGGATTTGTTCCCTGTTTCTTCCTTGCCCATGTTTGTTATGGTTAACCATTTATCGATAGATTCTTTTTCATTGCTGTATTCTGTTTTTAAACTGTAAGTAAAAGTCATCCCTTCGTTTAATGGGAAATACTTGCTTCCTACAGGCTTCTCAGAACAACTGGACAGTGACATAGCCAGTACTAAAGACAGCATTATGTGATTAATTAATTTCATAGTTGAGACGTTAAGTAATGACATGGGATTATTTTTCAGGTACTTCAGGATCAGGCAAATCAAAAAATTCAATCTTTTCACGTTTACTCCCGTACTTGGATAAATCTCGTGCCATATCCTCTGTTGTTTTGCCTTCCTTTTTACGACCGAGTTGTATGTTGCCTCGTCGTTGTTCTTTTAACGCTGCTTCAAGTGCTGAATGTAATTCTAGATCATAAGGCAACTCATAAGCACGCGGTTCGGGTGCAGGTTTATTGTCGATGAATGACGTTGCCCAGATGTGGATTCTGCCTGCTTCACCTTCATCTTCATCAGGTTCTATAATCGAAGAAGCCATCAGTTGAAATTGATCAGGCAATGTTTGTTGTGTAGGCCAACCGAGTAAACCTTGCAGGCTGTAAAATGTTAGATAATAAAATCCGCTAACAGCAAGTACAAAAGTAAATTTTATCCATACCGGTAAACGAGTAAGTAAAAATATCGCCAGCACTAATGCTGCTAATGCAACATACGTTAGTGTTAGCCCCAAAACAGCCTGATTCATAATTTGTTAACCTCGACGATGGATTTAAATAGTGTATTAACATTTGATACGTTTCCTTCTGCATCTATGGTGAAACGCACTGCTGTTTTTTCATCTCCTTTTTTATCTAATTCAAGTGTGCCGTAGTAAATCACCTGTAACTGGGGATTGACCTTTACTGCACGAACTTCAACGTTTGCTTTCCTTAACGTTTTACTGTTGTAGTAATGAACATTGAATATATATTCTCCGGGAACATTGCCGCGTATTGTGACGACCTCCTGGTTGAGTGGATTGATTACCTCAGCGCCATTCACAATAATGCTGTCTTTAGCTATGCCACGATCATCTCTGTCAAGATGGATCAACCCGACTTCTGAGTTACGAAACCATACCACGCCGCCGCTAGGACCTTGTACCCAGGTGTCCACATCATCCGGACTACTGTCATCCCATTTTATGGTGACAATAAATTCTGCTTTAGGATCAATAATCCCGGTTTTAGCCGGTGGGTTAAGAAATAAAATCGTGATCAGAAAAAGCAGGGTGAAAGCTAACAGGGAATTAAATAGTAAATCCGTGAATGGGTCCTGTTCGAACTCTCTGCTTGAGCGTCTTATGCCCACTTTATCAAGCCTTTTTGTGTTGCGCGGGTATTAGTACTGTTTCCATATAATGAACAGTTCTTGCCACGACTTCATCGGCTCCTCGGTCCAGTAACAGATACTGAAAGCTAAGTAACATGCTGCACAGTAACCCGACCAAAGTCGTATTTAATGCTACTCCCATACCTGCGGTCATTGAGGTAAGAATTCCCTGAACATCGGCAATATCGAATGACTTTAATGTTGAGAGTGGTCCCAGCATAAGCACAAAGCCTATTACGGTACCCAGCAATCCTAACTTAACCAGTAGGCTGTTAAAAAACCAGCCTAACTCATGTTGTGCGTGTGCCTGATCAGCAAATACTTCTGCCAGCAAAGCATTATCCATTGATTGTTCCCCGTTCAAGGACTGGCCTTCCATGCTTTTGGTGATGGTAATCAAAAAATCAGAGGGTAATGAATTATTACTATCCCAGGCGAGGACATTATTTTCAATATCCATAATGGCATTGAGTTGCCTGGATAAATAATTTGCTCGGATACCGCAATGAACGGTTCCGCCAATAAAAAATAAAGCAATCAGGAAAGTGATTTTAGTGGGGTCGCTGACGAATATGTTTATAAGGATATTAAGTTGCCAGCTTAACCATAATAAAAAAATCATGACACCGGCATAGATACACCACTGTAGAATTAATCGTGATTTGTAGGTTTTTGTGAGCATTATTAATCTGATATGTCCTGAATGAAAATTCTAGCGCTTCGCTTTTAGAGTCGATAAAACTGTAGACGTTAGAAATATATTACATTGTTATGGTATTTAATATTGAAATGAACGTTTAATTTTGCTTTGCGGTCATAAGTTCTCTAATGGACCAGTCTTTAATAGTGAATTTGGGATAAAATAGCATACATTCTTCAAATGCGAAGACAATTTAAACCACTTAGCTTCGAAAGTAAAAATACACGATAAATTGTCAGGTAGATTATATGGCCTAAACAAATAGGATTAGGCTAATAATTGACCGGTCTTCGACCGACCGAACGAAAATCATACGCTTATATTAACGGCTAGTTCTGTTGGTGATTTTACTAACAGTAATATAATCAATAATTTAACTGGCGGCGCTCTCCGATATCTCTGTCGGCACGACAATTGCTCTAAACAACGCGGAAATATAAAAACAATCTGGTTCATAAGTTCAATAATGTCCTATGAACCAATTCTTAGGAGGAAGATATTTTGAGTTCAGAAAATCCTATCGAAGTACTGGGTATTGATGCCGGCGGCACAATGACAGATACTTTTTTCGTTGCGGCCGATGGCCAATTTATTGTAGGCAAGGCGCAGAGTAGTATTGACGAAGCCAGCGCTGTTATAGAGTCTAGCAGAGATGCATTGGCTAACTCAGGTCGTGAGATCGAGGAAGTTTACAGCCAAATGACCACATGCGTATATTCCGGTACAGCTATGCTGAACAGGGTGGTCTCACGCACTGGTATCCGTACTGCATTGATTTGTAGTCGCGGATTTGAAGATAATCATCGTATGGGTCGCGCAATTCAGTGCTACCTTGGGTATGCATTTGAAGATCGCCTTCATTTGAACTCGCACCGTTATGATGAGCCATTGGTTGCTATTCAAGACACTCGTGGTGTTACCGAGCGTGTTGACTGCCAGGGAACAGTAGTCATTCCAGTACGCCTTGAAGAAGCAAAGATTGCGGCTAGAGAATTGCTTGAAACAGACATTAAGGCAATTGTAATTAGCTTCTTAAATTCACACGCTAATCACTCGCATGAAGAAGCTGTAAGAGATGTTGTTTTAGCTGAAGTTAAGGCTTCAGGTAAAGACATTCCTGTATTTGCTTCTTGTGATTATTATCCAAGTCGTAAAGAGAGTCACCGCACCAACACCACTATTCTCGAAGCTTATGCCGCGGAGCCTTCACGTGTTACATTGAAGAACTTGAGCGACAAGTTGAAGGGCTTAGGTGGAAAGTTTGACGTTCGCGTTATGGCGAGTCATGGCGGTACCATCAGTTGGAAAGCAAAAGAGTTAGCACGTACGCTGGTCTCTGGTCCAATCGGTGGTGTAATCGGCTCAGCTTATCTTGGTAAGCAACTTGGCTATGAAAACATTGCTTGTTCAGATATTGGTGGAACGAGTTTTGATATGGCATTGATTGTAAAAGGTAACTTTGCAATTGGTCGTGATAAAGATATGGCTCGACTGGTATTGTCATTGCCACTAGTAGGCATGGATACAGTTGGCGCAGGTGCGGGTAGTTATGTCCGTATTGACCCTTATTCAGATGCTATTAAGCTTGGTCCAGACAGTGCAGGTTATCGAGTAGGTACCTGTTGGGAAGAAGGTGGCGTTGAAACGGTTTCAGTAACCGATTGTCACCTTATGCTGGGTTATTTGAATCCAGATAACTTCCTTGGTGGTGCATTAGAGCTTAACGTTGACAAAGCACGCCAGTGTATTAAAGACCAAATCGCAGATAAATTAGGTATGAGTGTTGAAGATGCTTCTGCCGGTGTTATCGAGCTACTTGATGCGTCTTTGAAGCAACATCTTGGTGATATGATCTCAAGTAAAGGTTATACGCCTACTGACTTCGTTTGTTTCTCATACGGTGGTGCTGGTCCAGTACATGCCTATGGTTACACACAAGGTTTAGGCTTTCAGGAAACCATCGTACCTGCATGGGCGGCTGGATTCTCAGCGTTCGGTTGTGCGACTGCAGAATTTGAGTATCGCTATGACATGAGTGTTGATGTTGCAATGCCGCCAGATAGTGATGACGATGCAAAGGCTGAAGCTTGTAACGTATTGCAGGCAGCTTGGGACGAATTGAAGGTCAAGGTCTTGGAAGAATTCAAGATTAATGGTTATGGCCCAGATGAGGTAACACTTGTTCCTGGTTTTAGTATGCAATACATGGGGCAGTTGAACGACCTTGAGATTACATCTCCTCTGAAAGCAGTTAAAGGCGCTAAAGATTGGCCTGCATTGACTGAAGCCTTCGAAGAGACTTTTGGTCGTGTTTATGCAACCGCAGCACAATCACCTGAGTTAGGTTATGGTGTGACCACAGCGATTATGCATGGTAAGGTTGAAGTCATGAAGCCGGCTATCCCTTCTCAGGCAGATGCAGGTCCTACGCCTTCTAAGGAAGCCAACTTAGGTAAACGTAAGTTTTACTTCAAGAAAGAATGGCATGAAGCTAATTTGTATCATATGGAGTCAATTATGCCGGGTAATAAAATGCCTGGGCCTTGTGTAATTGAGTCTGATGCAACAACCTTTGTCGTACCGCCTGGTTTCGAGACTTTTATGGATAAGCACAGACTTTTCCATCTGATCGAAGTATAGGTTCAAGTTTTAACACTTAATTAAATTTAAGAAAGAGGAATAAAATATGAATAAACCAGAATCAATATCAGGTGGTTCTTCAACCAAAAAGTCTATTTTGCACAACGGCAAGACCCTTATGCAGAATCGTGCTGATATGTACAGCACATCTAAAAAAACTGGTCACTATGACGGTTTGAAAGAGCTTAAACTGAAGAAGGCTGATCCAATCACGTTCGAGAAGATCTTTTCTAAACTTCGTGCGGGTGTTGTGAACGCGCGTGAAACAGCGAAAAAAATTGCTGCATCTCCTATCGTTGAGCAAGAAGGTGAGTTGTGTTTCACCCTTTACAATACAGCGGGTGATTGTGTCTGTACTTCTACCGGTATCATCATTCATGTGGGTACCATGGGTATGGCTATCAAGTACATGATTGAGAACAACTGGGAAGAAGATCCAACAATCAACCCCGGTGATATGTTCACTAACAACGATTGCCAGATTGGTAATGTGCATCCTTGTGATATCGCAACTATCGTTCCTATCTTCCATGAAGGTAAATTAGTAGCATGGGTTGGTGGCGTAACACACGTTATCGATACCGGTGCAGTTGGACCGGGTTCTATGTCAAATGGTCAGGTACAACGTTTTGGTGATGGTGTTCAGATTACCTGTCGTAAGACCGGTATCAATGATAAGCCTATGCGTGACTGGCAGCATGAAGTTCAACGAAATGTACGTACACCAAAATACTGGATTCTTGATGAAAGAACCCGTATCGCTGGTGACCATATGATTCGTGATATCGTTGAAGAAGTAATTGCTGATGTGGGTGTTGAAACCTTCTTGCAATTTACCTCTGAAATTATCGAAGACGGTCGTCGTGGTTTGGTAAAACGTATTAGCGATATCCTTATCCCTGGTAAGTACAATACCGTTGCGTTTGTTGACGTACCTTACATGCATGAAGATGTACACGTGCCATCTCCATTTGCAAAGGTCGACACCATCATGCACGCACCTTGTACAATCACTGTTAAACCAGAAGCAACATGGCGTCTTGATTTTGAAGGCTGTAGTCGTTGGGGTTGGCATACGTATAATGCAAATCCAACTGCATTTACCAGTGGTATCTGGGTAATGATGACCCAGACTGTTGTGCCTACTGAGCGTATTAACGATGGCTCTCTCTTCGCTTCTGAATTCCGTTTACCAAAAGGTACATGGACCAACCCTAATGACCGTAGAACAGCTCACGCTGATGCTTGGCATTTCTTGGTCTCTTCATGGAGCTCTTTATGGAGAGCAGTTAGTCGTGGTTACTTCTCTCGTGGTTATCTAGAAGAAGTGAATGCGGGTAACTCAAACCCATGTAACTGGATGCAAGGTGGCGGTTTTAACCAGGAAGAAGAAATTCACGCTGTAAATAGCTTTGAGACTGCTGCGTGTGGTACTGGCGCTTGTGCTATGAAAGATGGTCTTAATCATGCTGCAGCTATCTGGAACCCAGAGGGCGACATGGGTGACTGTGAGATTTGGGAATTGGCTGAACCATTGCTTTATATGGGTCGTGCTATCAAATCTAACACCGGTGGTTATGGTAAGTATCGTGGCGGTATGGGTTTTGAAACCCTGCGTATGGTACATAACTCTGCTGACTGGTGTATGTTCTTCATGGGCAATGGCTATATGAATAGTGACTGGGGTCTGCATGGTGGTTATCCATCAGCAACCGGTTACCGTTTTGAAGCTCACAACACCGGTTTACACAAACGTATTGCTGAAGGTAAATCATTGCCTATGGGCCATGATTGGAATCCTGATTATCCTGATTATGAAAATCATTTGGAACCAGGTGCAATCGTTAAACGTGATAATCAATGTATCACCACCGAAGAGATCTTTGAAAACGGTGATCTGTACTTGAACTATCTGCGTGGTGGACCAGGTTTTGGTGACCCACTGGATCGTACGATAGAAAACATTCAGAAAGATTTGAATGACGTTGTTCTCTTGGAAGAATACGCGTACAAGATCTATGGTGCTATCTTCACAAAAGATGACGAAGGTTATTACACTGTTGATGCTGACAAGACCAGAGCACGTCAAACCGAGATGCGTAAAGAACGTCTCGCACGTGCAAAACCTGTCAAAGAGTGGATGAAGACAGAACGTCAAAACATCATCGACAAGAAAGCTTCTAAACAGGTCCAACAAATGTTTGCGTCAAGTTTCGAATTGTCACAACCATTTCTGGATAAGTTCAGAGCATTCTGGGAACTGCCATCTGATTGGTTGGTAACAGAGAAAGAATTGGGTGTTCCTGCTTTTGGCTCCAAGCACGCTATGGACTTAAGTCAAATGCCAGATGTTAAGACTGTCGTCTTAGTAGAGGAATAAACACTTCTAAGTTTGTGGGCGTAGCAATACGCCCATATGCTTGAACATTAAATTATTAGAGGTTTTAAAAAATGTCTACAACATATACAAAAAAACAGGTTGCTGACCTTATAGACGGTGATCTAGATTGGGAAACAGTTCGAAGAATGCTCTTCATGCCGAAGGATCAAGATCGTTTTGCGATGTACATCGACGTTCTTCAAGACAGGGCGAAATGGGACGATAAAATTGTCATGCCGTTAGCACCACACTTGTACATAGTCGAAGATAAAAACGGCGATATTGTAAACAAATGTGACTGCGGTTATGTCTTTGGTCCTTATACCGAAAACTGGAAGTTAAATGCCGTTATTTTTGTTCGTGATACGGATGAAAAGTTTAACCAAGTTTATCCTAACCTGATGGCACCTAATCAGGAATGGCAGGTCTATCGGGAATATTATTGTCCAGAGTGTGCATGTCAGCATGACGTTGAAGCGCCAACACCTTGGTATCCAGTAATTCATGATTTTGAGCCTGATATCAAGACTTTTTATGGATGGTTAGGATTAAAATTGCCTAAAAAGTTAGCTGCCTGAGCTTCCTCCAACAATAAGAATAGTTAAGTTTTAACCCTGAGCCACCTGTTGCATGACAACAGGTGGCTTTTTTATTCCCCTCTGTGTCGTTCCATGCTTTTTTACCTGTCTAAGCTGTTAATTCAACTGTTTTCGTTTGTTGCAAAAAAAACAACAAGATAATGTTTCTATATTTTTATATAGGACACAGTATTAGTGACTAAACTGATGTACTTATTGCCAATTAAGTGCTAGTTTCTATGTAGTTTTTAGAATAATAAATAGTGCAAAAATAGTACGATCATTACTGTATTGTGTATCAAAATCGAACGCTAAAGACATTGATTTTACATTAAAAAAACCTTTTAGTTTATTGATAACAATAGTTTTTTTAGAGGAGGGTAATGTTGTTTGTTTTATGGTTCAGGAATTGCTAGTATATTTCCTGTTTAAAAATCCAATGTTCTGGATATTCTACATAATGTACTTTAATTATTTAAACACTAAAGGCGTTACAAAATAACTAGTAATTTCAGTTATTTCTATACAACACAAAGAGGGGTGTAAACATGAAATATATATCTGGTGCCTGCGAGTCAGGCTTTCTTAAATCTATTGCTATAGCAGGGGTACTCGTTGCCGCGCCTATGAGCAATAGCGTTGCAGGCGTTACGGTTGATGATATTAAAAATGATGCAGCGACGACAGGCGACGTTGTCACTTACGGTATGGGCACACAAGGCCAACGTTGGAGTCCACTTGCAAAGATTAATGACAAAAACATCAGCACATTAGCTCCAGCTTATACGTTCTCATTCGGTGGGGAAAAAATGCGTGGGCAGGAAGCACAACCATTAGTTCATAATGGTGTGATTTACGTCACGGCATCATATAACCGTGTATTTGCAATCAATGCTGAAACCGGCATGCAAATATGGAAATATGAGCATCGTTTACCAGAAGGTATTCTGCCTTGCTGTGATGTTGTTAACCGAGGTGGTGCATTATTCGACAACCTGTTTATCTTTGGTACTCTGGATGCTGAATTGATCGCTTTAGATACAGCCAACGGTAAAGTGGTTTGGAAACAAAACCTGGGTGATTTTAAAGCAGGGCATTCATCTACCGCTGCTCCAATAATCGCCGAAGACAAAGTCATTATCGGTGTTGCCGGTGGTGAATTTGGTATTATAGGTATGTTAAGAGGATTTGATGCCAAGACCGGTAAGCTCGTTTGGGAACGCCCCACTATCGAAGGTCATATCGGTACATTAAACGGTAAACCTAATGGCATGACAGGCACATTAAATGCGACATGGCCTGGTGACCTCTGGAAAGTCGGTGGCGGTGCGCCTTGGAATACCGGAACCTATGACCCAGAAACCAAACTCATTATGTGGGGTACAGGTAATCCAGCACCTTGGAACTCACACATGCGTCCTGGTGATAATCTCTATGCAATCTCAACAATTGCTGTAGATCCTGATACAGGCAAAATCAAATGGCATTTCCAATACACACCTAACGAAGCATGGGATTATGATGGTACAAACCACACAGTCGCATTCAACAAAGGTGGTAAGAAATTAGCTGGTCATGCCGACAGAAATGGTTTTTTCTATACGCTAGACAGAACAAACGGCAAACTGGTTAATGCTTTTCCTTTTGTTGAAAAACACAGTTGGGCAAGTGCGATTGATTTGAAAACGGGCCGACCAATTGAGACCGGAATGCGTCCTGGTAATCCTACCGATAGCGCTGATGGTAAAAAAGGTACTGTTATTACAGTAACGCCTTCTTTCCTTGGTGGCACCAACTGGATGGGCATGGCTTACAGCCAAGGCACCGGACTTTTCTATGTTCCTGCTAACGAAATGGGTATGGATTTATGGAATGAGCCAGTTACCTATAAGAAAGGTGCAGCCTATATGGGTGCTGGTTTCAGTATCAAACCTGTCTTCGATGATTACATCGGTGCGTTACGTGCTTTTGACCCATTAACTGGCAAGAAGGTATTTGAAGTCAAAAACAAAGGCCCTCTCTGGGGTGGTGTGATGGCAACAGCGGGCAATCTGGTTTTCTACGGTACACCAGAAGGTTATTTCAAAGCAGTTGATGCAAAAACGGGTAAGGAACTTTGGCAGTACAACACTGGTTCTGGCATCGTTGGTTCACCAATTACCTGGGAACAGGGTGGTGAACAGTTCATCGCAGTTCCATCTGGTTGGGGCGCTGCAGTACCTCTCTGGGGTGGTGAAGTTGCTAAGCAGATTGAGGGTATTAATCAGGGCGCTAGCTTAGTTGTCTTTAAGCTCTATTAATAAACTCTAGGTAATATTGGGTACTAGTGACCCAAAATAAGTAATGGCGAGGCCAACGTAATGTTGGCCTCGTCACTTATAAATATTTTTGTCGTTAATTGACCCTGATTGCATTAAAAAACTCCTTTTGAATAATATATGAATGAACTCAAGCTATTGAGTAGAGTCGAAACTTTACGTTTATATTTAAAATTTTAAGAGAAGATCATCTTATGAAACATAATAATATTATTGCTGTTGCCTTTATCTGCATTTTTTCCTTTTTTTCCACATTGCTTTATGCTCACGGTGATGTTGCGCCACAACCGGTAAATACCGAAGGCTTGGAAGATCTTGGTGATGAATGGTTGGAGAGAAATCCTTATTCTGGTAATGAAAAAGCGATTAAAATTGGCGAAGCGGCCTATGGACAGAACTGTGCCCGTTGCCATGGTCTCCAAGGCATCTCAGGCGGGATAAATCCGGATCTGAGAAAAATGAAACACAATGCAGAAGATGATGCATGGTTTGTTATGCGTGTTCGTAACGGGGCAATAAGAAATGGTATAACATATATGCCTGTTTTTGCCGATACTGACGGTGGTCCTTATAGTCAGGAAGCGTTATGGGCTATATGGGCATGGATAGAAACGATTGCACTAGAGGATTAATGAGGTATTTAAACTTGAAAGTTAAGCACTTATTTAAAGTTAAGCACTTATTTATTGTATTGTTATCAGGGATATATTTTATATCCGCTTCAGTTATCGCTGAAACTACTTTTGCTACTAACGGTGGGATACTAAAGTTTGCGGTTTACGATAATTTTCCGCCGTATTCATATCAAGCTGAAAATGGCATGGCTGAAGGAATTGATGTCGATATAAGTAGGGCGCTAGCCGAAGAGTTAGGCCTTAAAGCGAGTATACGTTTGGTTTTCGCAGATGAGTCGCTTGAAGACGATTTAAGAGTCTACGTGTGGAAAGGACATCATGTTACCGGTCCACCCGCTGACGTGATGTTGCACATACCTTACGATCAGTTTCTGATTGATCGCGAGGATAAAGTAAGTTTCATCGCACCTTACTCCGAAGAGCAAGTCGTCGTTGCTGCTGATACGGACCAACTTGGTGCTAATCCTAAAATGACAGTATTTTTTTCCAATAAAATAGGTGTCGAAAGAGTAACCATGGCAGATGGCTACTTGTTAGGTGCCTATCAAGGCCGTATTAGAGATAATGTCGTTCACTTTATGTCTATACGTGAAGCGACACAAGCGTTACTGAATAAGGAATTGGCTGCTGTTATGGGGGCACGAACAGAAATAGAGGCTGGTCTCGGCAGTTCAAAAGAAAAATATCAAATTGGTCTTATGCCGATGCCGGGAATAGCAAAGCCTTCCTGGGATCTGGGCTTGGCAGTTAAAGCTACTAATGTGGCTTTAGTAGAGTCGCTTAAATCCGCGATGGATAAATTGATAGAAAATGGCACCATCAAGCAAATTTTTAATAAGTTTGGTACCAGTCATCACATTCCAGCAGCAAGAATTAATTACCAGTAACTAAACCGGCAATAAAATCCGGTTTAGTTACTGGTTTCCATACCAAATAGCACGGGCTTTTCTATTATTAATCTAGGCTTTTTGTTCGTCTGTACTTGATAGCCTGTGTTTGTTTCTAGATCTAGATGCATAAAGATTCAATACCGTTTTATGTATGAACAGGCATGAACGTGGTTCACGTTAGAATCCTAATCCCGTTATCAAGTCCAAATATTAGGGCAATCTAAAGCTGATAGTTAGATGTCTGAATTTAGCTGTGTAGATGATGTTTACGTTTTTTTTTGCAGTGCAATAATTTGCATGCATTATCTAGAGATTTACATCTTTCAGACCATGTTTGACAGAAAGGATGTTCCATATAGCTATACACTAGCTTGATTAACCTCATTTCGAGGAGTACGATTATCGTACGTTTTTATTTTTATGATGTTGCCTAAATAATAAAAATTACACGCAACAGTAGTGAGTCATTTCAAGAATAAAAATCCTTTAAAATATTTGCCGTTTTCATCAAAAGTAATAGCTCAGGTTGGGGTGATATAAGCATGAAAAACACTAATAAACGTAGTATCTATGACATTAATCCTGGTCAGGTAGACCTTGCATGGGACAGGTACGTTAACAGCGGCGAATTACCCAAAAATTCGATACGAAAAATTATATTTGAATCATGGTCAAGATGTCTGGAAGACGGGGTAGACCCCTCAAACAGTAAAACCTGTTTAAGTGTCAATGATCAAACCTATCAAAAACTGCTAAGAAATAATGCACAATTACTAGAAGCGGCTAAACCGGTCATGCAACACGCGCGTGAATTGCTCGCGGAATCGGGATCAATGATGATTCTGGCAGATCGCGATGGTATTTGTCTCCATGTGGAAGGTGACCGTAAAACGGTGGAAGATGGGCATGATATTCGTTTATGTATCGGGGCAAATTGGAGTGAACATGCAGCGGGCACGAATGCGATCGGAACGGTACTGTCCGTAGGCATACCTATTCAGGTTAATACCACCGAACATTTTTGTGAGGGTATCAAATCGTGGACTTGTTCAGCTATGGTGATTCGAGATCCGAGCAGTCAGGAAATTATCGGTGTTCTGGATTTGTCAGGTTTAACAAGCGATTTTAATCACCACACCCAAGCTCTGGTTGTCGACGCGGCTGCCAGGATAGAAAGCAGACTCATTGGCATTCGCCTGGAAGAAAAAAACAGATTGTTAAATGCCGCCGTTTCCATGTTTTCTTCACCGACAAATGATGCTCTGATGTTGCTGGATAACTACGGCTATCTTGTCAAAGCAAATGAGAATGTCGCCTCGAACTTTGCCGTGCGTGGTATTGATTTTAACGGAAATTCAAAAAATATCATTCACAATAGTGACAAGAATTCCAAATTACCCGGAGCAGAATGGCTACGCAAGGAATGGATTGAACCTGTGATGGAAGGTCAAGATCAACTGGGAAGTATGCTGATTATTCCTTCGCCGCATAGCATGCATTTGGCTATCAATAGTAAGGCTTCTTTTTATAGCGAAGCTAAATACTTTGAAGATATTGTCGGCTGTAGTACGGCATTGAAAAAAACCATCAGTAAGGCACAACGTCTGGCTGCATTACCGGTTCCAATTTTAATACAGGGCGAAACAGGTGTCGGTAAGGAAATGTTTGCAAAAGCTATTCATGCTGCAGGACCAAATGCCAAAGGTCCTCTCATCACACTAAATTGTGGTGGTTTGTCTCGCGATTTAATTACCAGTGAGTTATTTGGTTATGTGGAAGGCGCTTTTACTGGCGCTTTACGTGGTGGCAAGAAAGGTAAAATTGAAGCTGCCGATGGCGGCACCCTGTTTCTAGATGAAATTGGTGAATTGCCACTGGATATACAAGCAACTTTTTTGCGTGTATTGCAAGAAGGTGAAATCTGTCGTTTGGGTGATCATCAACAACGAAAAGTTAATTTTCGTGTTCTTGTCGCGACAAATCGTGATTTAAGCCATGATGTGAAAGAAGGACTTTTTCGCATGGATTTATTCTATCGTATTTCAGTAATAACACTGACTATCCCGGCTCTGCGTGAGCGTGAAGAAGATATTGAAATTCTGGTGCACTATTTTGCTGAGCAAATTGCAAAACGCGATAATGCACCTACCAAACAATTTGATCCTGAATTTCTCAAGGTGCTCATTGAATATGATTGGCCGGGAAATATTAGAGAATTACGTAATATAGTCGAGTGTTCTGTTTTGATGTGTCAAACAGATATCGTATCTGTCGATGACTTACCGGGTGAGTTTTATTCTCCGTCAGATAAAGGGAATCAGTCAACATCAATTAAAGACGCTTTGGCGAATGATGGTGACCTGAGTATTAATGATGCCGAGCGTCTTATCATTATCTCTGCAATTAAATCCTCCAAAGGTAATCTAACAAAAACGGCGAGTCATTTAGGTATTGCAAAAAGCACGTTATACTTAAAACTGAAAAAATACGGTATTGATAGAAATAGCGCTGCTAATCACAAATAAATCATTCCCCAATTAGCATGCCTGTTTATGGTCATTTTTAAAGATGAGCATAAAGTGCATAGTTAATAATGTTAGTTTAAATTGGAATCACAACATTCAATTAATTAAGATGATGCAACAAACTAATCCAGAAAAACAATGCTCAAGAAATAGACTGAATCAATCATCATTCATTCATTATTTTTTGGTTTTTAATGTTTGGCTTTTGATCTTTAGTGATCCTGCTTATGCCGAGTTAACAATCGATCCACTCGACTCACCTGGTTGGAAGACAGTACATAAAGTCATTTTGGCAAATGAAGAAGTTGTGTTCGATGATAGAGTCGAAGTCATCGTTCCTGCTGTAGCAGAAGACCCGTTGCAAGTGCCTGTTTCAGTGAGAGTGGAGGGGATAGGTCATATAGAAGAAATCAGGGTGTTTGCCGATCTAAATCCGATTCAGAAAATCCTGAATTTTCATCCGGGCAAGATCGAACCTTTCATTGCTTTTCGTTTTAAAGTACAGCAGTCAACACCGGTTCGCGCTGCTGCACGAACTGCTGACGGTGTCTGGCATGTTGGTGGCCAATGGTTAGATGCAACCGGTGGTGGTTGTACAGCACCGAGTGTTGGACGTGGTCTTGCCAACTGGAGAGAGACACTTGGAAATGTTAAGTCGCGTCTTTGGTCCAGAACAGACCAGCCGGATAGATTACGCTTTCGTATCATGCACCCGATGGATACAGGATTGGCAGCAGGTATTCCGGCATTTTATATTGAAGTATTAGAATTAAAAGATAGCCATGGTGACTTACTGGCGCAGATACAATCTTATCAGCCCGTCAGTGAAAATCCGTTCTTCAGTGTTGATCTTCAAAGCAGTCAATTTCAGGGGCTCATTTTGACTGGACGCGATAACAACGGGAACCTAATTAACCAGGCATTGAAGTAAACTGATGCTTTATCGCTGGTTAAATATAATTTTTATTAATTAATATTTCGATATGAAAATCTCAATCAATTGCATTGATGCCAGCGATGGAAAAATTAGCGGCATCATAAAGGTGTTTGTTTCCAGCCTGGTGCATTTCATCTTCTTTGTTTGTCTATCGCAAACATCATTAGCAAGCGAACTTGATTATGGTCTAGTCGCTGAGCCGGTTGCTAAAGGTACCTATGCTTTTATCGGTTCGACCAAGTACTTCTCTAAAAATAATGGAGGCAACATTGTTAACACGGCCTACATCGTGACTGATGAAGGCGTTATTGTTATTGATACTGGTCCGTCGTACCGCTATGGCAAACAAATGCGTGAGTACATTGAGGCAAGCACAGCCTTACCGATCATCAAAGTGTTTATCACCCACCATCACCCGGATCATTTTCTCGGTAATAAAGCATTTGCAGATGTGCCTATTACGACACTAGCAGGCGTTGTTGATGGCATTAAACGACAAGGTGATGCTTTTACAGATAATCTCTACGTGCTTATCGGCGACTGGATGAAAGAAACCGAGGTCTATATTCCAACGGAAGTGATTAGTCCCGGTAAAATTTCAATAGGTGGACATGAAATAGAAATAATTGCTTTAGATGGACACACCCATTCCGACATGGTCATTTTGGATCATACGACAGGCATGTTATTCACGGGAGATTTGGTTTTTCATGACCGAACACCCGCACTGGCCAATGCTAATATAGAGCATTGGTTAAGTAGTCTCAGCCGGTTACAAACGCTGAATTACACATATTTAATTCCAGGTCATGGTCCGATTACAAATAACGAGCATCCAATGAAACAAACGAGTGATTATCTTTCCTGGCTGCGCACAACATTAGAACAGGCTTTAACCAATGGTTTAACCATGCCGGAAGCCTTGGAAATGGAATTACCGCAATCTTTCCGAGATTTAGATATTTTGCAGGAAGAATACAAACGTGCTGTTCTCCAACTCTATCCGCGCATGGAGCAGCATTATTTTGATAAATAGTAACATTGAATTAAAAATACCAGCTCAAACAAGAAGTTTATTCTTGTAATTCACTAACGTCTAAAAGCTCATTACATGCATTTAGTATCTATCGTAAGCTAATGAATATATTGAAGAAAACATGTTTGTAGTAATTTCACAACAATATATTGCGTCTCTAGCACACCAGTAATTCTCACTTTGTAACATCAACAAGTCTCTAATGCCGATAAATAAAGGATGTTTAAGATAGTGTTGCAGATAAACAACGGTTTTATCACAATAATCTTTTTGTTGTATTAAAGACAATAAATGTTTGCAACACACAGAAATATGTAGTATTTTTGCGTTTATCTTATTTATGGCTTTCTAGCTATGTAAGATTTAGCTTCAAAAGACTTGTTGAATCTAAGATTTAGGGGAAACGAGGCTGGGGAGGCCAATTTTTATCTCTAGAGATGTAAATTTAGTACTATAAAAATGTGTATTTTCTTAAGGAGGAATACAACGTGAATAAAACAATTAAAGGAGCTTGTCTGATCGCTGCGACAGCACTGCTTCCATTATCACAAGCAGCAACCGCCGGAGAAGTTAACATCTCTGGTTGGATCAATGAAGGCATGTTTTTCTATGACGATAGTAATAACAGCGACATCGTTGCATCACAAGACAACGGTACTACACTTGCTAGCCGTATCGCTTTTACCGGTACACAAGAATTACCAAACAGTGGTATCACTGCTGGTTTTGAATTAACTTTCGAACCTACAAGCGGTCTTGGTACCGATAACGGTGCTACACCTCTTTTATCTTACAACCAAGCATCTGATAACCAAAACAACTTCGGTGGTGATATTGGTTTACTCGCCAGTAACATTCACTTGAGTGGTACCTTTGGTAAAGTAACCTTGGGTACACAAACAATGCCGACTGATAACATCGCGGTATTATCTGATCCTTCATTGACCTTGTGGTCTGGCGTGAGTCCAGTGTTCCGTGGCAATGGTTACACCATTCAAGGTTTAGGTGCAGGCGCTGCAAACACAACTTGGGCTAGTAACTTACAGTGTGTAACCACACCTGGTTTAGGTATTGGTTTTGACTGTAACGGTGTTTATCGTACTGGTATTCGTTATGACTTTCCTGCAATCATGGGTGTGAAGATCGCTGTTGGCTATGCTAATGACGACATCTATGACATCTCTTTGAATCACTCAGGATCAATTGCAGGTTTAAACACCGTTATTGGTATCGGCTATGCGATGAATCAAGGCGGTGGTGGTTCTAACCTTCTTGATGGTTCTAATGAATCAGAAGTCTTTCAGGTTCAAGGTGGCTTGATGGATCCAGGTACAGGTATCTTTGGTTCTGTTGCGTACATGCATGATGAAGCAGATAACGGTACTGGAATAAACGCTACAGGTAATGCTGTTGGTGATGAAGTTGATTCATACTTCATTAAAGTCGGTGTAAAACGTGCTTTCAATAGCTTAGGTGACACCGCAATTTCCTTCAAATATGGCTCATATAATGATGCCATGGGTGCTGGTGACGTAGGTATGACTGGTTCTGAAGTTGAGCGTATTGGTTTTGAACTAGTTCAGTACTTTGGTGCTGGCTTTCAAATCTATGGTACTTGGGAACAGCTTGACCTTGATGTAGATTGTGGTGGTACAGCTGCCCAAGCTACAACCTGTAGTACTAATTATGGTGGTGCTGATGAGCTTGACATGTTTGCTCTTGGCGCAACCTACTTCTTCTAAGACTATATATATATAGTTAGAAGTAATAGTTAAGTATTAAAAAGGCCTCTTCGGAGGCCTTTTTTTATGGGCTAATCTAAAAAAAGAAATATGATAGTGTCAGTTAAACCATATGGAGATTAATGTTTTTCCCTTAATTACCTATTTGATGTAAACTTCCTGCCTGCAAATAACTCTAACCCTATCAAGTCTTGGTAAACATTGTCCATAATATGAAAATCAATAAAAATCAGTCAGTTACATTACTATTTATCTCCCTGGTATTTTTTTCAAATACGGTATTTTCGGTCAGTTTTTTTGGTAGTGATAAAGAAGATATCATATGGAAAGGTGCTCCGAATAATTACTTCAAATATGAAGAACAAGACGATGATAAATTCGGTAAAAATGACCACCCGGTAGAGTTAGAAGAGAAGGAAATAATTGATGCGTTAACAGCTTTGGAGTATTCGGAAACCAATATTTTAGGTGCTGAATCTATCTCTGCAGTATTTTCTTATTCACAAATTCGCCTTCTTGCCGAATATTTATCAAAAGGTCTGGATAATGCACAAGATGATCAGGATATTATTTTTGTTATTGGTGGTAAGGCTACCAAATTGCTCGTATTAACGGAAAAGACCTTTCTTGCCGGACGTGCGTTTTACAAAAATAAGAAATTAAATATCATCATTGGCGAATTTGATTTTCCAAGAAATACGGCCACTGAAAATTTGCTTGACCCGGGTAATACTGGTGAGATTGCTTATAATTTCGATTTTGGTAGCAGAACAAGTAACTCGAGAAATTTTAAGGCTGCAATGATTGGTATTCCCGGTGTGAAACAAAATACAATAAAGGGTAAACTACGGCCGGATTGGCTTGAAATAGATATAAAACTCGCAGCAGAAGCATATCTTGCCAGGAAAAATGAAAGAGAAAATCCTAGTTTAAAACAGGATCAAGCTTTGAAGATCGAAGCTGCAAAACTCGCAAAACAAAGACGTGAAATGAGATCTGAAATGGCTCGCCTTAGAAAAGATATGGAAGAGCGAACCAACGATTCCTCTTCGGTTAAAAGTATTGAAGAACGCATCAGTACACTCGATAAATTACTTGAGAAAAAGTTAATCTCAAAAGAGGAATACGCAGTCAAACGAAAAGAAATATTGAATGACATTTAACTTCAATTATAAATTCCAATCGAATTGAAAACCCTTTATCCGGAGTGTGAACCTTTTGAGACAGGTTTGCTTAAAACGAACTCCTCACATCAGGTTTACTATGAGCAGGTAGGTGAGCCGACGGCGCCTGCAATTATCTTTTTGCATGGTGGCCCGGGTTCGGGTTGCAATGAAAATCATCGGCGCTACTTTAATCCGGCTAAATACCGCATCATATTGTTTGATCAGCGTGGTTGTAATCGCTCTAAACCCAATGGCTGCGTAGATAATAATTCGACGCATGACCTTCTAAGTGATATCGAATCGTTACGTCAAGAGTTAAATATAGAACAATGGGTACTGTTTGGTGGTTCCTGGGGCGCAACCTTAGCCTTACTCTATGCCGAACAATACCCGGAGCATATTTCAGGTATCATCTTACGCGGTAGTTTTTTGGCAAGACAATGCGATTTTGATTGGTTTGCTAAATCAGGAGTTAATAAAATATTTCCCGATTACTGGGATGAGTTCATAACAACATTAAATTTAAATGAAAATGAACAATTATTACCTTCATTACATCAACGTGTATTCTCAGATAAACGGGAAACCCAATTAAACGCTGCAAAAGAGTGGGGCTTATGGGCGGGTAGAGTAGTGACCCATAGTTTTATTGATGAATATACGCTTGATGTCAACGATGAAGACAAGTTGATAAATGAAACAAAGATAGAGATGCATTATGCAAACAACAAGTATTTTATCGATGAAAATCATATCCTGAACAATATTTCAAAAATACCGCATGTGCCGACAACCATTATTCATGGTCGCAAAGATTTAACGTGCTTACCTGAATCTTCCTGGCTCATTCACAAGGCATTACCAGAATCTACATTAATTATCGTACCCAACGCAGGCCATTTGGCAGGCGAATCAGCAATGATAGATGCATTGGTATCGGCGACAGATGAAATGGTTACTGTTTTAGAATGATCATTGAACAACACAAAAAACCCTTGATTATGGGTATTCTTAATGTCACGCCGGATAGTTTCTCTGACGGTGGTCAATATAATAATCTAGAGACGGCTGTCAGGCACGGCAAGCAGATGATAGATGAAGGTGCGGATATTATCGATATTGGTGGTGAATCTACACGACCCGGATCAGCACGAATCAGTGCTAAAGAACAGATTGAACGTGTTGTTCATATCATTAACGCGATTAGTGAAACCAAGCCTGACCACGTTAATATTAGTATTGATACAACGCGTTCAGAGGTGGCTGCTGCTGCATTAGCTGCCGGGGCCACTATTGTTAATGATGTGTCAGGTGGTAATGATGACCCTGAAATAATCAGGCTATGTGCGGATAGAGCATGCCCGTATATCATTATGCATATGCAAGGTACGCCGGAAACAATGCAGAAGAACCCTGTTTATGATGATGTTGTATTGGATATTAAGCGATTTCTGGAGAGCAGGGTGGATGAGTGTTTAAAGGCAGGGATTGATGAAAAGAATGTTGTTATTGACCCGGGTATCGGGTTTGGCAAGACGCGTGAGCATAATCTTAAATTACTAAACAACCTGAAGTTATTTGTCGAAACAGGGTTTCCCGTATTATTAGGCACAAGTCGAAAACGTTTCATGGGTAGCATTTGCAGTGTTAATAAAGCAGATGAACTTATTGGTGCAACAACAGCAACAACAGCACTAGGAGTGCAAGCAGGAGTAAAACTCTTTCGTGTACATGATGTCAGGCCAAATCGACAAGCTGCCGATGTGGCCTGGACAATCATACATTCTTAAGAAATCAGGTATCAGCTGTTGTCTTTGCTTCTTTCACAATCTTTTTAGAATTTTTCATATTTCTAAACACGAGTGGTTTAACTTCAACTTGATGCGTAGCTTCCTGTTCGGCTAATTTAGCAATCCGCTCAACATCATCGAGTAACTCCTGATGATAAGGAGACTTATCACAAACAGGATCTGCATTAGCCGCATCACCCGTCATCATAAACGCCTGGCAGCGACAACCACCAAAGTCTTTTTCTTTCTCCGGACAGGAAAGGCAGGGTTCTTTCATCCAGCCAAATCCTCGGAAATGATTAAAGCCCGGTGAGCCATTCCAGATTTCAGAAATACTGAAATCTTTAACATTAGGGAATTCGATAGGTAATTGTCCGGCTTCATGACAAGGTAATGCGGTGCCGTCTGGTGCAATAGTCAGAAAGATTGCTCCCCAGCCATTCATACAGGGTTTGGGTCGATTTTCAAAGTAGTCAGGAATGACATAGATAATTTTGGATTTTCCCTTCATTTTATCCTGATATTCTTTAGCGACTAGCTCCGCACGTGCTAATTGTTCACGCGTGGGTAATAACTGGTCGACATTAATGCGAGACCAACCATAGTACTGTGTACTTGCGAGTTCGACGTAATCTGCATTTAACTCAACCGTCATATCAAGAATGTCACGAATTTGGTCAATATTTTTTCGATGTATCACAATATTCAAAACCATGGGGTATTCGTATTGTTTTACAATCCGTGCCATTTCCTTTTTATGTTGAAAAGTTTTTGTCCCGCCAAGGAAATTATTTAGTTCTTCATCACTGGCTTGAAAGCTAATCTGAATATGGTCTAGCCCGGCGTCTTTAAAGCGTTTGACGCGAGCTTCATCCATGCCAACACCTGAGGTGATTAAATTGGTGTAATAGCCTAAGCTTCTTGCCTCCTGAATGAGTTCTTCAAGATCCGGACGAACCAGCGGTTCACCACCTGAAAAACCAAGTTGAGTTGCGCCCATCTTTCGCGCTTGCTGCATAACTCGAACCCAGTCTTCTGTTGAAAGTTCGTTTTGATATTTTGAAATTTCAAGTGGGTTTGAGCAATACGGGCACTGTAGCGGGCAACGATAGGTTAGCTCCGCAAGTAACCACAAGGGTGGGTTCACTTTATTTTCTGTTTCTGATCCAACCTGACTCATAGGCTACCTCCAAAAATTTAATCACGTCACTTTCCAGATTATTTTCAGAGAAAGTAGTTTCAAGATCTTTAATGATTGCTTCGATCGTTGTTTTACCGTCAACGCGCTTCATTATTTCTCCAGCACTTTGACTCAGTTTCACCATACCTTCAGGGTAAAGTACAACAAAACAATCTTGTACTTCTTCCCACTGAACTCTAAAAGTTGGTGCAATTTCAATAATATCTGTTTTATTGATATCCATAATTATTTGCAGTTGTAAAAGGGTGGTTTTTTCTCGATGTATGCCATCCACATACTATCCAGCATGGTCCACAAAATATCGAGTTTAAATTGCAAGATACCGAGAGCTCGTTCCTGTTCATCTCGAGTTTTATAGTAATCAAGCGTGATATTTAAACCGTGTTCAACGTCACGACGCGCTTCAGTTAAGCGTTTCCTGAAATAGATATAACCATCCTTATCTATCCATGGGTAAATTTCAGGCCAGTTATCAAGCCGTTTTTGATGTATTTTGGGGGCGAATAACTCTGTTAATGATGAACTGGCTGCTTCTTGCCAGGTAGCACGACGTGCAAAATTTAAATAAGCATCAATTGCGAATTTTACACCAGGCAATACATGTTCGTAAGAGAGTGTTTCTTCACGTGTCAAACCAACAGCTTCTGCCAGTTGCAACCAGGCTTCTATACCACCTTCTTCACCTTTGAGGCCGTCATGGTCAATAATTCGCTGTATCCACAGTCTGCGCGTATCACGATCAGGGCAATTCGCCATGATTGCAGCATCCTTAATAGGGATAGTTGTTTGATAATAAAAACGATTGGCAACCCAACCTTGCACAGCCTCTTTATCCAAACCGCCTTCGTTCATCAGGATATGGAAGTCATGATTGATGTGATAATACTTTTCCTTGGCACGGAGTTGTGCCTCAAATTCTTCTCGTGTCCAGGGTGTTCTTTCTTCGGTCATTTAAATGATTCTCCAGATCTTTTATATATGAATATCCATGCCGTCATAAGAAACTTCGATGCCAAGATCGTCAAGCTGCTTTCGTTCGTCTGAATCTTCGTCAAGTATCGGGTTAGTGTTGTTGATGTGGATCAATATTTTGCGAGGTTTCTCAAGGCTGCTAAGTGTATCTTTAATGCCACCTTTGCTCGATTGATCCAGGTGCCCCATTTCACTGGCTAATTTATTACTAATGCCATGGCGTGACATTTCGTCATTAGTCCAGACGGTGCCATCGACTAACACGACGTCCGCATTTTTCATGTAATCATAGACATGATCTTCAATGACACCCAAGCCAGGCGCGTAAAATAGATTCTTGCCGGTAGAGGTATCTTCGACCTTATAACCAACGTTATCTCCCGGCACAGTGTTATGTCGATGTGGAGAATACGGTGGTGCTTCACTTTTGAGTGGGACCGCCGTAAAAATGAGATTGTCAGCTTTGGGTATGGTGAACGGCACCTGTTCTGTGCTTACTTCATGCCAATTAACACCTCTGAAATGACCTAATATATTAAATATTGGATAACCCGTGGTCATATCTTCATAGACACTTTCTGTACAATAGACATCCCACGGCTTGTCGTGTTCACGCAGAATAATCAGGCCGGTTGAATGATCAATCTGGCCGTCGCAGAGAATGATAGAACAAATCCCGGTGTCACGGACTTGTCGAGCGGGCTGAAGTGGAGGGAAGGATTCAATTTGAGCACGAATATCGGGGGAGGCATTAAATAACACCCAATCTGTACCATTGCCGCTGACTGTGATTGATGATTGGGTTCTGGCTGAACTCTTTATCGTGCCTTTACGGAGTCTACTACAATTATCACAATTGCAATTCCATTGTGGAAAACCGCCACCTGCACCTGTACCTAATAGATGAATATGCATAATCTTTAATTTCTAATTCGTAGTTATTTTGATTCGAGATAATAGACGACTTAGACCTGCAGATCGAATGCTCGACATTCTCTGAGGTTAACCGGGCACATTGAAGCGCTAATATGCCCGGCTAGAGAGGTGTAACCAGTCTTGTCTAATTAAATCTGAAGATTATTTATTGTTGATATACATCGTTACTTCAAAGCCGTAACGGATATCACTGTACTCAGGTGTTGACCATTTCATTGTAATTCTCCTATGAGGTTCTGTAATTGTTGTTAACTCCTGCCCGAGCGATATTCGTGCCATTAAAATAAATACAAAAAATAAATTTTAAATAACCAATAAAAACATATGGATACAAACAATATCTTATGCAATATATAGATATATATTGCATTTAAATTATTCCAATCTGGATGTAATCATTCGACTGATATGGTTCATTTAAACCACATAATTTAAATAAAAATAGTACTCTATTATTACTCTCGCTCTGCTTATAATGCAGCGGCAATGCAAGCAACAATCAAAGAACACATTCTTTTTCTGACAGGTAAGCTGGCCCAACAGCGCTTAGAAAATATCTTAAGAGAAATGGCACCAACCGAATTCACTTATGAGATTCGAAATATTGGTGTCAGTGTCGCAGCCCTGATGACAGCGCAAATGATCAATCGTCGACTCTCCGATCTCGATGGCGTGGACAAAATTATCGTTCCTGGCCTTTGTCGTGGTGACTTATCCGTCTCGTCTTCAAAGCTAGGCGTTGAATGTATCAGGGGCACTATCGACATAAAGGATCTTCCTGGTTTTTTTGGCAGGGATTGTAAACCCCCGGATCTTAGCCAATACGATGTAGATATTTTTGCTGAGATAGTTGATGCGCCGATGGTCGGTATAGACAACATACTGGAACGTGCAGAAAAATATGCACGGGATGGTGCTAATGTCATTGATATTGGATGTCTACCAGACACTCCATTTCCCCATCTTGAAGAAACAGTACATGCGCTGCATGATGCAGGCTTTAAAGTCAGTGTTGATTCTCTTGAAGAAGATGATTTATTGCGTGGTGGTCGGGCTGGCGCGGATTATCTACTCAGTTTAAAAGAAAGCTCCTTATGGATTGCCGACGAAGTAGATTCGATTCCAGTCCTGATTCCCGAGACACATGGTGATATGCCGTCACTTTATCGTGCTATTGAACAGTTTGCGAAGAAAAATCGCCCTTTCTTTGCAGATGCAATACTTGACCCGATTCATTTTGGTTTTACAGAATCGATAATTCGTTACCATGAGCTACGTCAGAATTGTCCTGATATTAAAGTTATGATGGGTATCGGTAATCTGACAGAGCTCACAGAAGCAGATACGACCGGTATTAATGCAATTTTATTTGGTTTGATTTCTGAAATGCACCTGAATGCGGTTCTGGCAACAGAAGTAAGTCCACATTGCTCTTCTGCTGTCCGTGAAGCGGATAAAGCACGTCGAATGATGTATGCAGCGAGGAGGGATAGCAGTTTGCCAAAAGGACTCGACAGTTCATTATTAGGTATGCATGCACGAAAACCATTTCCTTATGACATCGATGAAATTAAGGAAATATATCAACAGGTTAAAGACCCCAGTTATAGAATCCAGGTGAGTAAAGAGGGTATACACGTATATAATCGTCATGGTTTCAACACGGAAACTAATCCATTCGAAATGTTTCCCAAGCTGAGTTTGCTGCAGGAGGATGCTCCACATGCATTCTATATGGGCGTTGAATTGTCGAAGGCTCAAATAGCCTGGCAATTAGGTAAGCACTACATGCAAGATGAAGAACTGGATTGGGGCGCGTGTGTTGATACAAAAACTGAAGAGCAAAGAGACCAAGACTCTCGCGCAGCACACACTATGAAAGAACTCAGAAAAGAAACTTCCGACTACAAGCAGGAAGGCACTACTTTAAAAGCAAGTCGTACAAAAAAGAAAATAAACAAATGATTCAGGAAATTATTGTTACAACAAGCAACGAAGATGGCTCAACTCATATTGCCCCCATGGGCATACGTGAGCAAGACGGTCAGATTGTTATCGCACCATTCAAGCCTTCTGCTACGCTGGAGAATATCCAACGTAATAACACAGTAGTAATTAATCGTATTGATGACGTCAGGATTTTTGCAGGCTGTTTAACCGGTCGCAAAGATTGGCCATTAACACCAACAGAAAAAATCAGGGGCCATCGGCTGGAAGCCGCTTTAAGTCATGCTGAGCTTGAGTTGGATTCATTTGAAGATGATGATATACGACCTTCTTTTTATTGTAATCTCATTCATGAGTCTACTCATAGCCCTTTTAAAGGGTTTAATCGGGCACAGTCTGCTGTATTAGAAGCGGCAATACTCGTCAGTCGTTTGCATATGTTAAGTATGGACAAAATTGATCAGGAACTGGAATATCTAACCATCGCTATCGATAAGACAGCCGGTGATAACGAAAAAATAGCATGGGGGTGGCTCATGGAAAAAATCGAATCATTCAGACAAGAATCCTTTAAGGATGTCCCGCAATGACCGGCATGTTAGCCAGTGTTATGTCTATAGCAGAGGCAGAACTTGTTTTGAATCAGGGTGTCGACATCATCGACCTGAAAAATCCTCATGAAGGCGCATTAGGTGCGCTTGATGTTGGTATTGTTTCCGAGATAGTTACTTTTGTTGGTGATGCTATTCTGACTAGCGCAACCATAGGTGATGTTGAGCCAAATGATTTATCTCTGCATAAGCACATAGTCAATATGGCGAACACTGGCGTGCATTTTGTCAAAGTGGGTTTATTTGATAGCCGTGTTACGCAACAATTTATTCAAGCTATCAACAGTGCTGCTAACCAGGGTGTTAATATAATTGTTGTTCTTTTTGCAGAAAATATTCCCGGCATGAACGAACTAGATGGGTTAATGAACAGCGATATCAAAGGTCTAATGTTTGATACTAAGAATAAATCTGATAAAAGCTTATGTTCTTTACTCAATTTGGATGTATTAGAAGATTTTATACAAAGAGCCAAGACTCATCGTTTATTAACGGGGTTAGCCGGTTCTCTTCGGCTTGATGACATTGATAGCTTATTGAGACTGGGTCCTGATTATCTGGGCTTTAGAGGCGCTCTCTGTAACAGGCATGATCGAGTACAAGCAATAGATCTGAACCAGGTAAAAAAAATAAGAAATGCAATCCCACAAGAGAAAATTATCGGCTATGCTGATAAAGCATATAATAAGGAGATATTAAGTAATGGCACAGTGGCGTAAAAAAGTAAAAGATGAGACATACTCAGAAGAAGAAATAGAGGCGCGTCTAAAAGAAGAACTTCCACTGTGGTATTACGAAGGTGGTTGGATACGCCGTAAGTACAAAACGAGCGGTTGGAAAGCTACGCTAATGGTCATCAATACGGTTGGGCATTTAGCAGAGGCTGCCTGGCACCACCCGGATTTAACCGCATCGTATGCTTTCGTCACGGTGAAGTTAATGAACCATGCCGCCAAAGGCATAACGGATAAAGATTTTGAATTAGCGCTGAAAATTGAAGAGGTTATTCAGTGGCAACCAGCAGCAGAAGAGGAGAGTGCATTGGAAGGCACCCCGGATGACGCGCGATTTAAATATATTAAATATGACTGATGCCCTTCTCAGGACATCAGTCATAGCATTCAAAGCCGTTTAATTGTAATTATTAAGCGGCTACTTCGCCTCTTTCAAACTTGTAATCTTTAATGATGCCAACATTGTTAACGGTAAACGTACAATTACTGTTAAAGCTGATCGCAGATTTTGTAAATCTAATCGACCTGTGACCACTCTCAAGATTTAATTCCTTTTCGGGTATACCGAAATGCTGAACCGCGCGTTCAATATTCCTGCCAACGAAGTGGTCCAATATTTTGATGAATTGAACTTCAGTAGTAGGGTATTTAAGTATACCGTGACTTCTGTTGGTGCTTGAATCAGTTTTATATGTGCCCATTTTTAAAATACTCCAACCTTGTTGACTAATACATACTACGCTAGACGATTATTCACTAGCCTATAAATTGGCGTAGTATACTTAAGTAATTGATTATTGTCCTGATATTTCAGTGACGCCATTAAAAATTATGTTGTCTACATTTTAACCATCCATGCTCAGGCTGCCAAGTTTTAACAATAACCAGGTGGCGCCTACCTTTTCCAATGCCCTGATTTACCGCCAGATTTTTCCAGTAACTGGATTCCGGACATAACCATGCCGCGATCCACTGCTTTACACATATCGTATATGGTCAGTAGCGTTATTTGCACAGCGGTTAATGCTTCCATCTCGACGCCTGTTTTTCCGTCTGTTTCGGCTCGACATTCGCAATAAATCAAAGACTTTGTTTCATCAATGTTCAGGTCAATGTTGATATGCGTTAGTGCAAGAGGATGACAGAGAGGGATTAGTTCAGAGGTTTTTTTGGCCCCCATGATACCGGCAGTTCTGGCTATACCGAGAACATCTCCTTTCTTGTGACCGCCGTCTTTAATTAAATCCAGAGTGTCTTCTTGCATAGAAATCGAGCCACAGGCAATAGCGATGCGATGACTAATCGATTTATCACCGATATTAACCATGTGTGCAGCACCTTGCTCGTTAAAATGGGTTAATTTAGACATGCCATAACTATCTCTTTGTTATAATGTTGTAATACTACCCAAATACGAGTTTTAGATAAATAACAGGTTAAACAAATGAAGGTATCCGTTAAATATTTTGCCAGTCTACGTGAATTAATCGGTGAAGCGAGTGCAACGGTTGAGATCGAGGAAAACACGACTGTTGATGCGTTGTGGTTATCGATTAGTGAACGCAAAAATGTCGAATTTGATAATGTGATGATGACGGTCAATATGGAATATGTGAAACCCGGCTGTCGACTCACTGCTGGCGATGAAGTCGCTTTTTTTCCACCGGTTACCGGGGGTTAGATTATGTTGGTTGATATTCGTAAAGAATCGTTTAATGCCTATCAGGAGATCCTGTCTTATCAGGCAAGCCAGGATTTTAGCGGGAAGTGTGGTGCGACAGCCAGTTTTGTCGGCTCGATGCGCGATTTTAATGATGATCGAAAAGTTACCAGTATGACGCTGGAGTACTATCCGGGCATGACTGAAAAACATCTCAACGCGATTGCCAGAGAAGCAATAGAAAAATGGAATTTACTTGATGTATTAATACTTCATCGAATTGGCAAGATAAAAATTGGTGAAGATATTGTACTCGTCGCGAGTTGGTCTGCGCATAGAAAAGAAGCTTTTGAAAGCTGTCGAACGATGATGGAACAATTAAAATCGAGCGCTCCATTCTGGAAGAAAGAGAACACAACTGCCGGCAGTAAGTGGGTAGAAAAAAACACATCAGGTTAATAAAAGCATATGACAAAGAAAAATCCTGATTTTTTAATTATCGGGGCCGGTATCGTTGGTCTTACTCTGGCGCTGGAATTGAAGAAACAGTTTTCAGACGCAACTATCACCATTATTGAAAAAGAAAGTCAGCCGGGGGTCCATGCCAGTGGCCGTAACAGCGGTGTCTTACATGCCGGGTTTTATTACACGGCCGATTCTTTAAAAGCCAAGCTGTGTCGTGAAGGCAACTTTGCCTGGCGACAATATTGCGAAGACTATAAGCTCACGCTGAATCATTGCGGGAAACTGGTCGTCGCTCGCAATGAAGAAGAGCTCAATGGCTTAGCTGAATTAGAACGACGAGGTAAAGTTAATAATGTTGAACTGGAAATGATCTCTGCAAAGGAAGCGGCTGAGATTGAACCATTAGCGTATACACTGGAACGTGCGCTTTGGTCGCCAACAACTGCGACGGTTAACCCGAAACAGGTGGTTGAATCCATACAAACCCGACTTCTTGATGAAGGCGTATCCATTCTTAATGATACCGCCTACATTAAAAAATCTGCTAATGGTATCAGCACCAGCAAAGGTGATTTTACTCCGGGTTATTTAATTAATGCGGCGGGTTTGTATGCCGATAAAATCGCACAGGATTATGGTTTTTCCGAAGACTATAAAATCCTGCCTTTTAAGGGCTTGTATCTTTATGCGAACGATGACGGCTTGAAGTTAAGAACCAATGTCTATCCTGTGCCAGATCTGCGTAATCCTTTTCTTGGCGTGCACTTTACCGTTACCGCAGAAAATAAAACGAAGATAGGTCCAACGGCTATTCCTGCTTTCTGGCGTGAAAACTATACGGGCTGGAAAAATTTCAATCTGGAAGAGTTAATAGACATTGTTGGTATTGATGCCGGTTTGTTTTTGAGCAATAACTTTGGATTTAGAAACCTGGCTTTTAAAGAGATGCAGAAATATTCAAAAAAGAAACTCGTGCAATTGGCTGGCACGTTATTGAAAAACATTGATTTTAATGACTTTAAGCAGTGGGGTGCACCCGGTATACGTGCGCAACTGATTAACGTTAAAACCAGACAGCTGGAAATGGACTTTAAATACGAAGGTGATGGTAAATCGTTCCATGTATTAAATGCAGTTTCACCGGCTTTTACTTGCTCATTACCTTTAAGCCGCTTAATTGTAGAGGAGATAATAAAGCTCAAAAACAACTAAATATGGAGCTAAAAGTTATAAATGTGAATTGTTTACCAGTTTGTAATATCAATCTCTGCTAATTTAAGCTCTTTAATTAAAATGAATAACATATGATAAGCAAGACAGAAGATGTACTGGAAAAAACTGATCTTAAAACCCTTTGGTCAGACACATTATTTGAGATGCTCTTTGATGCAATTGAAAATCAATGGTCGAACAATGCCCTTCGGGAAATTCTAAAACATTTAAAAATAAAAGGCCTAAAGCCAAATAAAATACTTCAGGCAATAGAAAGTCGTTATGGTAAAGAATCTGCACATAAGCTTTATGAAAGATTAAATAGACACCTCTAGTCAAATTAACCCGTTAAATGGTTGAACATCAACCAGATCACCTGGGCTAATATCTTCGCTGTCGATGGGCAGTATTATAAAACAATCCGCATCAGCCATGGAGCGTAAAATTCCGGAACCTTGAGCGCCGGTTTTTCTAACCACCATTCTTCCGGCTGTATCTTGTTCTAATACGCCTCGCTGATATTCGACACGACCGGGTCGTTTCTTTAATTTACTAATACAAGGCACTTTTACAATGACAGGGTTTGTTTTCTTTTCGCCGGAAAGCATTCGTAAAGCAGGTTGAACAAATTGATAAAACGTGACCATTACAGAAACAGGGTTGCCTGGCAAACCAAAAAAGTAAGTCGAATTTAATTTGCCAAAGGTAAGAGGGCGTCCAGGTTTCATGGCGACTTTCCAAAAATTGACATTGCCGTGTTTGATCAATGTTTCTTTTACATAATCAGCTTCGCCAACGGATACGCCTCCTGACGTGATAAGGACATCGACATGACCAGCAGCTTCTTTGAAAGCCTCATCCATGAGTTGGCGGTCATCTTTAACAACACCCATGTCGGTGATGTCAACGCCTAATCTTGATAGCATGCCATACAAAGTGTAACGATTGCTGTCATAAATCATGCCGTCTTCGAGCACTTCTCCCACTGAACGTAATTCATCTCCGGTTGAGAAAAACGCAACCTTAAGTCTTCGAATAACATCAACGTTCGCAAAACCTAATGATGCTAACAAACCAATGTCGGCCGGTGTTAGGCGCATGCCTTTTTCCAAAACGAGATCACCGATAGCGAGATCTTCACCAGCCTGTCGTACATTGTCGCCGGGTTTTGTGTCGTTGCCGATACTGATCTGGTCTCCGGACACATTGACATTTTCCTGTATCACAACAGTATCAGAGCCACTCGGCATAATCGCACCAGTCATGATTCGTACACATTCACCAGTGTTCAGGCTCTTGTTAAAAGGTCTTCCTGCAAAGCTTGAACCAATCAGGCTCAGTGTTGTGACGCCATCTTTTGGTAAATCTTTCGCATTGATCGCATAACCATCCATTGCCGAATTGCGCCCGGAAGGAACGTTTATTTCGGAATTAATATCTGTTGCCAAAACACGATTAAGCGCGTCTCGTATCGGTAATGATTCTGTTTCTGTGATTGCGGAAATCGATTCGAAAATTTTTGCTAATGCTTCATCAGGCAGTAAAGATTCAGGATCAAAATCATCCATGCAGCTTATGTCTTTATTGATAGTTTTATTTTGCATCTCTGCTTCCGTTATTGATTCGCAACTTTATTTTTCTTTAAATCAAAAGTGTTAATAATATAATGTGCAATTGATTCGTGATTATTCAAATCCAGAATTGTCACATCCGGTTTTTCTACAAGATCATCATCTGCGGCGACGGCAATGATACTCTCATCTGTTTTGCAAATTAGTGGGTGACCCAGACTAGGACGGTGTATCTCGATTTTGGTCAGAGCTTCAGGCTTGAATCCTTCGACCAATATAATGTCGAGTTTGTCCTGATCCAGATGTGAAATATATTCCTGTAAGCGTATTGCCTGATCAGTTTCTTCTTTTTCTACCATTAAGGCCCAACGTTTTTTTGAACCAATCAACATCTGACTTGCGCCTGATTTTCTCAATTCGTAACTGTCCTTGCCCGGTTGATCAATTTCAAAATTGTGATGTGCATGTTTTATAACACCAACTTCCAAGCCTTCCTTTTTCAACAACGGTATTATGCTGACTAATAATGTTGTTTTGCCTGTGCCACTATAAGCGGCAAAACCCAAAACGGGGACTTTAGAATTAATTTCTATCATGACAATGTCTCAAACCTAAACTGCGCCTGCTCAACATCTTCAGGTGTATTTATGTTATCAAATGTTTCTGGTACATCGCTGAAATCTGCAATTGCATAATGGTGCTGTTCAAACCAGCGGTCTATTTTTCTTTCTCCACTGGCAAGATATTTATTTAATGATTCGCGTAAGGATTTTTTAAGCATACAAAAAACAGGCTGTATACGTTCGCCATTATGTGCAACGCTGAGGTCAGCCTGATTATCTTCAAGTGCTTGCGCCAGTCGTTCTACCAGATCATGAGTGATGAAGGGGGTGTCACAAGGTGCGGTTACCAAGTAGTCCGTTTCGATAGCCTGCAACGCACTGGAGATTCCTGATAATGGACCACAATATCCGGACAAATCATCTTCTACAATCGCAAGACCATACTGTGAATAAATATTACAGTTACGATTTGCATTAATAATGAGCTTCGATGTTTGTGGTTTTAAGGCAGCGATAATATATTCAATCATTGGTTTATCATTAAGCATTACCAGGCCTTTATCTTCCCCACCCATGCGCCTAGCCTGGCCTCCCGCGAGTATCACACCGGTAACGTCTGTTTTAATATTCATTCTTGTAAATAAATTTATATAAGTGGTGGTGGTCAGCTGAAATGAAAATACACTTATTCTTTAACCATATTGGCAACTTCTCGTTTTGGCGGCAGCACGACATCATACTCAATATTTTCGACACCGTTATACACAAGAAAATGCTTGCTCTTGGCTCTGGATAAGAGGGTGATATTCATGTCGCGTGCCAGATTCAAGCCCATTTTAGTAATGCCTGATCGCGATAATAAAACAGGTATTTCCATTTGCGCGACCTTAATGACCATTTCCGAAGTTAATCTGCCGGTGGTATAAAATATTTTGTCATTACCCGATATTCCATCCAACCACATTTTGCCTGCAATCGCATCAACCGCATTATGCCGCCCCACATCTTCAATAAAAATTAACGGTTCAGTATCATGACAGAGGGCACAGCCATGTACCGCGCCGGCATTCTTATAAACATCATTATAAACATTCAGGTTTTTAAGTAGCTGATAAAGGCGTGATTGTTTTATTCTGATCGGCTGTATAGCGAGTGCATCCAGATCTTCCATGATGTCGCCGAAGACAGTGCCCTGACCACAACCTGTGGTAACTATCCTCGGACCTAACTTATCTTTCCAATCATCGCGATCTTCAAAGGTAGTCACTGCTACCGCATTCACATCCCAATCGACCTGAATCGATTTGATTTCAGTGATTTTTTTTATTAAACCCTGGTTTTTTAAATAGCCCAACGCCAGCATTTCCGGTTGTGTGCCGAGGGTCATCAGAGTGACGATTTCATAACTGTCGATATATATGGTTAATGGGCGTTCTTCAGCAACGTGGAGTTCGCGTGTATTCTGATATTCATCTGTAGCGAGTACAGCCTGAGTAGGAGAAAGCCCGGCTGCTGTCATCTCCGGACGGAAGGAGTCCGACATCTCAGCCTCCAGTCACATTCATATGTCTGAATATGATCGGTTTTTCCGTTAAATTAAAATCATGGCCTTTAGGCTTAATTAACATTGAATCTTTTATCGCTTGTTTCAGCTTGTCCATATCTCCGGGATAGGCGCGGATGACTTTGCGCAGATCGACAGAGTGTTCCTGGCCAAGACATAATAATAGGCGACCTTCGCATGTCAGCCTTACTCGATTACATTGCTCACAAAAATTGTGACTATGCGGGGAGATGAAACCGACGCGGGTGTCAGTTTCTGTTAGTTTGTAATATTTGGATGGTCCACCGGTTGTTTCCGTTGTCGGGACCAACGTGAAGGCCTGCTCCAGATCAGCTCTTATTTCATCACTGGAATAATATGCTTCGGCACGGTCATGATCGCCAATAACACCCAGAGGCATCTCTTCAATGAAACTGATGTCCATATCTCTATCGCTGGCGTAACGCACCAAATCAATAATTTCATCATCGTTGCGATGTTTCAATATGACGGCATTTAGTTTTATTTTTTCAAATCCAACTGCGCGCGCAGCCTCTATGCCAGCCAGAACATTGCCTAAATCGCCAACACGGGTGATGCGTTTGAATTTATCAGCATCAAGCGAATCGAGGCTGATATTGATGCGTTTAACACCGGCATCTTTTAAAGGTTGCGCCAGCTTGGTGAGTTGCGAACCGTTAGTCGTTAAAACCAGCTCACTCAAGCCGGGTAACTGGCCGATATCTTCAAATAATTTAACGACGTTACGACGGATAAGTGGTTCACCACCCGTGATACGAATTTTTTTAACGCCAAGTTCAGTAAATGCCTGAGCTATCTTTCCAATTTCTTCCAGCGTTAACAGTTGCGCACGTGGCACAAATTGCATCTCATCATCCATGCAATAGACGCAACGAAAGTCGCACCGGTCAGTGACCGAGATACGCACATAATCGACAACGCGATTAAACTTGTCGATTAATATTTCATCTTGCTTGTGAGTCTTAGCGTCCATTTAGGTATACAGAATTAATCATTATTATATTTTAACGGTTGTACGGTGTGAAAGGGAAATTATGAACAATTATAGCGCACTCCTAATTTGAAACATATTTAAATAACAGTGATTTAGCTTAATAAACCCGCGCTTTGCATAAGACTGTTGAATAATGCAACAGCACGGCTATGACCAGTCTTTATAGGGATGGGTAACAAGACAGATGTTATAATATCGTGGATCTTCCGTGACTTCCTGTCCAACCCAGTCAGGTAGTGGGAAGGCTTGGTCGACTGAGCTTAATTCGAGTTCAGCAACGATTAATCCCGCATTTTCCCCGGCAAAAACATCTATTTCCCATTCGTGACCCTGATAATCAACGTGATAACGCGTTTTTTCTATCAAGGGTTTGTCGCATAAAGATTCAAGCATCTCCATAGCGTCAATCAGAGGAATAGCATAATCATATTCGCTACGCTGGGCGCCAATAGTTTTGCTCTTGATATTAAGGTGAGCTGTTTCACCATTCACCCGAATACGAACAGAGCTTTTATCGTTACTGCTCATATATCCCTGCATCATAGGCATGCCTGCATCAGCATTTTTGCGCCAATTCTCATTGGCGAGAAGATATTTTCGTTCAATTTCAATAGCCATGCTTTATGATAACGTGAGAATAACAACAATGACATTCTATGTTCCCCACTAAACAATCAATAGAACATCTATTCAATGCGCGCATGATGACGATCCTGCTTTTAGGATTTTCCTCCGGCCTGCCATTAGCACTCAGTACCGGTACATTGCAGGCATGGTTAGCCGACGTAAATGTCGATATCCGTTCCATCGGTTGGTTTTCCCTAGCCGGACTTCCCTATACCCTAAAATTTGTCTGGTCGCCATTAATGGACCGGTTTATACCAAACAAGCTTGGTCGGCGCCGTGGCTGGATGTTTCTAACACAATCCGGTCTATTAATTCTAATCACCCTCATGGGATTATTAACGCCGGATGAAGACTTAAAGATAATGGGCATGGTGGCATTTTTTATTGCGTTTTGCTCGGCATCGCAAGATATCGCCTTTGATGCCTATCGCACGGATATTCTGCCCGCACCGGAGCGTGGCTTTGGTGCCGCAGTTTCTGTTGCGGGATATCGGCTCGCCATGCTGGTTTCAGGCGCAGGTGCTTTAATCATTGCCGATTTCATTGATTGGAAGACAGCATACTTGTTTATGGCAGGTCTAATGCTGATTGGCATGACGACCTCTTTTTTCTGTTTTCAACCAATTGATAATAATGCGCCCAAGTCGCTGCAAGATGCGATACTTAAACCCTTTGTCGAATTCATAAACAGGCCTTCCGCAATCCTGTTACTGACATTAATCATTTTATATAAACTGGGGGATGCCTTTGCTGGAACCTTAACGACCACCTTTTTAATTCAGGCACTGGATTTTTCTATATCGGAAGTGGGGGTTGTTAATAAAGGTTTTGGCCTCATCGCAACATTAGTCGGTGTTGTCTTTGGTGGAGCAATAATGGTACAACTCGGTTTGTATCGTTCCTTGTTATGGTTTGGAATATGTCAGGCGTTAACCAATCTTGGGTTTATGGTATTGGCGATTCTTGGCAAGAATTATCTGGGTATGATGATCGTGATAGGGATGGAAAATCTGTCGGGTGGTATGGGTACAGCAGCCTTCGTCGCTTTATTAATGGCTTTATGTAATCACAAGTATACCGCCACACAATTTGCCTTGTTATCCGCGCTTGCCGCTATCGGGCGTGTGTTTGTGGGACCACCCTCAGGTGAAATTGTCGCGCTATACGGCTGGCAAACGTTTTTCTTGCTGACTTTTTTTATTGCCCTGCCAGGACTTTATTTATTAACTCGATTGAAAAAAACCTTGCAACACTATGATGTGAATTAATTATTTTCCAATCTTGTAGGTTCTTTTTTTACTTTTATAGCGTTGCCCATCCAGAAATCCTTGCCGATATGCATTTTGATAGCGAGAGGTGATTCGGGGGGATGTATAAGTGTTCTTTTCAGGGTATTTATTGCGGTAATACTGCATGCGATCATATTCATGTTTGTTACCATAACGTCTGTGAATGTCAGATAAGTCATTGTTTCTATTGTTTGAATATGCGTTATAGTAATTTCTTTGATAATTATTGCCGGGATAATAATTACGATTGTGGGAATAGGTCGGTACTCCGATATAGACTTTAATTTCTGCCTGAACACTCATGGGCAAGAGTAGTAAAATTGCCGGATAAAAGAGCGTTTTACAGAGTGATGTCATGACGTTTTCCCTAATAATTATTGAAACATATTTTTTTAGAGGAGTTTTAGCATAAATGGTTGCAAAAAAGGACTCTGCCAAAGTTCATACTCCGAGAATAGAGATTCATTACTGCACACAGTGCCGCTTTATATTAAGAGCAAGCTGGTTGGCACAAGAACTGTTGATGACCTTCGCCGAAAGAATAGGGGAACTTGCCTTGGTTCCTTCCAGCAGTGGTGTATTTGCTGTGCTTGTTGATGGTGAAGAAGTTTTCTCTAGAAAGACGCACGGTCGATTCCCCGATTCTAAAGAGTTAAAACAACTGATCCGCGATAGAATAGACCCGGCTATGTCACTTGGGCATAGTGATGAATAGGTCTTTATAGCTGTATATTTGAGGCGTTTTAGCGTATTTCTCTAACAACGCGTATGCCGATATGGTCATACACTTTGTCCGATTTGTATTTATCTCTTTTGGCGTTTCTTATGGATTGCGGCGGGGTGCTATAGGCACCACCTCTTACGACCCGGTAGGAACAATCTCCACCTTCCCAGACTTCTGCGTAGGCCGGTGCATCGTTGTAATTATCGTGCCAGCAATCATGAACCCATTCTGCAACATTGCCCGAGGTATCATAAATACCAAACGAATTCGGATCGAAAGTACCAATTTTTGTTGGTTTTCTCGGGTCAAGGTTAGTGCCACAACCAAAACAATGCGCACGATTCGGCTCTTCGTTGTAACCCCACCAAAAGGTAGATTTCTTACCGGTTGATGCCATGTATTCCCATTCTGCTTCAGTTGGCAAACGGTAGCGTTGCCCGGTCTGTTCTGACAGCCATTTTGTGTAATAGTAAGCATCATCCCATGAGACGAATATTACCGGATGGTTTTCTCTGTCTAGATAAAGTGAATCGGGTATTTTACGCCCTTCGGCTTTGGCAAACAGATCATAATCAGCAAAAGTAATCTCATATTGGCTTACTGCGAATTGGTCAACGGTAACGTCATGCCGTGGCCGTTCATCAGAGTTTTTAGCGCTGCTGCTGCCCATAGCAAATTTTCCATCGGGGACAATCACCATCACCGGGCCTTTGCCACCGGACTTTAAATCATCCTGGATTGTTTTACTTTTAGCCGGGGCGGCGACTGTCTTCTTTTCGGGCTCTGTTGCTGCGACCGTTGCTTCTTCTGCTTCTGCAACGACGGGTTCATTATCGGCCACATCTGCGGCTTCTTCCTCAACAACCGGTTCATCGCCCGATGCGTCTGATTCAAATTCTGTTTCAACTTCAGTGACAACTGGTGTTGTCTGTTGTGCCGGGTTTTTGCCCATCATGCTGAAAGCGACGCCACCGACAATGAGAATAACAGCTGCTGCAATACCAATCATCAAGCCTGTTTTACTTTTGGGTTCGGCGGAGCTCGCGGCAGTTTCTTCGGCGACAGCCGGTTGTTCGGATTGTGGTTCTGGCTCTATTTCTTCTGTCGCAACTTGAGCAATCGGAATTTCTGCTGTTGCTTCGCCGACTTCTTCTTCTGGCTCTGGCATTGGCGCAGGTGCTTCAGCAGCAGCTGTTTCTTTTACATTAACAACGACGGCAGTGGTATTGTCCTGACGCGGCATATTAGCTTCTTCAACAGCTGTCATTAAGGCATCAGCACATTCCTTGGTTGATTCAGACCATTCGGAATATTGAATGATCTTGCCCGCGCTCAGGGTATCTAGGCCGTCACTACATAAAATGATCCTATCGCCGGCTTGTAATTCGAGAGGGGTGGAAGGCACATCAATTTCATTGATGTCTTCTCCGGTAATCGCGCTCATTAACATATTGCGAGATAAGCCAGGCTCTGGCTCTACAGGTGTGCCATCGGCTTCCATCCTGTCCAGAAAACCACCGTAACTATGGTCGGCATTTTTCTTGATTAATTCACGGTTACGCACCAGATAACAATGGCTATCACCTACGCTGGCCCACCACATTTTACCATCTTCCAGGATCGCTGCGACCATGGTGCAGCCCATGCCAGAGAGGGCAGGCGTTTCTTTGACGGTTTCTTTTATTGAATTGTTGGCCTTGACTACGGCCTGTTCCAGGATGTCAGATATACTATCGGTCGGGTAATTTGCAGATACATGCTTGTTGAATGCCTGAACAGCCATGTTACTGGCGACATTTCCTGCTGCATGTCCGCCCATGCCATCGGCGATAACAACCAATGCGCTTGGTTTCCCATTCGCATCAGTTAAATTGGTAATAAGGAACGCATCTTCTTGATAGTCTCGTGCACCATCAATTTGTGAGCCGGCTAATTCAAATTCAAGTGCCATACGTTAAGGAAACCCCTTTCAGAAAAGTAATATAATGTACTGATATTGTTTATTATTAATTCGTACTTAACGTAGAAAATACTGTTTATTTAATTCTTACATTTTATGTTCGATTATCCTACCAGTCCATCAGTAAATTACAAATAAATACTTGATTCGTGTCAATAAATTGGGGTTTGTTACAGATTAATGCATAGTCATAGTATTGTTATCTCGATATGAATAGGAAAGACAGAAGATGAGCTCTGTTCAAATGGAGCAACTCCATAAACGTTTATCTAAAGTACGTTCAGCGGACAGGTTTCGTTTTGAGCGTGCCTTTGATCGTTTAAAAAAACGCAAAGGCAAGTCGGCAGAATGGGATGCTTTTGAACGAGACATTGAACTGTCGATTGAAAATAAAATGATCAGGAATGATTCCCGTCCACACTCGGAGTTTCCTGATAATTTACCAATAAATCAGCATTTTGATGAGATCAGAAATGTCATTAACAAGAACCCGGTCACCATTATTTGTGGTGAAACAGGTTCAGGCAAAACCACGCAGCTACCCAAGATATGTCTCGATATGGGGCGCGGGATCGAAGGCATTATTGGTCATACCCAGCCCAGAAGACTGGCCGCGAGGACTGTAGCCAAACGAATAGCGGAAGAACTGAAGACGGAACTAGGCAAAGAAGTCGGTTATAAAATCCGACATCAGGATGTCACGAACGAACAGTCCTACATCAAATTAATGACCGATGGTATTTTGCTAGCTGAATTACAGCAGGATCGATATTTAAATCAATATGACACTTTAATCATCGATGAGGCGCATGAACGGAGTCTCAATATTGATTTTATCCTGGGTTACCTGAAACAACTGACACCCAAACGACCTGACTTAAAGGTGATTATCACCTCTGCAACCATCGATGTTGCACGTTTTTCAACGCATTTTGATAATGCGCCTGTCATTGAAGTGTCGGGGCGTACTTTTCCGGTTGATGTTCTATATCGGCCCATGCAGGAAGATGATGAAGAAGCGTTACTCGAACGCGAAGACTACATCTTGCAGGCTATACGTGAATTAACGTCGTATGACATGGGTGACATCCTGATCTTTATGGAAGGTGAAGGCGAGATTCATGAAACGGATAAATTTCTTCGTAAACAAAACTTGCCTGACACAGATGTCTTGCCATTGTATGCGCGTTTAAGTTCGTCCAGGCAAAATAAAATATTTGCCCCGCATAAACGTCGCCATATTGTACTCGCAACCAATATTGCTGAAACCTCACTGACTATTCCCGGTATTCGTTATGTGATCGATACCGGTATGGCACGTATCAGTCGTTATAGTTATCGCAGCAAAGTGCAACGCTTGCCGATTGAAAAGGTTTCTATGGCGGCTGCTAATCAACGCAAAGGGCGTTGTGGAAGAACCAGTGAAGGAATCTGTATACGCTTATATAGCGAAGCAGACTTTTTATCCCGTGCGGAATACACCGAGCCTGAAATTCTGCGCACTAATCTCGCTTCTGTCATCTTACAAATGAAGGCATTAAAGATTGGTGACATAGAACAATATCCATTTATTAATCCACCGGATAAAAAATTCATCAATGACGGGATGCGTTTATTGCGTGAAATTGGCGCGCTCGATAAGGAGGAGAGGTTAACACCAACCGGTCGTAAGCTGGTGCGCTTCCCGCTCGATCCGAGGCATGCAAGGATATTGTTAGCCGCACATGATTTTAATTGTTTGCATGAAATATTAATCATCATTAGTGCGCTGAGTATTCAAGATCCGAGGGAACGCCCCATCGATAAGCAACAAAAAGCCGATCAATCGCATGAACAATTTAAGCATGATGATTCGGATTTTTTATGGTTTCTTAATCTTTGGAATTTTTATCAAAAGCAAATAAAACAACTGTCGCAGAATAAGCTCAGGAAACTATGCCAAACAAACTTTTTGTCTTATATGAAGATGCGGGAGTGGATAGATATACATAGACAGTTGCGCCATGTTTGCACGGAAATGGGTTTGTTAATGAATAATGAACCGGCGAGTTACCAGAATATTCATTGCGCAATTTTAACTGGCATGGCCAGTCATGTGGCATTTTTATCGGATAAACATGAATACACGGGCGCACGTGATATTAAATTAAATTTGTTCCCGGCATCAGGGCAATTCCATAAAAAACCAAAGTGGATTGTTGCCGCCGACTTGGTTGAGACGTCACGTTTATTTGCTCGAAATGTCGCCCGGATAGACTCCGCATGGTTAATTAATGTCGCAAAACAACTGTTGAAATATGATTACTCTGATGCGAGTTGGGATAGTAAAAGCGCACGGGTTATCGCGCTTGAAAAAATCAGCTTGTATGGCATGACCCTGGTGGCAGGGAAAAGGACTAATTATGGCCGTGTTAATCCGAAAGAGGCACAGGCATTGTTTATCAGAAATGCGCTGATAGAAGGCGAACTTGAGTCAAGTGCTGCGTTCTTTAAACAAAACAATAAAACCATCGATGAGATCAGACATCTTGAGGTAAAGACACGTCGCCCTGATATTCTGGACGAAGAAGCAATATATGACTTTTATAGTAATGCATTACCTGTTCATGTTTATGATGGGCAGTCATTTGCAGCATGGGCAAAAACACTCAATGCAGATCAAAAGCAGGACTTACTTCTAGGTAAAGATGAAATAATGCATCGCCAGGCGGATGATGTTAATGAAACTGCTTTTCCTGAATCTGTTAAATATCAAGGTCTGTTATTACCACTTGAATATAAATTTTTACCGGGCAAGAGTGATGATGGGCTAAATGTCGATGTGCCGATTGAGGCACTCAACCAATTTAATCAAAATCAAATGGATTATCTGGTGCCGGGTTTAATCGAAGAGAAGATCACTCTGCTATTAAAGTCATTACCCAAGCACATAAGAAAAACCCTGATACCTATTCCCGACACAGCTATTGAGTGTGCGAAGAATATTAAAAACCATTCAATACCTTTGAAGCAAAACCTGATTTCCTATTTATATAAGATGCGGTCTGTCGATATAACAATAGACGATTTTTCTGAAGATGCTTTGCCTGAACATTTAAAAGTAAATTATCGTGTGATTAATACAGACAATAAACTGTTAGCCGAGGGTAATGACATAGTCGCGCTAAAGGCCAGGCTCGCGACACAAATTGAACATGCCTTTACTGAACTCTATCAGGATAGCAGTGGTACTGAAGAAGTCACGCAATGGGACTTTGGCGATCTGGCTATGGAAGAAGAGGTCACGGTTGAAGCGAATACCATCATTACTTATCCCTCTTTACTGGAAGAGGATGGCAAAGTATATCGTTATGCATTCGATAACCTGCCGATGGCTGAATATCACTTACGTTATGGGCTAAGAAGGTTACTGAAAAACGAATTATCGAAAGAGATTAAATATCTTCGTAAAAACTTAAAAAATATAGAGCAACTGGCGTTGTTGTACACCCGCTTCGGCAGCAAACAAGAATTAATCGACTCCATCATCAATCTGGTTCTAGATGAAACATTTTTATATGAGAAGAAGTTGATCCGCAAACGAGAGCAGTTTTTTGCCGTATTAGAACAGGGCCGATCCAGAATGATCCTTTCCGCAGACAAAATCTGTTTGTTATTGAAAAAAATACTGGAAATGAATCTGAACATCCAGTCTTTACTTTCCGAAAATAGCGCGATGAAATATAGTCATGCTATAGATGATATTGAAGAACAACTGGAATATATGATATTCCATGGGTTTATCGAGGATATTAAAACAGAATATTTAAGCCAATATCCACGTTATCTGAATGCTATATTGAAACGTATCGATAAACTTGAGTATGCTGTTGAAAAAGATCGCCAAATAACTCAAATGATTCAGCCACATTGGAACCGGGTAAAGAAGTTGGTGGATCAGGCATATGAAACCAGTGGCGATACGGCTTCCTTTGATGAATACCGTTGGCTATTTGAAGAATTAAGAATATCGTTGTTTGCACAAGAGTTAAAAACGAGAATGCCAGTTTCTTTGAAAAGGCTCGATAAAGCATGGGAAAAATATCAAAAAGATATTTAATAGAATAAAACCGGAATTATAAATGGCCGAACAATCAATTCAGTATTCAATATTCCTGATTTTTACCGGGGCTGCAATATTTGCAACCTTTGCCTTGTATGCCAGGCAGGCGATGATTGTAGCTTATATAGCACTAGGTCTAATCCTCGGCCCCTGGGGAATGGGCTTCATCAGTGATGCAGAATTAATAAGTGATATATCTAATATCGGTATCATCTTTCTTCTTTACCTGCTCGGCCTGGATTTATTACCTCAACAGTTATGGGAAATGCTGCGTGAGGCCCTGGAAGTGACCTTGCTGAGCTGCGCGGCCTTTTGTCTGATCGGGTTCGGGATAGGGTTTATCTTTGGCTATGAAATGTTGCAAGCGCTCTTGATTGGTGCAGTTATGATGTTCTCAAGCACCATCATCGGTTTAAAACTATTACCAACAACAACATTACACCATCGGCATACTGGCCAGATTATTATTAGTATTCTTTTGATTCAGGATCTAATCGCCATAGTGATTCTATTATTACTGCAAGGTTATGGTAAGGGCGGGAACCTGATGGTCGATATAGCCAGCCAGCTTTTATACCTGCCTTTATTAATCGGGGCTGTTTATTTAATGGCACGTTTTATCCTGTTCAAGTTGATATTACGCTTTGACCAGATACATGAATATATATTCCTGTTGGCCATTGCCTGGTGTCTTGGTGTATCTGAACTGGCTTATTATGTTGGCTTGTCACATGAAATAGGCGCTTTAATTGCCGGTGTGACAATGGCTTCCAGCCCAATTGCCTTATTTATAACGGAACGTTTAAAACCGTTACGTGATTTTTTCCTGATTATCTTTTTCTTTTCATTAGGCGCTGGTTTTAATCTGGCAGTTATTGATGAAATCCTCGTGCCGGGCGTAATCCTCGCTACGCTGGCGCTGGTATTAAAACCGTTAATTTTTAGTTGGTTATTGCGGATGGAAGGGGAAAAGAAATACGTCTCATTTGAGACAGGTTTCAGGCTGGGTCAGATTAGCGAATTCTCTTTACTAATTGCCGTGCTTGCGGTTAAGTCAGGTTTTATTGACGAGCGGACTTCGTATCTGATCCAGTTTGCGACATTAATAACGTTTGTTGTATCGTCGTACATTATCGTTATGAAATACCCAACGCCCATATCGGTAACGGATCGCTTACGTCGAGATTAAACAGGTTTTATAGTGGATACTAAAATTGTAAAAATTATCGTTATAATTGCTATTGCAATCGCTATTCTCGCCGGATCATTCGTTACCGCAGATTACTTTGCTCTATTCGGTACAAAAAAAAATCTGAAACTGGATTTTGTCGAGGCACGTTTTCGTACTCTGGACAAGGAGACTGGCGCACTGGTTTTTGATGTGGGCGTGCGCTGTTTTCAGCAAAACAATATGAACGCTTGTAGCAGAAGAGATAGCCATCAAGCCGGTGTTGTGTCGGCACATATCCCAGTACGTCGCCTGATCGAATCGACGCTTTTATTTAAAAAGTCAGAGGAAATCATCAAGTCTGCTGATCCTGAATTGCATGTTATGTTAATGCATCAGAATTATTACAACCCGACCAAGACAATACTGCTGGATGATATCTATTCACATAAACAAATCGAATACACTGTAGAAATGCCACCCAGAAAATGGGAACAACCGGAAGAAGATGAAGATGAGTGAAGCACTCGATTATTTAATCAAGGTTAGAAAAGAGGCCATTGAACCTTATTTCAAATTCCTCAAAGAAGGTGGCAAACACCTCGATAGCAAAACACGATCATTATTGTCGGTAATCACCAAGGTCGATGCTCAAACAGAAGCCGGCTTGAAACAATATCTCGTTCGTGCATTAAAAGACGGCAATAGTGCTGATGAAATCCTGGATGCATTACTGGTCTGTTTGCCAACACTGGGTTTAAGTAAAATTATCTGGGCGGTCGATATTATCATTAAAATGGATATTCCCGATTTTAACCCGGATTTAATAGGTAAAGATCAGCAGTGGCATAAACTAAAGGCGATAGATGAAATAGAAGAGGGTGTCTCACGACTTGTGTATGATGGTCGGGCATGTTTTATCAATAGAAGTGGCAATAATTATATCGTCTTCGACAGCCGCTGCCCGCATCAAGTGACCAACATTCCATCATTAGGGCTGGAAGGCACTGTATTAACCTGTCCCAAACATCAATGGAAATTCAATGTAGAGAACGGCGCTTGTATTGAAAAAGGTAATCGACCGCTTAATGAAATCAAGCATAAGATTGAGGATGGGTTTCTGTTCGTTTTTTCATGAGATCAATAAGATCAGGAACAGCAAACGCTTAGACGGTTTTATTTTTTTATAAATATTCACTAATGTTACTGATGCCGCTTATTGTAATTTATTGATTCCGATAAGCTTGTTGTTCTCATCGAACTCGATTTCAAATAATCCAAAAATGCCGTCATGCGTCAGAAATTGCCGGATTGCATTGGCCGGGAATTTAATGGTTTTGTTATCTGTCGAACGCACAGCAATACTCTGTGCTTTACCTTTGTAAAAGGCTAAATACTTCTCTGCGGATAGCGCAATATGAAAACGCATGAAGCTTGAAGTTTTTTTCATGCTATGTCTGTCCTACTCATCCTTGTCCAGTAAGGCCAGAGACCTGATTATTAATTCTTTTTCCAGCACCTTGTCACTGCCAGGGTTGAATCGATAACGATCATGTAGCCTGATTATATTGTAATATCGTTCTGCCTTGTTGGCGGGCAGGATTCGTTGTATCCACTTACTTAATGTCTCTCCGGGTTGTTTGCTGTCCACTTCTTTTTCCAGTTGTTTTAATAATGGATAGATAGGTGAGTCTATTCCATAACGCACAAGTTTTGTGATACCTGTGGGTTTGTTAGCCTGTTGATCAACGCGTTGTCTGGAATAAAAACGCCATGCCAGATAGGCACCCAAAGGTATCAATAACCATAGCAACCAATCAGAGGTATCTTCTTTTTTGTCGTCAATATCACCACTAGTGGTTTTATAACGCAACCATGAAAGCAAATCCATTAACGGTTCAAGCAGGGTCCTGTCTTCTGCTTCCATAGGCGCCCATACCGATGGCGTCGTGTCCATGTTATGCCAGGCACCATCCAGGTAATATTTCAACCATGAATGAGCGTGTCGGGCACGCACAAGATACGTTTTTTGCCAGGGACTGTATTCCTGTACCGAATAGCCGATTGTGTAGCGTGTTGGAATACCAGCCTCACGTAATAACAAGGCAGTCGCAGTCGCAAAATATTCGCAGTGGCCTTTTTTATCTTTAAATAGAAATCGGGTCAGGTATTTGCCTTTGGTATAACGCTGGTTTTGGGTTATCGAATAGTAAAAATTATCATTAAAATATTGCCGCACGGTGTTGATAACTTGTTGTGGTGTTTTTGAATAAAGATTGAGTTGCGTTGCCACCTGCTTAAAATCATTCTGATAACCGCTTGGTATAGCCAAGTCGTTATCAGTTGGTGCCATATCTATAAAGTCGTCTGTGGCATAACCCAGGCGGTAGTTGATCCAGCCTTCTCGTGCTTCAATGCGAGTTGAGCCATAGATACTGGTTTCTACCTGAATTAAATCTTTCCCCGATAGAGTGTTGATGTTGTCCGGGACAGGGATAATAGCCGAACTGTCCTGAAGATAAATCGCAACATCCATGGTTGCTGTGTCACGTTTATTTTTGTTGAAACGCCATTCGTTTTTATTTGCTGTTTTGACGATGACATCAAACTCAACGTTAGGATTACGCCAGGAACCATACTCGTAAATACTATACGCTGACTCACGAAAGTATAACGGTGCCGAAAACGGTTTGTCTGTTTTAACCCGGAACACAATGCGGTCAGATAGTTTCAAACGACCGAGCGAGCCTATAGATGTCGATGTGTAATCCGGGTTGGTGCTCCGCCACCCATATTGTTCAAACAAGCCCAGGAAGAATGCTTCAGAATTGTTTTGTAATTGTCGCAACCCGTTTTGCGTTATGTAGGAAAAAATCATGGCCATAATGACGGCGGCCAGCCATATCAATTTCGAAAAATGCCTGGTTCTTTTCGTGAACAACATCCATGCAATAAGAATGGCGCATAAGGCAAAAAAATAATCACTGAACTTATTGCCGGAGCTTGCAGAGATCATGCAAATAAAAACATAAGGCAGGCCGATATTTGTCTGATAGAGTACGTCTGGCCCTGCATTTTCACCAAGCCGACGAATGCTAATGAACAAGGCAGAAGTCTTTATCCCATTTTGTACGCCATAACATTGAGCAAGCATAAGTAGAAATAATACGAATGGCATCAGCTCGAGTATTTTAAAGATACCCTGAAATGAATAATTCATAAAAACATAAACAGTCAATATAAAGAAAATAACGCCACTTAGATCGGCAAGTTGATTGATGTCCTTGTCAGTGAAGTCAATACGCCACTTTATAAATAAGGGCAATTCAAGCACGATACCCATGGCAACCGCATACAAGAGATATTCTGTTTGCCATCCCCATAACAATAAGCTGGCTAATATCAAGCCGGGGGGTGCCGGACTTAATTTATTGGTCGTAGTATTATTGCCTAGCTTTTCCATAGCGTATCGAGGTCTTGTTGTAGGCTGTCATGTCCAATTAAATGGACGTCGTGTTTTCGTAAGACCTCGGTGTCCATTATCTCACTGGCCTCAGTAACAACTAAAAACTTAACTGGAATATGTAACGTCGTGAGCGTCCTGATTAAGGCTAGCCGAGATTCATCCAAAGCCAATAGTATACAAATTAATACGCTACATTCATGACTGACCTCTTTTATCATCACTTTAACTTGCGCTATGTTTGATTCATAAACGGGTTCAACACAAGCCAGAATCTCGAGTATATTTTCAGCACCGGCAAGTCCCCGGCCTGATGTAAAGCGATAGGTGTTATTGCCGACGAACATCAGGTCCAGCAGGGCATCTTGTTCTTTTTGTGCCGTCATAAATGAGGCGGCTATTGAAACGGCATCCTCGAATATCAGGTCTGTTTTATCCTGAAGGTAGGTGTCCAGCAGTAAACCATAACGGGTAAAGTATTCATCCTGATATTCTTTCACGATAGGTTTATTCAGTTTTGCAAAACTACGCCAATGTATTGAACGGAGCGGATCGCCCGGATTGTAATCACGTAAGGATATAAATTCCTGTGAATCCCCGACAATCGAAGCATTGCTAACGCCACCATGATGATAGGTGCGTTTTCCGTGCAGATTTAATTTTGGTGTTTTGTACAGTTTTGGCAGTATTAACAGATTGTCTTTATTCTCAATTATCTTTTGCGATTGAAACAGACCTAGTGGTTCGGCTTGTGCTACCCGTGTTTTATCAAATTGCAGATAACCTCTACGTAACGGCGTTAGTTCTATAGTTGTTTCGTGTTCACTGTGTTCAGCAATATAGTCAATAGTCACCGGTTTAATTGAGCCGCCGCGTAATTCCTGAATGGCATTGACTAGACGGGGATAACCAATAATACGATCAATACGGTTACGTTTTTTATCCAGAGGATCTTTTGCTTTGGTGAATTCATTCAAACTGGGAAATCGTGTTTTTAATTCATCAATCACTAAAAGACATCTTTTCGCAGTTTTATTTTTATTGTAAACAACACAAGAATAGGTGAGTGGTGTTCCAACGCTGCCATAGTCCGGTAATTTTCTATTGATAGAAAACTTACTCCGAAAGAATAAGGAGAAACTCATGGCTGTGATGATCAATACTAATGTGATTGAAAAGATCTGAAACGAAAGCGTCGAGCGTGTATCAAAGCCAAATACACCTGCAATCGGTATGATTAACAGGATAAGTATGCCGGTTGCTGTAAATCGTTGTCGCAGCCATTGGCTAAAGCGATAAACCAGTTTGAAGTTGGCAAACAAGAGTCTACGCAGCATCAGTCTATCCTATCTCATGTCCTGCCATTACTCCTAAACCGGAACGGGTGTGGTCGACAAGATGTTTTCAATGAACTGATCAGCACTATTGCCAGAGAAACGGCTCTGAGAATTCATCATTATTCGATGTGAAATAACCGGTATTGCGATTTCCTGTACATGGTCAGGGCTCACGTAATCCATGTCGTCAAACAGGGCTAGTGCTTGTGCTGCTTTCATCAACGATAACGACGCACGTGGACTCGCACCATTCAGTATGCCGTCTGTCTCGCGCGTCGCCCTGATCAATGTGACCATGTAATGTTTAATCTCATCGCTGACATTGATCTCGGTCACTCGTTTTTTCAGACCAATAACTTCATCTTTTGTAATACAGGATTCAAGTGATTCCAACGGATGGCGACTGTTTTGTTTCTCCAGTATGGCAACTTCCTCATCTTGTGAGACATAACCAAGGCTAAAGCGCATTGCAAAACGGTCCATCTGTGCTTCCGGTAAAGGGTAAGTGCCGTGATATTCCACCGGATTTTGGGTTGCAATAACGAAAAACAGGTCATCCAATTGATAATTGTTTCGTTCAATACTGACCTGACGTTCACCCATCGCCTCCAGTAAGGCTGATTGTGTTCTAGGCGAAGCACGATTGATTTCATCAGCAAGCAGGATATTGCTGAATATTGGCCCGGGGTGAAACTCAAAGTCCTGATCACGCTGATTAAAAATAGATACACCCAAAATATCAGTTGGCAATAAATCAGGCGTAAACTGGATACGTTGAAACTCAACATCGATTGATTTTGCCAATGCTTTGGCCAATGTCGTTTTGCCTGTACCGGGAACGTCTTCCAGCAGAACATGCCCATCACTGAAAAAAGCGGCCAGTAACTTCCGGATAGCGACAGATTGACCTTGTATTACTTTTTCAATATTGGCTGAGAGTTTTTGATATATTTGAATGTCTGACATGATGTGTATTGTGTTGTTGTTTAATTATATCCTTCAAGACTATCAAAACGGGAGTTTGATGACACATGTTTAATAAAGATATTGAGACAAAAGTAGCTATTCATGAACTGATTGCTGCTCGTTGGAGCGGACGCGCCTATGACCCTGAAAAATCATTGTCACGTGAGCAAATAATCTCATTAGTCGAAGCTGCACGCTGGGCACCATCCTGTTTTGGTGATCAACCCTGGCGGTTTATTATATTTGATAAGACAACGAATCAAGCAGCTTGGGGAAAAGCACTAGAATGTCTCAGCGAAGGCAATCAAGCCTGGGCTAAAAATGCACCTTTACTGTTATTGGCCTGTGCAGATTCAGTTTTCTCTCAAAATGGGAATCCAAATCGCTGGGCACAATACGATACCGGAGCGGCATCGCTTAATTTAAGTCTGCAAGCAACAGCGCTTGATTTGATGGTGCACCAAATGGGTGGCTTTGATGCCGAAAAAACAAAAATTGAATTCTCGATTCCTGAACGATTTTCGCCTATGGCGATGATAACGGTCGGTTATCAATTAGCCGAATCGGCGATACCTGAAGACATTAAGCAGCGAGAATACAATGCACGTGCCCGTAATACTCTGGATGAGAATTTCTTTGCAGGCGACTGGAATACAGCATTCATCACTGAATAATAGAAATTCATTACCAGATTAACATCGTTCATATTGCCTGGACGAAATACTCCTATAGCTATGAAAAAAAATAATCAGCATCGCGCCTTTTGGTTATTAGCCGGGCCCATGATCATCGGCAATATCAGCATGGCCTTATTAGGCCTAGTTGATACAGCCGTTATCGGACATCTGGAAAGCGCTGTTTATCTAGGAGGCGTTGCTGTTGGCTCAGTCATCTTTGATTTTCTGTATTGGGGCATGGGCTTTCTGCGCATGGGTACGACAGGTATCGTTGCGCAGGCGCATGGCAAAAATGATGCGACCGAAATCAGGACTTTGCTGATTCAGTCTATGCTGGTTGGATTAGCAATCGCGTTTGTTTTTATCCTGTTACAAAAACCGATCATTAACTTTGGTCTAACGCTACTCGAGGGTAGCGACGACGTTAAGTATTACGCTGCGGAATATTGCCGTTGGATGATCTGGGGCGCGCCGGCCTTGATGATCCTGTTTTCAGTAAACGGCTGGTTGTTAGGCATGCAGAACGCCGTTGCCAGTTTAACGCTTGGCATCACAGTAAATGTCATCAATATTGTTCTGGATATTGTGTTTGTTGTTTATCTCGACATGGATGTACGAGGTGTTGCCCTGGCAACCGTCATTGCCCAATACTGTGGTGTCATTCTGTCGTTCTTTATTATCAGGAAGCAATTGGCGGGTGAGGGCGGTGCATGGGTGCTTTCAGAAATAGTGCATTTTGAAAAAATGAAAATCTTCATGCGTTTGAACAACAACATTTTTATCCGGACTATCTGCCTGATATTAGTCTTTGCCTTTTTCACGCGCGAAGGCGCGAAGTATGGTGACTTAACTCTTGCGGCCAACTCTATCTTGATGAAGTTCTATTTATTAATGGCCCTGGCACTGGATGGATTTAATCACGCGGCCGAAGCATTAATCGGAAAAGCCGTGGGCGCTAAAAGCAAAGACATCTTTCATAAATCGGTTGCATTAGCATTAAAATGGTCCTTAGCTTTCGGTATTGCATTCACCTTCTTTTATTGGCTCGCGGGCGAACCGTTGATCAATTTATTAACCGACATCGAACCTGTACGTGAAGTGGCATTAGTTTACTTGCCATGGATGATTGCTTTGCCGTTGATCTCTGTCTGGTGTTTCTTGCTCGATGGTATTTTTATCGGTGCAACGCGAGGTCCGGAAATGCGTAATGCTATGTTGATCTGTACCTTCGTATTCTATCTGCCCATCTGGTATATTTTTCAATTCATGGGCAACCATGGTTTATGGTTGGCTTTCTCACTGTTCATCGCAATGCGTGGTGTCGTGTTAGGTTATTTTTATTTTAAAATTGAACGAGCGGAGGGATTTGTATAGGTCTTGGAACTTTATCATAGCCTGTCCTTTCGTCGCTGATTTAATACTCAAAAGGAATAGTGTCGCATTAAGTAAACGCCACAACCCTGACGCCAGTTTTAGAATCAACAACCGGACCCGCTGGAATAACGTAGCCATCAGTAGGTTGGTTACAGGCGAGAAAATAACCCTCTTTAACAGCTGCTAAATCTAATGTATTCGCGAAAGCCGGTATCTCACCGAGTCGATTCATATAATCAGTAATGCCGGGGAAGTCACTAATATATTTCAGGTTTAACCGATACAGTGAATGATAAACGGCATCAAAGCGTGCTACATGCGGGTATGCGTGGATATCTGCCAGAGTAAGTTGTTCGCCTGCCAGATAAGGTCCTGTTTTCTTGAGTCTTTCTTCGAGTGTATCCAGATAAGAAAATACTTTTTTAAAATAACAGAGATATGTCTGTTGGTCTTTGGCAAACCCGGCGCGATATATCGGCGTTATCAATTCGTTAGCAAGTCCATCAATTAGTTCATCGATCAACGCACGTTTACTTTTAGGGTAAAGCGGTGTCTGATCAGTATGACCTACCGCATCGAACTGGCGGATAATCTCTGCTGATTCATTGTTGACGATAGTATCGGTCTTTGTATCGAATAAAACCGGTACTGACGCGCGACCAGCATAATCCGCTGCGGCGAGCTGATAGAGTTCAGGGAGTCGCTTTAGGCCTGCAACAGGGCAGGCTGAACTATCGGCGCTTTCGTAACGTTTTTCAATGTTCCAGCCTTCAGCAGTCTGCACAGCATCGGTTATAGTTAGACCTATCTCTTTGGTTAGCCCGGTTAAGGCACGTGCAATTTCGGTGCGATGTGCAAAGGGACAGACCTTTGAAGTGAATAGCCAATAACGGCCTGATTCGAACGGATAGTTCTCACTCTCGAGTTGATTATGAAAGGTTGTAGTTTCAACGTGACAAATTTCGTCGGCCTTCATGTCTAATCTCCATAGTAATATCGATGTAATTAAGCGTCTCGTGGCTAGATGTGTCGTAGACCTGTCCAGCAAATAAGAAAAGATGGTCCAGATCCATATTAGCAAGGTAACGCTTGTCCGTAGCAACCTGACTTCTATATCGTTGTTTCTCTCTTTAAAGATAAAGTAGAGAGATTTTAAGTTTAACAGTAAGGTACGGTGTTTTCCTGATTGGTCATTAATTATGCTTGAATTATTATCTGAATACCCGTATCTGCTCGCGCCGCTTATCTTTTTTGCCCGAGTTACAGACGTTTCGCTTGGTACCTTCCGAACTATTGTTATCTTTCGTGGATACAAATTACTGGCCGCGTTTATTGGTTTTTTTGAAATCATGATCTGGTTAGTTGCTGCGGGTCAGGTTTTCACAAATCTTGAACAGTGGTCTCTTGCATTGGCCTATGCGGGTGGTTTTGCCGTGGGTAATTTTGTCGGCATGTGGATTGAAAGTCGTTTTGCTATTGGGAATGAACTTGTTCGTTGTATTTCATACAATCGTGATGTTCTTGCAGAAAAGATACGTAAGGAAGGCTTTAAGGTGGTCTCATTCGATGGTGATATGGGTGAAGATAAACTGGTTGAACTTTTATTTATCGTTGAAAAAAGGCGTAACGTACCGAATCTAATCCGACTAATTAAAGAGCTTGATGACACTGCTATATATTCTGTGTCTGATGTGAAAAGTATTTATGAAGGGCCTGACCTTTTGCCCAGACGCAGCTTTTTAAGCAGTACATCTATGCTTTTTGGAAAGCTTCGCTAATGGCAAGCTTTTCAAGTGTTTGCCAGAAGGCAGTTTTTCATATTGACTATGTGAGAGTTATGCAATGTGTAAACGTATAATTTGATTCATCGCCACTATTCCTCTTTAGGTATTCGCGTAAACCGTATAATTTCACGCCGGTCACGTTTTGTTGGTCTGCCACGTGTTCTTGGAAATGAGGCAGCATCGGCTTTCATTTGTGCTGATAACTCTTCTCTACGCTGCATGCTGTCCTTATCTTCATCATACAACAGGGCTGCCTGAGTCGCAGAAAGACGATTTTGCGCCAGCTTCAAAATAGTGATTGTATATTGATATGGTGTTTTGCGAATCTCGACAATATCCCCGATACGAATATTTTTTGCTGCTTTTATCGCTTGATTATTAACACTAACTTTATGTCCTTTGATCGCTGTAGCAGCGAGTGCGCGGGTCTTATAAAAACGGGTGCACCAAAGCCATTTATCCAGACGCATGGATTCAAGTGACTCACCTTTATTCACAATATTTTACCTGTGTTTTTAGAGAAGAAAGCATTATTATCAGAGGCCTCCTGATATTGATATAAGTGAATATTATGACCGAAAAGAAAACCGAAAGAGAATTTATTCCGCTTAATATATCTGTTTTAACAATTTCTGATTCCAGAACTGAAGAAACAGATAAATCCGGTAATCGCTTGATAAACCTGCTGGAACAACAGGGACATGAACTCTATGAAAAAAAGATTGTACCTGATGACAAATATTATATCCGTGCCGAAGTCTCACGCTGGATTGCTAATGAACAGGTTCAGGTTATTTTAACGACCGGCGGCACTGGGGTGACAGGTCGTGATGGTACGCCAGAGGCGGTTAATGTGTTGTTCGATAAAACAATAGATGGGTTTGGTGAAACGTTTCGTGCAATCTCATATCAGCAGATCAAGACATCCACCATGCAATCCCGGGCGATTGCCGGCGTGGCTAACGGCACTTATATTTTCTGCATGCCCGGTTCAATGGGTGCTTGTGTTACGGCCTGGGATGAGTTGATCCGATTGCAACTCGATTATCGTACTCGTCCCTGTAATCTGGTTGAACTCATGCCGCGACTCAGAGAAGTCTAGTTACCTATCGGCAGCGTCAAAACAGGTGTTATTCCTTCTGCCTTACCCGATTGCAGCGAAAATAATTGTGTCAGCAAACTGAACGTTGTCTTGCTATCAAGATCGCTATCATCAATATAAAACCAGGTGCCACGGTAATTTGTGCCGATGACTGAATCTTTGCTTGTCTGTGCGGCTGAATTAATTTTAAACAAGCCTTGCGTTAGATTCGCCCAATCGTATTCCTGCCCTTGAGCATCCTGCGTGATGGTGACTTTACCCGCAGTTTTATCCTTTTCTGGCACGGCAACAGAATGTGATAAATAGTACATGACGCCAAGTAGTGAACGTGTAGAAATAACAATGCCTTGTTTGTCGTCAGAGACACCTTGACCAAGTGATACTTTGTATTTCGCCTGCTCCAATAGACCAAGCCTGGTTCTTAATGACGCAAGAGTCTCCTGATGCGCGCTATTTTCGTTGAAGACAAACATAGGATAACTATCTGTCTCACTCTTGTTATACGCGAGTTGCATCACACCGGCGCTTTGTAATCCTCTTAGTGTGTTCGCAATATTTAAAAAGTCAGTGTATTCCGGAACCGTCTTTGGCGTCGGGCCTGATGCTGTCGGTGCATTAGGTATGCCATTAATGCTTTGCACTGTTAATCGCATAATTCTCTCAATACTCCAGCCAGAGTTGGCGAGCAATAAAATTGTTTCCAGTGAAACAGGAGCCAGCAGTTTTTGTATGAAATCATTACCGTGTAGTGGCAGATAAGTAACCGTCGGTTGCTCGGTAAAATTCAATGTTCCGGAAAGACCTACCGTTTCCGGTGTTTGTTGTTTCTTGAAATTGGCACTCAGTGAAGCTTCCGAGATAAGTTTGAATTGCGACGACACGCTGTTTACTTCCAGAAAGAAGGGCGTGTCCCTGTATTTTAGACGCACCAAATTGAGCAACAGTTGTTCATCACTGGTGCGTTGAATGGCAACATTATAATCATTGCCACCGGCCTGGATGATATCTGGGCCTATGCTGGCACATGCAGTTAACTGAGCGATGAATAATAATAAAGCGATCTTTTTAAGCATGATTAATTATTACCAAGTTTGGGGATTTGAAAATGTACCAGAAGTGTTCTTTGAAACAGATTGTCATTGTCGTCGCTGATTATAAAGAAGCTGTTATTTTTATGCCAGGTGATGCCTTCAAAATTATCATTGAAGTAACCCTCTGCAGCATTCAATTTTAAAAGTTTCTCCTGCTGCAATGTATCGTTGTTAAGTGTTAGCAGGTGAATGACATTACTCACACCGGAAAATATACTGGAGAAAATACGTTCCAATGCTATCAAGCGATTGTCTGGTAACGTCGTCAAACCAACCAAGGAGCTATGTTCTTCATTGTCGGGGGAGAAGTACCATGTCTCTCTATTTAACGTGTGCAATGATAGTGCATCTTTGCGGGATTGTTTTAAAGGACGTTCTGGACCGGTAATGATGTTGAATTGTTCATGTAATGTGACTGCTTCCAGGGCTTTATTGGCGCCGGCATAATTTTTTATAGTGTCCAGATCATTGTTGAGAGGTTCATCTTTTTTATAAGTGCCATCAGCTTTATAATGGACGATACGAGGCTGTCGTTCGAAGCTGATAATTAATTCAGTATCACCGGCCACATTGTTTTTTGAATTAATTAAGGCCAGTCCTTCGCTGTCTGCTGCCTTATGACGCAATTTTTTGCCATCTTTATCTTTCAGGTAATGATAAGACAGCAGTTTCAAGCCGGTTAGTTTTTCATTATGAAAAACAGGTCTGGCATAAATAAAAAATCCACGATCTGAAAGAATGACTAAAATTTGTTCATCATGATCCCAGGCTAATCCGGAAAACTCCATCAATGGATAATCAGGCCCGGCATTTTGATCAAGTTGTACTAAACCTAATACTTTAAAATTATTCAGCTCAAGCTGTTGTAATTGAGCCTGTGGCAAATCAATATGGTTGCCAATGTCTCGTTCAGCAGCAATATGGCCACTATAGACTAGACAGATAAGGCTTAAAATGACTCTGCGGCAATAATTGAATAACATCATATAATGTACTGATTTTTTATAGGTAATAGTAAAGAGTTGAACATTAAATAAACAGGGCATACTGATCTTTTTGAATGCAAAAATAATATGATAAAAAAAATAATTTACTTCTTTTTATTCCAGATAACGATTATGCCGTCTCCGCTCTTTGCTGGCGGCAATTCACCCGCTGCCATTGTGCAAGTAGAAGAGGCCGTGAATATCGAGATTGCGCCATTCATATGGGTAACCGGCACAGTCATAGGCCGCTATGATTCTGATATTGCAGCCGAGGTCGACGGTACACTTGAAACTGTACTTGAAGTCGGGGACGAGGTAAATGCAAACGCTGTCATCGCAAAAGTCGATGACACGACTTACCGACTTGCCTTGAATGAAGTCCAGTCTGAAATCAAACCGATTGAAACGATGCTTGAGTTTTATCGCAGTGAAGCAGAAAGGTTAAAACAACTTGCCAAGCAAAATAATGCTGCAAAAAACCAACTCGAAGAAACCGAAGCCAATAGAGACCAGTCACTTGCCAACATTCAGGTAGTAAAATCAAAGCTGGCTATGGCGCGCGATAATCTTAAGCGTACGCAAGTGCATGCTCCCTTTTCCGGTGTCGTCGTAGAACGATTCAAATCTCCCGGCGAAAGAGTGGCTGCAGGTGATCCGATTATTCGCTTGATTGACACAGGACATGTTGAGGTTCAGGCACGTATTCAGCAAGGTTCTGTTGCGCATGTGAAGGCTGGTGACATCTTGAAAATAAATGGCCCGACAGGACAGGTTGACGGCACTGTTCGTACAGTCATTCCCGTTGGCGATGACATTTCACGATTGTATGAGATCAGGATTGAGCTTAATCATACTGACTGGATGGCCGGTACTGCAGTGGAAATTGCGATACCCGTAAGTGAAAAACAGAATGTAATTGCGGTTTCACGTGATGCATTGGTGATTCGTCAGGCAGGTGTATTAATTTATAGAATAAACGATGCTAATCAAGCGGAACTCGTTCCGATACAAACCGGTATTTCAAATACAACACACATTCAAGTAATCGGTAATATCAACGCGCATGACAAGATTGTGGTTCGCGGCAATGAACGCTTGCGTCCGGGACAAACAGTCAAGGTTATCAGCGGAATTAACCACTAGTGAATATCACCAAGTCATGTCTGGCTAATCCCGTAGCCTTGCTCGTCGCCATAATTCTTTTATTAATATTTGGTTCTATCAGTCTTTCACGTTTACCTATTCAGTTAACACCGGAATTGGAACAACCTGAGATAACGATAACTACGACATGGCGCGCTGCTGCACCGAATGAAGTAGAAGCTGAGATTATTGAGCCACAGGAGGATGTCTTGAGGGGTTTGCCAGGTTTGACCGAGATTCGAGCGACTGCTTATGAGGGCAGAGGTGAGATCAATTTGACCTTTGCCATAAATATGGATATGCGCAGAGCATTGGTTGAGGTCATGAATCGCTTGAATCAAGTTTCTGATTATCCCGATGATGCAAATGAACCATCAATTAGTTCAGTTGGTCAGGATGCCCGCGCAATTGCCTGGTTTATGATTAAGACAGAAGGGGATAATCAAAGATCCATTGAATCCTATAAAGATTTTGTAGAAGAAGTTGTTCAATCGCGTTTTGAACGGATCCCGGGTGTTGCACGTTCAGAGGTTATCGGTGGTAGTGATAGAGAGCTACGAATTACATTTGACCCCTATAAAGTCGCTAATTTGGGTGTTCAGCTAGACAAAGTTATGAAACTGGCCGGAACGAGTAAAGATGTTTCTGGCGGATTTGCCGATGTTGGCAAGCGTGAATACAGTATCCGTTTTGCTGGAAAATATGCGGCAAGTGATCTGGGTGAGATGATACTGGAATGGCGCGATGGTCGACCTGTTTATCTGCGCGATGTTGCTACTATTGAAGAACGACTAACAGATAAAAATAGCTTTGTATTGACCAAAGGCACCTTGTCTCTTGCGGTTAATGCCCAACGTGAATCAGGTGTTAATGTACTTGAAGTCATGACGGGTTTACATGAAGCTGTTGAAGAATTAAATAATGGACCTTTGAAACGCAATAAGTTATCGATCGAACAGGTTTATGATGAAACTATATACATTGAACGTTCAATTGCCATGGTTAAAAATAATCTTGGTTTGGGTATTGGACTTGCAATCGTGGTATTGTTTTTATTCCTGTTAAAATTTCCCGCCACCCTAATCGTGGCAGCATCAATTCCTATTTGTTTAGTGGCCAGTTTTAGCGTAATGGATCTTGCTGGTAGAACGCTGAATATAATTTCGCTGGCAGGTCTTGCCTTTGCTGTCGGCATGGTCCTTGATGCATCCATTATTATTCTTGAGAATATCGTGCGTTTAAGAGAACGCGGTCTCTCGGCAGAAGAAGCGTCTACTCTGGGAACGAGCCAGGTGTTTGGAGCATTACTCGCCTCTACAGCAACCACTGTTGCAATATTTCTTCCTGTTGTTTTTTTAAGAGATGAAGTCGGCCAGTTGTTTTCTGATCTTGCTATCACTATTGCTGCCGCAATTTCCTTTTCACTATTAACGGCAATCACAGTTGTTCCCACTGCGGCAAAACTTTATCTCGCCGACAAAACGTTTGTTGATCCCTACCACAGGCTTTGGCAAGTAATCTGTAATGCAATAATGGTCTTAACCAATACACCATTGCGACGTGTGGTCTGGATAGCGCTTTTGATTACCGTCCCGTTAACTATCATGTATCAGTTAAAACCCAAGGCAGATTATCTCCCCGACGGAAATAGAAATTTGGCCTATGCTTTTATATTGCCACCACCGGGCACAAATATTGATACGATTGAAAAAGAACTGGGAGAGATTGTGGCGGCGAGAATGCAGCCACATGTCGATGGTATAAAGGAACCCTATATCAAGCATTATTTTTTCGTAGCATTTTCGCGCGGTGTCTTTATGGGCGCACGTGCACAATATGACGAAGATGTTGATAAGCTTGTACCCTTGATTAATTCTGTTGTGCAGGGCTTTCCTGACTCTATAGCGTTCGCAAAACAAGCCTCTTTATTCGGTGGCTTTGGCGCAGGTCGAACAATAGACATGAATATCCAATCAAAAAACCTGCCGGCATTAATGTCTTCAGCATTAGAGGCCTTTATTCCGATTTCTTCAATGTATCCCAACACGCGTCCTCGTCCAGGTCTCGAACTTGCGCAACCGGAATTAAGATTACTGCCTAATGAAAGGCGTATTGCTGAAGCCGGGTGGGATCGATCTATTGTTGCTGCATTAACTCAGACATTGGGCGATGGTCGCTTTGTCGGCGACTATTTTAATGGTGAAGAAACCCTGGATATTATTTTACGATCAAAAGCATGGGATACGCCTGAAGAATTAGGCAGTATTCCCGTTATGACTTCAACGGCGGGTATATTGCCTTTAAACGAGTTAGTGGAAATTATACGTACTGCGGGACCTGAGCAAATCAGGCGTATTAATCGTCGTAGAACGGTAACACTTGAGATCTCACCACCACCAAATGTTTCTCTTGAAGAAGCGTTGGATATTATTAAAACAGAAGTCGAGCCAAAAGTTCTGGCCGCACTACCCGAAGATGGTGATATTCAATATGGCGGTACGGCAGATAAATTAACCTCTGCTTTGAAAAATATGGCGGGCAGTTTTTTATTGGCCATTACCATACTCTATTTACTAATGAGCGCCATGTTCAGTTCATTTAAAGACAGTATGTTAGTTATGCTCTCTATACCGCTGGCAACATTTGGTGGCGTGTTGGCACTTTATATAATCAATTTATTCAGTTTCCAGAGCATGGATTTATTGACGATGATCGGGTTTATAATTTTACTTGGCCTGGTCGTCAATAATGCCATTTTATTAGTATACCAGGCGCGTACCGCTGAACGAGAAGGTAGCGCCAGAAAAGAAGCGGTCAGGCAAGCTGTATTATTACGCTTAAGACCCATCATGATGAGTACGATGACCAGTATTTTTGGGATGTTGCCGCTATTACTCATCCCGGGCGCAGGCACCGAATTATATCGTGGTTTAGCCGGAGTTATTGTTGGAGGAATGATGGTGAGTACCTTCTTTACTTTAATTTTATTGCCAAGTCTGTTGCGTATCGGTGAATCTGAACCTGTTGCGGTTTCCTAAGCTATTTTTATTGTGATGAACACACTATATTTTTAAAGCATGAAGAGATGAATTTCAGGAAAACAAAGCATAGAATCAGGACTTATGAAGCAATTATTTAATAGTGTTTTTGTGTTTAGTCTATTAGCTATCAGTTTGTCTGATGCTAATGCGACGCGGTATGTCCTGAGCGAGTCGGGCGATACCCTGGTGGGTGAAATAATCACGGTCAAAGCAAATGAGAGCGAGACACTCCTCGATATTGGTCGCCGCAATGGCTTTGGCTATCAAGACATGAAGCTGGTTAATCCTGATGTTGATACCTGGCTACCAACTCATGGACAAGAGGTCATACTCCCATCCCAGTTTATTTTGCCGGTTGCGCCGATGGAAGGGATCATCCTGAATGTCCCGGAAATGCGTCTTTATTACTATCCGCCGAGAGTTAAAGGCAAACCACAAGAAGTCATTACCTATCCTTTAGGGGTTGGCCGTGAAGGCTGGAAAACACCCTACCTGAAGACAAAGATCATTGAGAAAAAAGCCAATCCAAACTGGTACCCACCTGAATCCATTCGCAAGGAACACGAAGCTGCGGGTGACCCGCTGCCAAAAATAGTCAAGGCTGGCCCGGATAACCCCCTAGGTGCATTTGCCATGCGCTTGGGTAACCCGGACTATCTTATTCATGGCACCAATAAGCCCTATGGTGTTGGGATGCGAGTCAGTCATGGGTGTATTCGTTTATACCCGGAAGATATTGAAGCGCTGTTCGCGGAAGTTTCACTTAAAACACCGGTAAATATTATTAATCAACCGTACAAGGTCGGCGTCAAAGATAATGTAATTTATATCGAGGCGCATCCATTTCTGGATGAAGACACGGAAAAATATGAAAACAATCTGACCAGTGTCGTTGCGTTAATCATTAACATATCGAATGATAAACACTACGAACTGGATTGGTCTGCTGCCTATGACGCGATTAACAAGCCGACTGGTTTACCTATCGCTATTGGACGCTATTTGTCTGAGGTAATGCAGGCAAAAGTAGATGAGATATCAACCAAAGCACTTAGCCAGGCAGAGCAACGTAATCTGCAACTACAATTGGATTCACATCTTTCCAATTAATCAGGCAGTGTGTTTTTATCGGGCTGAATAGTCGCTTCGGACTTCCTGTCCTATCGCGATATTGGCTGCATGGATGCAGGTATCTATGATTTGTAGGGAACAAGAATCATGACACTCTATACACCGCGATGCCGCTCTTGCGCATCCTGGTGCCCGCGGCATGCAGTACATCCGGTACATAAAAAAAGCCCTGATTATTAATCTAAGCAGGGCTTCCAATCGATAAATCTGTAACTGATTTATTATTTCATCATTGCTTTTTCGAACATACGATCGATTTTAGCTGCATTATCATTACAACACTCCAGACCGGCATCAGCACTTGCTTGTGCTTTTGCTGCGGCAAGTGCGGCTTCTGACGCTATACCATGTCCTTTCGAGGCTAGATTATATGCATCTGTTGCTTTTGACATTGCTGCTGCTGCTGCTGCATTAGCCGCCTCAATATCGCTACTCATTTTTTTCATGTCTGCACAACCACCGACCATAGCCAGTGAAAGTGCAAGTACGCTAACTTTGATTATTTTTGATTGCATCGTTGTTCTCCAGTTAAACAATTGCTGAGGCTGTCCCCCACTTATAAAGTTTACTCCCGTAATCATGGACTATTTCATGATGTATATCAATTTCTATAAATAAAAATAAGCGTCTCAAAGTGGTGCAAAGACTAGGTTTTGTTCATTTTAAACTAACGGCCAGCGCCTGAGCCTGATGATTTCATACGTTTATCATAATGATCAAATGTATAACTTGTCAGGGCATTCTCCACACTGGACATCGGGTTTTCATCACAGTATTCATTTAACCATTCGACAATTTGATCCTCATTCATTTTGCCTGTGATGCTGTAGGTTTTTTCGGTGAAAATATTATATGCAGTCAAAAAACCCTTTATATAATCTTTATATTTTTCCATATCGTTTGCAGCGACTGCTTTCGTGAAGCCAAAGCAGGCTTTTTTCCCCACGCCCCATACAGCATAGTTTCCAGTACTGTCGACAGCGAAGCTGGCTGTAGGGACTAATAAAAGACTGATTAAAATGGTTAAAATCTTCATTTCTGATTCCTCGTTAATAGTAAGTTTTGTTGGCGATACTTTATATGATTATTCAATGATGTGTTTGAGACCCGTAATTAGTCGTTTAATTCCTACCTCAGCTGTTTTCTTGTCCAGGGCACCATAAGCGATACGACAATAACAGCCATCAGTAGCCCCGAATGTTTCCCCCGGAATGACCGCTACTTTATGCTCACGGATTAATTGTTCTGCGAGTTGCATCCCGGTAAGTGCCGTTTCGAGCTTGATTAGAAAATAAAACGCACCTTTAGAATCAGGTGTCTTACAAAACGCATCAATACTTTTTAATGCTGAGTATAGCGTACTGCGGACGGCATCAATCTGCTTTAAATGTGATTGTGTATAAGGACGGCCTACTTCTAAAGAGGCTACAGCAGCCTCTTGTGCAATTCGAGTAGGGCATATGAGGTTTGTATCCTGTGCTTTTTTTACCGACAGTAATAACTGTTCCGGAATTATCATATAGCCGATGCGCCAACCAGCAAATCCATATGCTTTTGACATGGAATAGAGCGCAATCGTGTATGGCTCGGAACCGGAAATACTGGCGACGGAAAAATGTTCAGCGTCCTCAAACAGGAAATACTCGTAGGCTTCATCGGAGATGTGATAAAGGCCTTTTTCTTTACAAAGATGATTGATAGCGCGCAGGGTAGTTTTCGAATAAACCATACCGGTTGGATTATTGGGCGACACGGTGACTATCGCTTTTGTTTTGTCGGTAATGGCTGAAACTATATTCTCGAGACAGGGCTGATAATTAGCATCTGTTTTTACAGCAACCGGCTGGCAAGACAGCATCTTTATCGCCATCTCATGGTTGAAATAATAGGGACTTAACAGAATGATCTCATCGCCTGGATCAGTGATTGCCATCAAGGCATTCATAAACCCCATGTTTGATCCGGCTGTGACTACCAGACTGCGGTTTTCATGCAGGTGGATATTGTTGTCTTCAGCAAGCTTGTTTGAAATTGTGGCTTTTAACTGTGGTATGCCATCAACTTCAGAGTAGCAGTGATAATCAAGCGCGGATGTTATCGGTGTTATTTTGTCCAGCGCAGATCGTGGTGGCGGATAATAAACAATGCCTTGCCCTAAAGAAATTGTGCCGGGTGATTTTTTAATCAAGTCCTGGATAAGTGAGATAACTGGCGATTGCACACCCAGCATTCGTTCACTTGCGGTAAAAGGAAATTTTTGCATAAGACTACAAACTAAAAACCGGGGTATTGCCCGGACTGATTTTTATTAGCGCAAAACAGGATCAGTTATCATAGAACAGCATTTTCCTTCCTGAAAACTGACTTTTCAGAAACTCCATCTGATCAGCAAGAATCTTTCTATTCGACAAGGCAAGGTATTCGGCCCAGTTTGGAATATAAGGTATTGCCAGTAATGGCATGCTAGCCCTTTCAGGAGTGCGGTTCCCTTTGCGGGTATTGCAATGGCGACACGCTGTTACAACATTTGACCAACGGTCTTTTCCGCCTTTGGATACCGGAATAATATGATCCCGCGTTAATGAACAGTCATTGAATTTATTACCACAATACATGCACAAAAAAGCATCGCGCAAAAACAATTCACGATTTGTTAACGGCGGTATAATGCGTTTGTTATGTTTCGCATGGTTAGAACGTTTGACTGCTATTATTGAATTAATTTCAACAATAGACCTTAAGCCGGTTAAACGACTCGTGCCGCCATGAAAGGTAAAAATGCTATCGCCCGCAGTCCATGCAATCATTTCGCGGCTGTAAAGATTGACCGCATCTTGCCATGGAATCCACCTTATGGGAGAGCCCGCTATATCAAGTCTTAAAATTAATGGTGTCATATTACTTTTGTTATTGGATAGACTTTTGTAAAGTCGTCCAAAATAACATCCTTTTGAGATGAAATTATAGTGTGCCAGTTTTATGCGAAACATAAACCAAGGTCAAGTCCTCATTATTATATAGCGTCAAAATCCCTATGAAAGAACTGGAAAGATTACTTGTTATTATGAAGTCACTGCGTGACCCTCTAGGTGGATGTCCCTGGGATAAGGTACAGACTATAGATTCAATTAAAGGTTTTACCCTGGAAGAAGCCTATGAAGTTGTGGATGCGATAGAACGTAACGACATCGAGGGCTTGCGAGATGAACTGGGTGATCTACTATTTCACATCATTTTCTATGCTGAAATGGCCGATGAGCAAAGCCAGTTTGATTTCAGAGATGTTGTCAGGCAATTGGTTGAAAAACTTGAACGCCGACACCCACACGTTTTCTCAGATACTAAGGCCGAGAATATTGAGCAAGTTAAAGCACTATGGGAAAAAATAAAACAGCAGGAACGTGAAGACGGCGCTGGACAAAATACGGATACAGCGCAACTACTACTGGATGATATTGGCAAGCACATGCCTGCTATTCAAAGAGCTGCAAAACTACAAAAACGGGCAGCGACAGTTGGTTTTGACTGGACGGAGAGCCGGGATATCTTAAATAAACTGGATGAAGAACTGGCTGAGCTTCGCGAAGCATCGCTTAATCCGGCTAATATGGATGATATTTCTGAAGAATTGGGCGATTTGATGTTTTGCTGCATCAATCTTGCCCGACATTATAAAATTGATGCCGAGTTGTCGCTTCGTAATACCAACGAAAAATTCATTCATCGGTTTAACTACATCGAAGCTGCTCTTGAAAAGCAAAATAAATCATTGGCTGATGCGACGTTGGAAGAAATGGACGCCCTTTGGAACGAAGCGAAACTGAAACCGGTTAATTCAAACTAGTGTAGTCGATTCCTGTCTAGATTGATTATTCTGCCATTAGCATCAAACTCGATTTCAGTGATCCATTTGCCATTACTCTGTTGCATGGGCATAAAAAACCAGGTTTTACGCAGGATACTGTCATGATAATCGCTTTTTACAGTTTCATGATCAGGTGGCCCTAATCTGTAAAGCACCTCTGCTTCTGACATTCCTTTTCTAAGCTTGATGTAATCGCGCATGTCAATCTCATCGGCAGAGGCTACAGAACCATAAAGTAGTATAAGGAGGAGGAGGAATTTCTTCATGGTATGTGTCTTAATTGTTCTTATACTTATAGAGTTGATTAGATGACGGAGGTTCATTTTTAGAGCGACAAAAAAATGGGTGCAAAATAACATTGCACCCAGTATTTCAAGAGGAGGAAGGAATACTACTGTTATTTATTTTGCATTTGTTATGCCATTTATATTTATATACTATATAAATCAAATGTATAAGAAGTAATTATAAAGTTAAATAGAGGTAACTTACGGCAACTTTTTGTCGTTATAAACGAAAAACGCCGCTATTTGTTGTCAAAAAGCGGCGCTTGAAGGTGATAGTTGCTTGTCAGGGAATCAGTTTTTTTCTTTTTCCTTATCGCATTCAAGCATGGCATAGGCTGAGTGATTATGAATAGATTCAAAATTTTCTGATTCAACTGTGTAGCCCAAGATACGGTCATCCTTGTTAAATTCGACAGCGACATCACGGACGATGTCTTCTACAAATTTTGGATTGTCGTAGGCCCTTTCAGTGACATATTTTTCGTCAGGCCGTTTTAAAAGACCATAAAGTTCACAAGAGGCGACTTTCTCAATAATATCAATCAATTCTTCAATCCAGATGAAATCTTTCATCCTGACGCATGCGGTAATATGAGAACGCTGATTGTGTGCGCCATATTCCGAAATATTTTTTGAACAAGGACAGAGCGACGTAACGGGAACCAGTACTTTTACCAATACTTCCGATTTTTTATCCTTGATTTGACCAATAAATGAGACTTCATAGTCCATTAAACTCTTAACACCTGATACGGGAGCGGCCTTATTCACAAAATAAGGGAAGGACATTTCGATATCGCCCGACTGTGCATTAAGTAACTCTGTCATTTCTTCAATCATGCGTTTGAACGATTGCACGGTAATTTCGTACTCATGATGATTCAGGATTTCGACAAATCGTGACATATGAGTGCCTTTGTATTTTTCCGGCAAGTTCACATACATGTTGAAATTAGCGACCGTGTGTTGTTCCCGACCTGAACGATCACTGACGACAACAGGATGCTTGATGTCCTTAATACCGACTTTATCGATGGCAATATGCCTGGTATCAAGACTATTTTGTGTGTCGGGTATCTCTGTTGTTGCGGGTGCTGATTGATTCATTTGTTTAAATTCCAATAGCTTAGGTTAAATTGGGTAAAAGTCATTCACTAAGCCGAACGATTCTACTCTATTTGATACTCATATCCATCTTACTCAGAGGCAATATGCAGTGCTTATGTTCAGTTTATTTATTACGTTTGACGATATAATCTGCGATAGACCTTAACATATCTGCTTTTTCATCGAAGGCATCAAGGCATTTTAAGGCCTTGCTGTGCAAATCATTGGCCGCTTTTTTTGCACCATCAAGACCCAGTAGATTAGGGTAGGTGGGTTTATTCATTGCCATATCAGAACCTTGCGGTTTGCCCAATGTCTCAGTATCACTCTCTATATCGAGGATATCGTCCTTAATTTGAAACGCGAGACCAATGCATTTGGAATATTGTGAGATAAGTTTGAGTAATTCCGGATCGACATCCGCAACAGAAAGTGCGCCTAATTCTGCGCTTGCTCTTATTAAGGCGCCTGTTTTGTGAATATGCATATTTTCAAGTTCGGCAATCGATAATGCCTTGCCAACTGAGGCTAAATCGATAGCCTGGCCGCCTGCCATGCCTCTTGAACCGCTGGCAATCGCCAGTGTTTCAATCATGCCAAGTCGTTGATGATCATTAACAGTTATTTGCGGATCATGTGCCAATATGTGAAAGGCTAATGCTTGTAATGCATCGCCCGCTAATATAGCGGTGGCATCATCATAGGCTCGGTGACAGGTGGGCCTGCCACGTCGCAGATCGTCGTCATCCATGGCCGGCAAATCATCGTGGATGAGCGAATAGGCATGAATGATCTCGACTGCACAGGCAGGTCCGTCCAATGCGCCTAAATCAATACCAAACGCTTCTCCGGTGGCATATAGAATAACCGGGCGAATGCGCTTGCCATTACCCAGTACTGAATAACGCATGGCTTCATGTAATTTTTCAGGTTGGATTGCTGAAGCAGGTAGCCAGCGATCAAGGGCTGTTTCTATAGATTTTTGATAAATCTGTAATCGTTCTGTGAAATCGGACATTTATTCCTTGGTATCGTCTGGGTTGAAGGGTTCAAGTTCGTTTTTGCCATCTTTATTAAGCAGAACACTGACTTTTTGTTCGGCTTCGCTTAAAGCTTGTTGGCATGACTTGGTTAAAACTATCCCACGTTCAAAATGCTTAAGCGACTCTTCCAAAGTGAGGTCACCCTTTTCCATGGTTTCCACCAGCTGTTCAAGTTCAGCCAGGGTTTTTTCGAAATTGATTGAATTTGTTTTCTTTGGCACAAGAAATATCAAAACCTAATGGGTTAAAGTTATTATTATGAGGTGACATTTAAAAAGAAGCATATATTAGCATCACTTGGCCTCATTACTAGTCCGGCAAAACGTCTATCAGATGAAAAGTATTTGATCCGTTGACGTTTGACAGTAAATCAAGCCTGAGCTAGAGTTTTATTAGCTTAGACTAAGTCTAATTTATAATAATTCGACGTAAATGAATAGCACCAATCGGAGGAGAAAAGTATGGACCTTAAAGGCTCTAAAACTGAAGAAAATTTAAAAGCAGCATTCGCCGGTGAATCTCAAGCTAACCGTCGATATCTTTATTTCGCACAAAAAGCCGATGTAGAAGGCTATAACGACGTTTCTGCAGTTTTCAGATCAACCGCTGAAGGTGAAACAGGACACGCTCATGGGCATTTGGAGTATCTTGAAGCTGTCGGTGATCCTGCCACCGGTGAACCAATAGGCAGTACTGACCTTAACCTAAAAGCCGCTATCGCCGGTGAAACTCATGAGTATACTGATATGTATCCGGGTATGGCTAAAGCTGCTCGTGAAGAAGGATTTGACGAGATTGCTGACTGGTTTGAAACGTTAGCAAAAGCGGAACGCTCCCACGCAAATCGTTTTACCAAGGCATTAGAAGGACTGGACTCATAAATTTACCAGTAACAGTGTAATTGAGCCGGTTCCAACCGGGTCAGTTATTTACTTCACCTCAACTTTAAAATTGATTTTATGAGTCAAAGACGTGAAGGGAGCCTCGATGCTCCAACTCGACAGCCGATAGACTGGAAATCCGGTGAATTTAATGATCAAGCATCATTATTTGACGAACTTGAGCGAGTTTATGACATTTGTCACGGCTGTCGCCGCTGCGTGAGCCTTTGTAATGCTTTCCCGACACTGTTTGAACTGGTCGATGAATCATCGACATTTGAAGTCGACGGGGTAAAGAAAGACGATTATTGGGACGTGGTTGATCACTGCTATTTATGTGATCTCTGCTATATGACCAAATGTCCCTACGTTCCACCGCATGAATGGAATGTTGACTTCCCGCATTTAATGTTGCGTGCCAAAGCCCAAAAATTTAAAAGTGGTAATGTCTCGTTGCGAGACAAGATGCTGACTTCCACTGACATGGTCGGTTCTATTGCCGGAATACCTGTCGTTGCCCAGGCAGTTAATCTGGCTAACTCAATCAAACCACTACGTAAGGCGATGGAAAAAACCATTGGTATACATGCGGATGCCAGCCTGCCGGATTTTCACAGTCATTCTTTACGCAAACGTTATAATCGTCTGGCGAGTACTGATATCACTCCGGAAGCAACGGCAAAAACCAAGGGCAAAGTTGCGGTTTTCGTTACGTGTTATGGCAATCGCAATGAGCCCGATGTGGTCGAGGATCTCATCACCATATTAAGGCACAATCAACTGCAGGTAAGCTTGGTAGCACAAGAAAAATGTTGCGGCATGCCGAAAATGGAACTGGGCGATCTTGAGTCCGTAGAAAAGCTGAAAGACTTTAATATTCCTCAATTAGTCGCGATGGTAGACGACGGTTGGGACATCATTGCGCCCATACCTTCCTGTGTCTTGATGTTTAAACAGGAACTTCCCTTATTATTCCCGGATGATGCTGATGTGCAAAAGGTAAAACAGGCTTTTTATGATCCGTTTGAGTATCTGATGTTGAGAAACAAGGATAAAAAGCTCAACACCGAATTCAAAAATAAGCTGGGTAAAGTGGCTTACCATGTTCCTTGTCACCAACGTGTCCAGAACATTGGTCCAAAGACCAAAGAGCTATTAGAACTTGTTCCCGATACAGATATCACCGTAATTGAACGCTGTTCAGGTCATGATGGCACCTATGCGGTTAAAACCGAGTTTCATGAGATTTCGATGAAAATATGCCGACCAGTAACGAACAAGATCAAGGGTGCTGAATTAGATCATTACATCAGTGATTGTCCTATGGCGGGTCACCAGATAGATAACGGTATGGAGGACTCCGAAATGAAAGCGGAGAGTCCCTTTTCTTTACTAAGACTGGCGTACGGGATTTAACATGCAAAAATTAACCCGCGATGATCTGTATTCACTGGAACAGTATGCCGAAATAAGAAACCGCTTTCGTGCCGAAGTAATTGCACATAAAAAAAATCGTCAATTAGCGATAGGTCCAAATATTACCCTGTACTTTGAAGATCGTACCGTGATGCATTATCAAATCCAGGAAATTCTGCGGGCTGAACGCGTGTTTGAGGTGGCAGGCATCAATGAAGAACTGGAAACCTATAATGCAATGATTCCGGATGGTTCAAACTGGAAAGCGACTTTTATGATCGAATTTCCAGATGAGGCTGAACGACGCGTTGCATTAACTCAAATGAAAGGGATAGAGGATAAAGTCTGGGTAAAGGTCGCTGGCTTTGACGCCGTTTATCCGATTGCAGATGAAGACCTCGAACGTGAAAACGATGTAAAAACATCTTCAGTTCATTTTCTAAGATTCGAACTTGAGCATGATATGATAACTGCTTTGAAGCAGGGTAAATCACTATCCGTCGGTATAAACCATGCCGCCTATAGCTATACTGTCGATCCAGTACCACAAAATATTCGTGATTCACTCGTTTCTGATCTGGATTAACATACTCATCTTCCTTACATTTATTCCAAAAGAGTATAATCTACGCAGCATTAAATGTGGCATACCGCCGCAATCACATACAACAGCGAGATACACATTTGTCATCAAAATATGATGCCTCTGATATTGAGGTATTAACCGGTCTTGAACCGGTTCGAAAACGCCCCGGAATGTATACGGACACATCGCGTCCGAATCACCTTGTTCAGGAAGTATTGGACAACAGTGTTGATGAAGCTATTTCCGGCTACGCTTCAAAAATTGACGTTATCATGCATAAGGATGGTTCAGTGACCGTTGCCGATGATGGTCGAGGCATGCCGGTTGATAAGCATCCGGGAGAAAAACTCTCGGGCGTTGAAGTCATTTTTACGCGCTTGCATTCAGGTGGAAAATTTTCGAATAAGAACTATAAGTTTTCCGGCGGCTTGCATGGCGTGGGTGTCTCAGTCGTAAATGCGTTGTCCAAAAACCTGGAAGTCTGGGTTAGACGCAATGGCAAAGAATACAATATGTCATTCAAGGGTGGAGAAAAACACTCAGAGCTTGAGGTCGTTGGCGAAGTAGGTAAAAAAAATACCGGTACGACGATACGTTTTTGGCCGGATGCAAAATATTTTGATACTACAAAGTATTCCCTAACCAGGCTGAAACACCTGATGCGGGCGAAGGCCGTGCTCTGTCCCGGCGTCACTATCCGTCTGAATGATGAAGTGAGCCAGGAAAAAGAAGAATGGTGTTATGCGGATGGTATAAAAACGTATCTTGCCGAAGAATTAGTCGGGATCGAGTTGTTACCGCCGGAACCTTTTCTCGGTTCTATGCAAGGCGAACATGAGGCTGTTGATTGGGCTGTGCATTGGCTACCCGAACCGGCAGAGATGATTACCGAAAGTTATGTGAATCTGGTGCCGACACCGCAAGGCGGAACCCACGTCAATGGTATGCGACAAGGCTTGTTGGAAGCCATTCGTGATTTTTGTGAATCCAGGAATTTGTTGCCGCGTGGCATTAAACTGACCGCGGATGATATTTGGGACAACTGTTGTTATATCCTCTCGGTGAAGATGGATGACCCTCAGTTTGCTGGACAGACTAAAGAGCGTCTCTCATCACGCGAATGCACCACATTTGTTTCCGGTGTTGTTAAAGATACGCTGAGCCAATGGCTGCATAAGCATGTGGAGATGGGGGAACGAATAGCCGAGCTTGCTATTAACGCGGCCCAAAAAAGACTGAAGTCGAGTAAAAGTGTCGTTCGTAAAAAAATTAACGGTGGCCCGGCCTTGCCCGGCAAGCTGGCTGATTGCTCAATGCAGGACATCAGTATCTCTGAGTTATTTCTGGTTGAAGGTGATTCCGCCGGTGGTTCTGCCAAACAAGCGCGTGACCGTGAGTTTCAGGCCGTGATGCCATTACGAGGCAAAATATTAAATACCTGGGAAGTGGATTCCTCTGAAGTCTTATCATCAAAAGAAGTCCATGACATTGCTATCGCTATAGGTGTTGATCCGGGGTCGGATGATCTAAGCGGCTTACGTTATGGCAAAATTTGTATTCTGGCTGATGCTGATTCCGATGGGGCGCATATTGCAACGCTGATATGCGCGTTATTTCTTAAACACTTCAAGCCACTGGTGCTAAACGGGCATGTTTATGTTGCCATGCCGCCGTTGTATCGTATTGATGTGGCTAAGGATGTTTATTACGCGCTGGATGATGCTGAAAAACAGGGTTTGCTAGACAAGATTACAGCGGAAAAGAAACGGGGCAATGTCTCTGTACAACGTTTCAAGGGATTGGGTGAAATGAATCCTATCCAGCTACGTGAAACAACGATGGCAACAGCGACTCGACGCCTGGTTCAATTAACACTGCCCGATGAAAAACAGGCCGACAAGATTATGGATATGCTGTTAGCAAAGAAGCGTGCGCCGGACAGAAAAAAATGGCTCGAAAGCAGTGGCGATAAAGCAGTGGTTATCTAGTATTGATTGAGTCTGCCAAAATTGCAGCTTGTGTTGAATTCTGACTAGCGGGTTGATTTTCATATTGATAAAACAGCATAGGCACTATCTCATCAATATTAGTCGCCGAACGTTTTTGTTCGGTGATTCTTAAATAGAGTTCTGATGTTCGTATGAATCGAATCACGTTTTTCTGGTTCATTTCACTGTCTCCATGCTGTTGATGAAGAGATGATGCGACGCTATTGTGTAAGCAAAATGACAAGCGGATGATCGTTTTATGTCATTTCTTAAGCTGTCATTATATTAATAATATAAACATATACTTAAATACACTATCTAATGTTGATTAGAGGAAATATTAATGTCTGATTCACTGAGTTTTGACTTTGAACAAAACGAGCAACGGCCTCTGCAGGAATACACGGAGAAGGCTTATCTGAACTATTCAATGTACGTCATTCTCGATCGTGCCTTACCGCATATAGGTGATGGCCTGAAACCAGTGCAACGCCGGATCATCTATGCAATGTCCGAGCTTGGTTTGAAGGCAACGGCAAAATATAAAAAATCAGCGCGCACCGTCGGTGACGTTCTCGGCAAGTTTCACCCTCATGGTGATTCGGCGTGTTACGAAGCCATGGTGTTGATGGCACAGGATTTCTCTTATCGCTATCCACTGATTGACGGGCAGGGGAACTGGGGTTCCATGGACGATCCTAAATCGTTTGCCGCAATGCGTTATACCGAGTCAAAACTGGCCGCCTATGCTGAACTATTACTCAGTGAAGTTGATCAGGGCACGGTTGATTGGGTACCTAATTTTGATGGAACGCTGGAAGAACCCAAATTATTACCTGCACGACTACCCAATATTCTACTGAATGGCACAACCGGCATTGCTGTCGGGATGGCGACAGATATCCCGCCTCATAACCTTAAAGAGGTTGCCAGCGCCTGTATTCGTTTAATAGAAGCACCCAAGAGCACGGTTAGTGAGTTATGTGAGCACATTAAAGGTCCTGATTTTCCAACCAGGGCAGAAATAATTACGCCACAAGCCGCTATCCAGGAAATCTATGAAACCGGTAATGGCTCAATAAAGATGCGGGCAATTTGGGAAAAAGAAAACGGGAATGTGGTGGTAACAGCCCTGCCATATCAAAGCTCAGGCAGTAAGATTCTGGAGCAGATTGCAGCGCAAATGCAGGCTAAGAAGCTACCGATGCTGGATGATTTGCGTGATGAATCGGATCATGAAAACCCGACGAGACTCATCCTTATCCCACGTTCCAATCGGATTGACCTTGAAGAAATGATGCTGCATTTGTTTGCGACCACAGATCTTGAGCGCAGTTACCGGGTGAATATGAATATCATCGGTTTAAATGGTCGCCCTCAAGTTAAGAACTTGCGAGCGATTTTGAAAGAATGGCTGGAATACAGGATAGAAACCGTTCGCAGAAGGCTGCAATACCGTCTCGATAAAGTGATTGCATTGATGCACGTACTTGAGGGCTTGATGATAGCCTATTTGAATATAGATGAAGTTATTCAGATTATTCGTGAACAGGACAAGCCAAAAACCGTCTTAATGAAACGATTCAATCTGAGTGACACTCAGGCTGATGCCATCCTTGATTTAAAGCTACGCAAACTGGCCAAGCTGGAAGAATTCAAGATAAAAAGTGAGTTGGATGAGTTAAAAGATGAACGCAAACAACTCGAAACAACGCTCGGATCAGAGCAACGATTAAAAACGCTGGTGCGTAAGGAAATCGAAGCCGATGCGACAGCATATGGTGATGAGCGAAAATCACCGTTGAATGAAGTTGTAGAAGCAAAAGCCATTGATGAACAAACCTTGATTCCAACTGAACCAGTAACAATTATCCTTTCAGACAAAGGCTGGGTACGTGCTGCTAAGGGTCACGAAGTTGATCCAGAATCATTGAATTACAAGAGCGGTGATAGCTTCAAACAGTCGAGCTTTGGAAGAAGCAACCAACTTGCCGTATTTCTCGATTCGAGTGGCCGTTGCTATTCCTTACCCGCACATTCTTTACCTTCAGCACGTAGTTTGGGTGAGCCTATCTCAGCGCGTTTAACACCGCCCGATGGTGTCACTTTTGAAGGAGTAATGGCCGGCGATCAGGAATCAGTTTATCTGATAGGTTCTGATGCCGGTTATGGTTTTATGATTAAACTGGAAGATGTCTATACAAAAAACCGCAATGGTAAAGCCGTTATCTCCGTACCGGCCGGTGCGAACGTACTGCCACCAAGCAAAGTGAATGATATTAAAAATGATTGGGTGGTTGCTGTAAGTTCAATCGGTCGCATGCTTATGTTTCCTATCAGTGAATTAACGTTGCTGCCTAAAGGGAAAGGTTTGAAAATCATTCAAATTCCGCCAGCCAAACTCAAATCTCGCGAAGAATATGTCGTGGCGATGACCACGATGGCAGAAACCGACAACCTGGTTATTTATTCCGGACAACGTTACACCACCATGAAATCGGCAGATCAGGAATATTATATTGGTGAGCGGGGAAGACGGGGCAATATGCTTCCACGTGGCTATCGAAATGTCATTAGAATCAAAGCAGAGCCAAAAGGCTAGGCCGTCACATGACGGTCGATCCTCCCATCATTGTGGTGACGGACCTGGATGGTACCTTACTCGATCATAATAGCTATCGTTTCGATGCTGCCAGGACGGCACTGGATTATCTGCAACAGCTTAATATCCCGCTAATCCTCAACAGCAGCAAAACGGCTGCTGAGATGATGTGTATTCGCAAAGAATTGGGCAATCATGACCCGTTTATCGTTGAGAATGGGGCAGGTATTTATCTGCCGACTGTTAATGAGGCGAGTTTTGAGATTATCTCATTCGGAAAAAAAAGAGCATTGATACTTGCTGTTTTAAATGAGCTGCGTGAGCGATTTAAACTGCCTTTTATCGGGTTTAATGACATGTCCGTGGATGAGTTGATAAGTCACACAGGATTAACAAGACAGCAAGCGGTAATCGCTAAACAACGGGATTTCACCGAGCCAATGCAATGGCAGGGTGATAACACGCAATGGGATGAATTCTGCACTGAAATAGAACGTCTTGAATTAACCGTGGTTAAAGGCGGGCGTTTCAATACAGTTTCTACTGATGTTAACAAAGGTCAAGCCATGTTGTGGCTTAGAATGCATTACCAACAGGAATGGTCGCAAAGCCCCATAATTATAGCGTTGGGGGATAGCGATAATGACAGACAAATGTTAACGTTTTCAGACTATCCGGTTTTGATACGTTCCCCGGCACATGAATTGCCTGAGATAAACATAAATAATTTACATGTATCGAATGAGTTCGGTCCTGAAGGCTGGAATAACAGTATTTTATTTCTCTTAAAACAATTTAATTTAATAAATAAAAAATAATGGCTGATTTTTATCAGAACGGGGTAATTACTACCCTGCACAATTTATCCGATCGTTCAATTGAAGAACTGGAAAAAGACCTGTTGGAATTTGCTCGTGCGAGGCCTATGTCATTGGTCTTACCCTGTTTGTATTCCGAGTTAGACGGTCCCGCCTTGTCAAATATAGTCGACGAATTATGCAAGGTCCCTTATTTATCGCAGATTGTTATCGGCCTCGATCGCGCGAATGAAGCTGAATATAAACATGCCTTAGAATTTTTTTCACGATTGCCGCAAAAGCATGTTGTGTTATGGAATGATGGTTCGCGCCTAAAAAACATAGACGCGTGTTTGCAGAAACAGGATCTTGAGCCTAAAGAAATGGGGAAGGGACGTAATGTCTGGTATTGCCTGGGCTATGTCCTGGCTTCTGGTGAAGCTAAATCGGTTGCCTTGCATGATTGCGATATAACCACCTATACACGTGAGCTGTTGGCGCGTTTGATTTATCCAGTGGCTAATCCACATTTCAATTATCAATTTTGCAAAGGCTATTATGCACGTATCGCAGATGGCTCAATTAACGGCAGGGTTTGTCGCTTACTGGTTACGCCGCTATTACGTGCCTTAAAAAAAGTTTTTCCAACTGATAGTTTTATCGAGTACCTGGACAGTTATCGTTATTCACTTGCGGGAGAGTTTTCACTGCGTACCGATGTGATTAATGATATTCGAATCCCCAGTGACTGGGGTCTGGAAATTGGCGTGCTATCAGAGGTGAAACGCAATTATTCAACCAACCGTTTGTGTCAGGTCGATATTGCAGATCAATATGATCACAAACATCAGGAATTATCGCTTGATGACGATAACAAAGGGTTGTCCAAAATGTCGATCGACATCAGCAAAGCAATTTTTCGTAAATTAGCAACAACCGGCCTGGTGTTTAATACGGAGACATTTAGGACAATCAAGGCAACCTACTTTCGCATTGCGCTGGATTTTATTGAAACCTATAACAATGATGCGGTGATGAATGGTTTAACACTTGATATACATGCCGAAGAGCAAGCAGTTGAGTTGTTTGCCGAGAATATAATGAAAGCCGGTTTACATTTTCTGGACAATCCTATGGAAACACCCTTTATTTCGAGCTGGACCCGTGTAAACAGTGCTTTACCTACACTTGCAGAAGATTTTCTAACTGCAGTCGATGAAGATACAAAACAGTTCTCGTCATAAATAACATGGACACACCCAGTCGCATTGAAGAGTTGCATGCCCGGCTCGTTAATCATGTCTCGCAAATTTACCCGGACGTGGATGCAGCAGATCTAAGTTCGCGTTTAATTAGTCGCATGGGTCTTGATGAATATTGTTCAGCGCCGGAACAATATCAAAATCATTGGGATGAACAGGATGTTGCTGTGATCACCTATGGCAATACTTTTCTGCGCGATGACGAAACACCACTCGATACCCTACATCAGTTTTTTTCGCAATATCTCAAAGAAACGATCAGTATCATTCATCTTTTACCCTTTTTTACATTTAGTTCCGATGATGGTTTTGCTGTGATGGACTACACACAGGTAAACGATGCCTATGGTGATTGGGATGACATCATTCAGATCGCCAGTGAGTTTAAACTGATGTCTGATCTGGTGATTAACCATTGTTCCGGGCGAAGCCGCTGGTTCGAGCAATTTAAAGCAGGCGAGAGTCCAGGCAAGGATTATTTTTACTGCGCTAGCCCCGATGATGATTTATCCATGGTGGTTCGTCCGCGCACCAGCCCCTTACTAAGGGAGGTGCCTACGGCGGAAGGTGACAGGTATGTCTGGTGTACGTTTAGTCATGACCAGCCTGATCTCAATTTCAAGAACCCGGATGTCTTACTCGAGTTTGTACATATCATTCGTTTGTATCTGGAACGAGGCATCAAGATTTTTCGATTAGATGCCATTGCATTTCTCTGGAAAGAGTCTGGTACAAATTGTATCAACCTGCCACAGACGCATGAGATAGTCAGGCTGCTACGTAGCTTAATTGAACACCACACCCATGACGCAATCATCATTACCGAAACCAACATCCCCAATCGTGAAAACCTGGCTTATTTTGGCAATGCCAATGAAGCACATATTATTTATAACTTTCCCCTGCCACCGCTATTATTAAACATGCTGGTGACGGGCAGCAGCCATTATTTTAAAAACTGGCTAATGAGTATGCCACCGGCCATGATGGGCACAACCTATCTGAATTTTATTGCCTCCCATGATGGTATTGGCCTCAGACCTGTTGAAGGCTTGTTGAGTGATGAAGAGATTGGCGAGCTTGTATCCACCATGGAGTCCTTTGGTGGTCAGGTTTCCTGGCGTGCACTTGATGATGGAGAGAACAAGCCCTATGAAATTAATATCACTTTGTATGATGCATTAAAAGGCACGGTAGCCGAGGGTGCAGACACATGGCAACAACAACGGTTTATTTGCGCACATACCGTCATGCTGGCTCTGGAAGGTTTACCCGCTTTTTATATTCATAGTTTGATCGCTACAGAAAACGATTATGAGAAATTTAAAAACACAAATAACAATCGTGCCATCAACCGGCATAATTGGCATATTGAAGATATTGAAAAACTATTAAGCACGGATACACATCACGTCAGTGTTCTAAATGAGTTAAAACGGTTGATCGCTATACGTAGAAAACAACCTGCTTTCCATCCCAATGCAACCCAGTTCACCCTGCATTTTGGCGATGAGATTTGTGCTTTTTGGAGACAGAATCTGCAACGCGATCAAAGCATTTTTGCTATAACTAATATTTCTAATACTGAGCAAACAATACTTTTGTCAGATATTAATTTGATTGAAACAGATAACTGGACGGATTTGATCAGTACGAGTGATGTTCCTCCAGAGCAGACTCACCTGGTGTTGCAACCCTATCAATCAGTCTGGCTAAGTAACAAGTTTTATTCTTGAATGTTATAAACTTGGTGTCGATGTCAGGCAAACACGTATCCCGGAGTATCTATTTACAGTAATCCAATTCTACTGCGTACCAGCCTTGTCCAAATTGAAGTTGCCTGAATCAGGCCAAATATCTTATTAATATCAATTAAACCAACAAGATAACGGGGTATGGATATAGTGTCCGAATGCGAATACTATGGTTGCCAGTATACTAAAAATACCTCGATCGCGATAAAACCCAGAGTCTAATCATTCATCAATGGAAAAAAACCTGACTATGCCAAAATTAAATCTCATCGTTTGTTCTTTGCTTGTCTTGATGCTGTCGGCGTGCACAGATAAAGACGAAGCAACTTCAAAAAATACCGCAGTGCCAGAAGCAACTGAAGTCAGTGCTCCAACTGATAACAGTCAAGTGGCAGAAACAAGTCATGGCGATAGTAGTGATACGGTCGACTGGGCCAAGTATGGCAATAATTACGCAAACCACCGATTTAGTGAACTGAACCAGATAACGACGGACAATGTAGCTCAGCTTGAACTCGCATGGTCTTATAAAACGGGTATTAAGAAAACATTTCAAACAAGTCCTATCGTTGTTGATGGTGTCATGTTCATTACAACACCATTGAATGACGTTATATCAATGGATGCGCTGACTGGGAAAGAAATCTGGCGTTACAAACATGATTTGAAAGGCGATAAGTTTTGTTGTGGCCCTTCAAATCGTGGTCCTGCAGTTTCTGATGGAAAAGTATTTACCGTCACAATCGATGCTCGATTAATTGCATTAGATAAAAAGACGGGTGAGAAATTGTGGGATGTACCTATCTCAGATCCAAATTCAGGTATTGATGAGGAAATGAATCCGATTACGAATATGGAAGAATTAAAGGGTGCCGTGATGACTGGCGCTTCTGGTCATAGCGCTAGTCTTGCCCCACAAGTTTATGATGGGAAGGTCTTTGTAGGGATCACCGGAGCCGGTTACGGTTTACATATGGAAGTCGAGCAAGACGGCAAACAAACACTGGCTGTAGGTGGTTTTGCTGGTGGTGGTCATGGATTACGCGGATACATGGTTGCCTATGATGTGAATACCGGCGAAGAAATTTGGCGCTGGTACAGCTCTTCTGAAGAGGATTGGCAAGGTGATTGGGTTGAAGCTTCATCAGGTGGTGAGAGTTTTAACCGCGATATAGAAAGTGAAAAAGCTAACTACGAGAAGTATAAAGATTCTTGGAAGTTAGGCGGTGGTTCTATATGGACAACCCCCGCTTTAGATACAGAACTGGGACTGCTTTATTTTGGCACAGGTAATCCATCACCACAGATGGAAGACTCAACCCGACCTGGTGATAACCGGAACACGGTTAGTTTGGTCGCAGTCGATGTGAATACCGGTGAACTTAAATGGGCTTATCAGCAAGTACCTCACGATCGTTGGGGCTATGATGTTGCTAGTCCACCTGTGTTGATAGATTACTTAAAAGATGGCAAAACCATTAAAGCAGTAGCACAAGCGAGTAAAACAGGTTGGTTGTTTATTCATGATAGGGCAACCGGTGAATTGTTATTACGTTCGGACGCATTCGTGCCACAAGAAAATATATTCGCCAGACCAACGGAAGAGGGCGTGCGCATTGCACCGAGTACCTTTGGCGCAACGACATGGTCACCAGCAGCGTATTATCCTGAATTAAATTCTATGTATATTACTGGCATCTATACAGTCGCTAAATTTTATTCTAAAAAATTGACTCCTGAACCTGGTAAACCATGGTCGAGCTTCACTTTCTTTAAGCCGACAACGGATCCAACCTGGGGCAATATAACCTCTGTTGATCTGACTACCGGTAAAATTAAATGGGAGGTCAAAACTGACCAACCGATGGTCGGTGGTGTAATGGCAACGGCCGGTGGTTTGCTTTTCGCCGGTGAAGGCAATGGTAATTTTAACGCCTACGATGCCCGAACCGGAGAGAACCTTTGGCAATACAAGAGTCAGTATGGTGTTAATGCACCGCCCATTACTTACAAACTCAATGGCACACAATATATCGCTGTTGCTTCTGGTGGTAGCGGCTTATTTAAGTATGCAATGGGTGATGAGATATTAGTCTTTAAGCTTAAACAATAATCTGCTTAACACCTTCGCATAGTGCAACCATACTGTTGAAATAAAAAGTCGGACATTGATGATGTTCGGCTTTTTTATAACACTTAATTCAGTTCCGCAATAATTTCCTGAATACGATTTTCAGCTTCCTGTCGACGTCCTGCATCAGCGATTTCGCGGCCAGAACGTGCTGGTGCCTTAATAGCATTTTTATACCAAACTTCGGCTTGTTGATATCTCTTTTTTTTTCTGAGAAATTCGCCATAGAAATAATTGACGTCAATATCATCCGGGTCAAGTTTGATCGCTCTGTCCAGGTATTCTTTGGCCAGATCCATGTCACCAAAAGCAATCGGCCATTCCGGGACCAGAAAATACAAGGTTCCAAGATAGGTGTTAGCGGCGCCATTGGATGCATTGAGATCAAGTTCTAATGATTTTTCCAATGCACTACGTGATTCGTTTACTGCATCTAATGCCCTGAGTGTGCCAATAGCACCCGCATAGGTTGATAAGATAATGCCTTCCCAAAGATAAGCGTCAGCATTATCTGTTTGATTCTCTCTAATAATGGCTGCTTTTGCAGCCAATTTTTCTAATGCGGTTTCATGGTCTTTTTTATCTAATATGTATTTTATTTGCGCCCATTCGAGTTGGAGTTGTTCTATCTCTTGATTGATTTCGGCATGGACAGGAACGCTGTGTAGAAATAAACAGCTTAAGATGATAAACAGGCACTCTGGTAACGATTTCATAATTCATTCCCGGTTGATTAATGCAAGGACAATTGCTTTAAACAAGATTATTATTTTGATAATTAGCGATGTTGGTAATATAGACCATTAAAAATAATTCATTAAAGGAATATAATAACCAAAATATTCAAACACTGCGGCATTCTTTATAAATAAAGCCTACCAACAGGAGTATCTAATGACACAAATATTCAGTGACGATGAACTAAAACAATTCAAATATGCACAGACAGATGCATTTCGTTCTCCTGTCCCCACACAAATTATCTCCAATGGTGAGTTTAATCCTTCGCCGCAAACCGAGCAGCAATTAAAGGTTGAAGCCAGAATCAAGCAAATGGCAGACGAGCTTGGTAAAAAACAAGGGTTAAATCGACGTCAATTCCTAACCAGTGCTGCAGGTATGGCCGCCGCTTTTTTGGCAATGAACGAAGTCTTTGGCCCTACAGTTGTGGTTAACGCGGCCGAAGTTGCTGAGCCCGATCGTGCTCTGGCACGAGCAGACTCACTCAAAGATCAATTTATTTTTGATGATCAGGTGCATTTTGTGCACGATAATTACACACACGATGGCTTGTTGGATCTCGCTCGCTATGCTGCAGCGCACTGGAATCCGGATTTACCAAAGGATCAATTATCGCTAACCCAATACAAATTTCAGAATTTTATCCATGAAATCTTCTTAAATAGCGATACCAAAATTGCATTACTGAGTGGTGCGCCGTTTGATAATCCTGATTGGTGGATGTTGCCGAATGAGCAGATCAGGGATGCCGTTAATACCGTTAACAAGATGGCGGGAACCCGGCGCATGTATGGTCATTTTGTCATTACGCCAAAGCAAGACGGTTGGCTGGATAAAGTGACTGAAGTATTGGAAAGTGGTCACGTCGATTCCTGGAAATCCTACACCATCGGTGATCCGTTCACACCAACCACCAAGTACCCCTGGCGGCTGGATGATGAAGATTTAATGTATCCTTTTTACGAAAAGGCAATCAAAGCAGGGGTTAATAATCTCGCGATTCATAAAGGTTTACTGCCAGCTGACTATGAAACCAGCTGGCCTGAAGTGTGGAAACATGCGACTGCCTGGGATATTGGTAAAGCCGCAAAAGATTGGCCAGAAATGAATTTTATTATCTACCATTCAGCCTTACGCCCGGCCTTTGAATCACCGGATCAGGCCTTGGCCGAGTTTGAAAAAACAGGCGAAATGAAGTGGGCCAGCGATCTTGCGCGAATACCGGAAAAGTATGGTGTGACTAATGTTTATGCCGAGTTGGGTACCTGCTTTGCGAATTCAGCAACAACTAATCCGCGCTTTGCTGCTGCCTTGTTAGGCACCTTGATCAAGGGGCTGGGCGTAGATCATATTGTCTGGGGCACAGACTCGGTTTTTTATGGATCGCCACAATGGCAGATTGAGGCGTTACGGCGACTGGAAATCCCCGAGGAGATGCAGAAAAAACATGGCTTTGCACCACTTGGACCAGCGGATGGACCCGTGAAAAATACGATCTTTGGCTTGAACTCGGCAAAGCTTTATAAACTGGACCCGGTGACGGCAATGCAGGCAGTAAATAACGATGCTCTAACGCGTTTAAAACAGGAATATACAAATACAACAGCAGTGCGGGATAATGCGAGCTATGGTTATATAGTGTGAGATAGACTGTAAATTAAACACTAATTGAGGATTAAAATGATCGCCAATACTTAAAGATTGGCGCATGCAACAATAATACTTATCGTAGATTTGGAAAATGAGTATCTTGAATAGATGTAGAAATTTTATTGCGTTCTTATTTCGGCGTAGTGTGTTCTGGATTGGTTTTTATATCCGTCCACCGATACATTGGTTTATTGGGTTGTTTTCAAAAGTCGGAAACCCGCCTGTATTTCAAAATGAGGTTTTTCCCTGGACCAAGAGTCTGGAAATGCATCATGCAGCAATACGTGCTGAGGCGATGAAGATGCTTGAGGATCGCGATAAGATCCCACCGTTAAGAGACATCTCGCCAGATCATGATCGCATTGCGGTTGATAATAAATGGCAGTCATTATTTATTTGGGGATACAGCTATAAGTTTCAACGTAATGCCGATTTATGCCCGATAACAACACGTGAGGCTGAAAAAGTACCGGGATTAATATCTGCTTTCTATTCGGTACATGCCCCCGGTACGCACTTACCACGGCATTATGGTCCAACAAAAGGGACCATTACATGTCACCTGGCATTAAAAGTGCCTGAACAAAAAGGTTGTCGAATTGCGGTAGATGATAGGGAATATGAATGGCATGAAGGACAGTGTTTTGTCTTTGATGACACGTATTATCACGAGGTCTGGAACGACACCGATGAGGATCGTGTGATCTTGCTTATTCAATTTGAAAGACCTTTGCGACAACCGGGCAAGGCTATTGCAGATGGCTTTATGTGGTTGATAAGACGTAGTCCCTTTATCCAGACTACGTTAGCGCGGGTAAAACACTGGGAAGACCTGGTTACTAATGGAAAAAGTGATATAAGAGATCGTGTTGATGGTTAGCGAATGATATTTAATCTGTAAAAGCACCACCGTATCGATATGTTTTGCGTGTTTGCAAGTAACATAATAATTCAAGGTAATATATAAATTCGTTTTGGTTTCTGATTTATATTTTCCGGTAAAAATAGAATCAAACTCTGCAGTGAATGGGCAGCATGAATTTGTACTGGGCTAATTCGAAATAACGGGAGCAGCGTGATGTCATATCGTTTATGGAAAAAAAGCTTAATTATTTTATTTTATATTTTTACCTTTTCAGCAATCGCTGAAGAAACAGAAGACAATACCTATGCGATGAATAATGATCGACTGGATACATTAATCCGTCGACTCGATAAAAAGCCGGATGTCCGTGATGGTATCTGGGAATTAAAGATCGGTAACCATGCCGTCACAGTAATCACGGATGAGAATTCTGATCGTATGCGCATCGTTATCCCCATCACTGAAACAGCCGAGCTCTCTGAGAAAAAACTCTACCGCATCATGCAAGCAAACTTTGATAGCGCTCTGGATGCGCGTTATGCCATTGCCAAGGAAATATTGTGGAGTGCATTTATACACCCGTTATCGACGCTGACTGATGAAGAATTCCTGAATGGATTAGGTCAGGCGGTTAACCTGGTTGATACCTATGGCTCGACGTATTCTTCCGGCGCAGAAACTTTTGTTGGCGGTGATAGTAATAATTTAAACGAAAAGGAATTGATAAAAGATTTGCTGAAGCAGGGCAAGGCCATATAAAACCAGCATAAATTTAAATAACTTAATGAACAATAAAACATACCTCACTATCGGTGGCGCTAACGGCGAGCTAATCAATCAACTTGCCAAACTCAGTAATCGTCACGGCATGATTGACGGTGCGACAGGAACGGGTAAGACAGTCACCCTGCAGGTACTTGCAGAGGGGTTTTCACAATTAGGCGTACCGGTTTTTGTCGCGGATATAAAAGGTGACTTGTCAGGTCTTGCCTATGAGGGCAAGTCGCATGTGAAGATCGATGAGCGTCTTTCTAAGATTCCTGTCGAGGATTTTGAGTTCAATGCAAACCCGGTTGTGTTTTGGGACTTGTTCGGTAAGCAGGGGCATCCCGTACGGACAACGATTTCGGAAATGGGGCCATTATTACTATCCAACCTGCTTGAAATAAATGAAACACAAAGCGGTATTCTCTATGCATGTTTCCAAATCGCCGATGACGAAGGTCTATTGTTACTTGATCTAAAAGATCTCCGTTCAATGCTGAGTTGGATGGCAGATAATGCGAGTGATTTAAGTTCAAACTACGGCAACATTTCTAAAACCAGTATTGCTGCTATCCAACGACGCTTATTAGTGCTTGAGCAACAAGGCGCAAAGAATTTTTTCGGTGAGCCGGCTTTGCAATTACGCGACTTCATGCAACGAGATGAAAACGGTCGTGGTGTTATTAATATACTGGACGCCACTAAACTGTCTTCACAGTCACCAAAACTTTATGCCTCGTTCCTGCTCTGGTTGTTATCGGAGTTGTTTGAACAACTGCCCGAAGTGGGTGATGCGAACAAACCGAAGCTGGTTTTTTTCTTTGATGAAGCACATTTACTCTTTGACAGAGCGCCACGTTCATTGATCGACAAGATAGAACAGGTTGTACGTCTGATACGTTCCAAAGGGGTAGGGATTTATTTCATCAGTCAAAACCCGACAGATATTCCAGAAGATATATTGGGGCAACTTGGTTTGCGTATTCAACATGCCTTACGTGCCTTTACACCGAGAGATAAGAAAGTTGTCAAAACTGTCGCTGATACATTTCGCCCTAATCCTGCTTTTGATTGCAAACAGGTCATTACCGAGCTGGAAACCGGTGAAGCGCTCGTGTCTGTATTAGATGAGAAGGGTAGTCCCACACCAGTAGAGCGTACATTGATTAGTCCGCCCCAGTCACGTATCGGTCCCATAACATCGGCCGAGCGTATGGACGTTATAGCAACATCACTTATCGGCGATAGCTACAATGAATCTATCGACCGAAACTCTGCCCATGAAATATTGCAAAAACGTGCACAGCAGACAGTTACTCAGCTGGAAAAAACAAAAGCCGAAGCACCAACCCGATCGTCAGGTCAACGCCGGGGTAGTCGTCAAGGTGTTGGTGAAGCCATGCTGAAAAGCGTGGCCCGGAGTATAGGTAGCACACTAGGCCGACGCATCATACGTGGCATACTGGGCTCAATGTTCGGAAAATAAATCCCAAACCAATCAATAAATCGTTTTGCCCATTGATACGCCTTTTATTTCCCATAAAGCATTGTTATATAAATGAAAAACGCTCATAACGGCATGCTTGCGGCATAACAAAAAAAAATGTGCGCTGCAATATTTTTATTACTATAATGCAGCTATATGCGTTGATATAACACAAGGAAAAACAAAGGCTTATTGCATGAGTGTTATTAATCTAAATAAGTTATTCCATCCTACCTCGGTCGCGCTGATAGGTGCGTCTGACAAACCGGCATCCATTGGCAATGTCGTCATGAAGAACATGCTCAATGGTGGCTTTCACGGTTCAATCCTGCCTGTTAATCCAAAGTATGAAACGATTTGCGGTGTTTATGCCTACCAATCGATAGCTGAATTACCGTTAGTCCCGGATCTTGCGGTGATCTGTACACCGGCCAGTACGGTGCCGGGTATTATCAAAGAACTTGGCGATAAAGGTACGCGTAGCGCCGTTATAATCAGTGCTGGCTTTCGTTCGGATGATAGTCAAAACAATCTGGAACAACAAATACTCGACGCGGCTAGACCGTATAACTTTAGAATACTTGGTCCTAATTGCGTCGGCATACTCATACCCGGCATAGGTTTAAATGCCAGTTTTGCCCATACGAATTCCTTGCCTGGCAATATTGCCGTTATTTCTCAGTCGGGTGCAATCTGCACCTCTATTCTTGATTGGGCGAAATCACGTGGTATTGGGTTTTCTTATTTTATCTCGCTAGGTGACAGTGCTGATGTTGATTTTGGTGATTTGCTGGATTTCCTTGGTACTGATCGTAATACCAGCGGCATATTACTTTATATAGAATCGATCAAAATGGCGCGCAAATTCATGTCCGCCGCGCGTGCAACCGCACGTAATAAAAAAGTCATCGTCATTAAATCAGGCCGAATGACAGAAGGCGCAAAAGCGGCCGCATCACATACCGGTGCATTGGCTGGTAATGATGACGTGTTTGATGCGGCAATACGCAGAGCAGGGATGTTAAGAGTGTATACCATTCAAAATTTATTCGATGCAGTTGAAACGCTTGCACACGATCCGATCATTAATGGTAATCGATTAATCATAGTAACCAATGGTGGTGGAATTGGTGTATTAGCGACGGACAACCTGATTGAAAATGGCGGTCACTTGTCAACGCTGGCACCTGAAACCATAGACTCGCTCAACAAGATCCTGCCAGCCAATTGGTCACATGGCAACCCGGTCGATATTATTGGTGATAGTAATGCTGAACGTTATGTGAATGCCCTGAAAATCCTGCTGCTTGATCCTGATCACGACGCTATTCTTGTCATGCTCGTTCCTGCTGCAATTATTAATAACACCGAAGTAGCCAGTGCAATAACTGAAGCGATTAAAGACACCAAAAAACCGGTGTTTACCTGTTGGATGGGAGAAGATGCAGTTAAGGAAGCACGTTTGATATTCAAGAATAATAACATTCCTCATTACGAGACTCCCGAGTTTGCTATTCGCGCTTTTCTACAATCAGTTGAATACAACAGAAACCAGCAAAACCTGATGGAAATACCGCCATCAGTTCCCGAAGAGTTCACGCCGGATAGAGAAACGGTTGATGCCATTTTTAAAAAGGTATTAGCAGAGAAAAGAGATTTATTAACCGAACCCGAAGCAAAGGATGTATTAACAGCTTATTGCATTCCGGTAATAAAAACATTAATCGCGAAGACTGTTGAAGAAGCCATTATCAATGCAAAGACGATTGGTTATCCCGTTGCACTAAAAATATTGTCAAAAGACATCACTCATAAGTCCGACGTCGGTGGTGTTTTACTTAACATCGAGTCCGAATCTATTCTGCAGCTTGCAGCAGAAGGCATGTTAACAAGAATTAAACGCATGTATCCGCAAGCAGAGATAGAAGGCTTCACTGTACAGGAGATGGTACATCGTGCGGACGCAGATGAATTGATCGTCGGGGTTGCATCAGATTCAATATTTGGTCCTGTTATCCTGTTTGGCCAAGGCGGCGTTTCGGTTGAAGTGATTAACGACAAAGCCATTGCCCTGCCTCCATTAAACATGAAGCTTGCCAGTGATCTTGTGCAACGTACGCGCATATATAAAATACTCAAGGGTTATCGTGATGTGAAGCCGGTAAATATGGATGCCATACTGGTTACGTTAGTCAAGATATCACAATTAATCGTGGATCATCCTGAGTTACAGGAACTGGATATCAATCCTTTGATAGCAGACAGTAATGGTGTGATTGCGCTTGATGCAAGAATTAAAATCAGTAAAAGTGATTGTGAACCGTCAACCAATCTTGCTATTCGTCCCTATCCACAAGACCTGGAAGAAAAATACAAACTCAATTCTGGTCAGGAAATATTAATTCGCCCCATCAAGCCTGAAGATGAACAAGCTCATCACTTGTTCTTATCACATACCAGACCGGAAGATATTTATTTTCGTTTTTTTCGCGCTGTAAATAACCTGTCACATTCACAAATGGCGCGTTTTACCCAAATAGATTATGACCGTGAGATGGCATTTATTGCTGTTATGAAAAACGAAGCGGGTGAGGATGAAACCATCGGTGTCATCAGAGTCGTTAGTGATGCGGATAATATAGAAGCAGAGTTTGCGATAATTGTTCGTTCAGACAAACAACAGATCGGTATCGGTCACAAATTAATGAGCAAAGCTATTGATTACCTACGTGAGCGAAAAACGAAAACAATGACAGGACAAACATTGTTTGAAAACCATCCCATGCAAAAACTGGCAAGCAATTTTAATTTTGAAGTAACGCGTAACAACGAAGAAAGAACAATTACCCTGCGGCTTGAGCTTAATTGTCAAACAACAATTTTTAAAACTAAAGGCTCACCATATTGTAGTAATGAGGAACCATTAATATCTATACAGCTTCGCTCTGTTCCTCTAGTCTACATGCCCATATCCGAAGCCAATCAAAGAGGGAATACTTATGAAACACGTAATTGCAACGACAATCCTGTGCACCATGCTGGCTGCTTGTGATAGCGGCGAAACAAACCAGGTGCAAGCCGATCTTCCCGTTGATAAAGGCAGTGTCAATGCCGGTTTTGGTAATAGCGTCACAATGAAAGGTGAGCCGCTTGATCTCGCCGGAACAGGCGCCATAGAAGTAGGGCAACCATTACCCTCGGCCATTTTAGCATCCAATGAACTAAAGCCGATCAATATTGCCGATGCGGCTCAAAAGGTGCGGATCATCAGTGTTGTGCCGTCACTCGATACACCCACTTGCGACAAACAAACACATGAACTCTCGGAAGAAAACAACGGGCTCGATAAAGAAGTCGAACTCATCACGGTGAGCATGGATCTTCCTTTCGCACAATCACGTTTTGCCAAAGAAGCAAAAATCAGCAACATCACCTTTTTATCCGATTATAAAAACAGAGAGTTTGCTGACAAGAGTGGTCTGTTGATTTATCCTCTTTCTTTATTAGCACGTGCCGTTATCGTGGTCGATAAAGATAATGTCGTGCGCTACCTGCAAGTCGTTCCCGAACTAACAGCACTGCCTGACATGCAAGCCGCGATGATGGCAGCACGTGGTTTGCTCTAATCACACATAACAAGGAGCATGTTCATCCATGCTTCTTATCAATGTAAATACATGCTTAATATAATAATGAGACAGTCTTAGTGGATACAGAGGTTCATAAAATTTTAGTTGTTGATGACGATAAGGATTATCGAAAACTGTTACTGGTGCGGTTAAAGCATTTATTTCCAAATGCCGATGTTAAGGAATACGATATTATCAAACATGGATTACCTCCAGCGAAATTTGATTGGGAAAAATTTGATGTGTTAATTCTGGATTATCATTTAGGTAAAGGCGAAACTGGATTAGACTGGTTTAAGCGATATAAAAAATCAGAATATTTTCCTGCTACAGTGATCATTACCGGGGTGCATGATGAAAATACTGTTGCACTTATTCTAAATTCAGGGGTTCATTATTATTTAAACAAACAACACCTCAACAAAAATAAAATGCATGAAGCTATTGAAAAGGCGCTCGCAGTACGTGCTTCATTAATTGCAGAATATAAAAATCATTACAATCAGGAGTATGATTTTGATGCCTTTTTAACTGGATACCTAATAAGAGTTAAAGAGCGACTAATTGCTGATATATTAAGAGACGCCAAAACAACGGGGTGCCTCCCAAACGAACAATTAATCGATACAGTAATAGCGCAAGAACGTCAAAATATTCTAAAAGTAATTGATGACCCAACTATTCAGGAAGCCAAAATCGATCTTTTGGAGGTAGTGGCTGAAGACATCAAAAATATGTCCTGGTAATTTAATATTCGAAGGCTATAAGAAATATTTTTATTCAAAAAATTTAACCAGCAAGAACAGGAAATAATTCTTTAAAGCCGTTTGCCATTATTTCTACCGCAATCGCCGCCAGGATCAGTCCAAACAAACGATTGATAATATTAAGTCCAATTTGTCCGAGTAGATTTCCAATGGTTGTTGCCATGCGTAATACCAGCCACAGGAACAGGCAAACCAGTGCTATCGTCGAGACAACAATGAGGCCATGGTAATCAATTTCCGAGCGTTGCATTTGTATGATAGCCGTGCTGATAGAACCGGGCCCAGCTAACAAGGGAATAGCTAAGGGTACGACTGCAATTGAATTGCGATCTTCGGCTTCGGCTTCTTCCGCCGGTGTGGTCCGTACCATATCTGTTTGACCGCGAAGCATGGCTAAAGCCATCAGCAAGACCACCATGCCACCACCGACACGAAATGAGGCAAGACTGGTACCCATTGTTTGTAACAGGGCTTCACCAGTTAATGAGGCAATGATTAATACCAGCATGACACTTACTGACGTGATGTTGGCAATTTTGCCTTTCTCAACTGCTGAATAAGTTTTTGTCAGGACGATAAATATCGGAATTGCCGCAAACGGATTGAGAATAACAAACAAGGCGACAAAAAATCGTGAGTATTCAGTCCAGTGTTCCATAAAAGGTATCGTAATTATTTACCGAGGATTTAATAGTGGCCAAATTATACGCCATTAACAGGACGTCGGGGTTCAAAAAAGGCGGCACATTATGTTAGTGTTCGAATTCGGTAGTACAGCCACTTCGTCTTATGGGCACCATTTAGGCTCATATTGCACGATGGATGTTCATTGTTAGTACACCTTGTTATCCTATAACATTAATTTTATCAGTAATTTAGTGATTTATAGTCGAATCATTACTGGCCTGAAATTAGCAAACAAACTTGATTGATTTTTAATAGAAACCATTAACGACTTATTATGCTTCCTCTGATTATTCCTATTGGTGCCTTATTGTTAGGTGTCGCATTGTTGCTGCTTGGCAATGGCTTACTCAACACCTTGCTTGCTTTACGTGGCAGCATGGAAGGCTATAACGATAGCTTGATGGGTTTTATCATGTCAGGTTATTTTGTTGGTTTCTTTATGGGTACCTTCATCGCGTTGCCTTTAGTCAATCGGATTGGACACATTCGCGCATTTGCTTTTTGTGCAGCCTTAACATCCTGTACAGCGTTATTACATGTCATCTTTGTTAATCCTTATATGTGGTTGTTATTACGCGTGATGACCGGTGGGCTTATTGTCATCTTGTATACCGTTATTGAAAGCTGGTTGACGGCACAAACATCGCGAGAATTACGTGGTCGCGTGTTTGCAATATATATGGTGGTCAACCTTGGCGCTTTAACGATAGCACAACAATTATTACGCCTCGATTCACCTTTAACATTCCTGTTGTTTGCGCTTTCGGCCATGTTGATCAGTGTCAGTTTAGCTCCGGTTACATTAACCCGACTTCCACAACCCAAAATCACAAATGCAACACGGCTTAAATTTAAAACAATCTATGCGCTAGCACCCATTGCCGTTGTCGCTTCTGCTTTATCTGGTTTGGCTATGGGAGGTTTCTGGGGCATGGTCGCTATCTATGCGAATCATGCCGGCCTTGATGTTACCGGCGTGGGTACTTTTATGAGTTGTGCCATTTTAGGTGGTGCCATATTTCAGTACCCGATGGGACGTTATTCAGATAAGCATGATCGGAGAAAGGTTCTGGCTGTGATAACGGCCTGTGCAAGTTTTGCAGCAATACTGCTGGGGGTTCTGTCATACGCGGGTTCATGGGTGTTATTGGCTATCGCCATTTATGGCGGCTTAACATTTACTGTATACCCTGTGGTTGTCGCGCATCTGGGCGATCATCTGGAACCTGAGAATATGCTGCCGGGTGTCACTGGTGTGTTGTTATTGTATGGCATAGGCGCAGCTATCGGGCCTGCATTAGCAGGGCAGTTAATGCATCTGTTTGGTTATCAGGCATTGCCCGTTTATTTTTTCGCGATGCAATTGTTACTCGCCATCTATGCGACAATGAAATACAAACAGGATAAGGAACCCGTGCCTGAAAATGCGTCACCTTTTGTACCTATGGTACGCACTTCGCCAACGGTATTGAATATGATGCCTGAAGAAGAAATCACGACCTCTGTAGATTAAAGACTTATAATTCAGATATGGCCACTCGACTAACAGACTTTCAACTGCTTCGCCTGAAGAGCGAGCGTCTGCGAGCAATTGGTATGTTAATGGTGTTAGCAGTTGTTGCGTTAATGGGGTTTTATAATTTACTTTCTGCCTCTGAGTCAAGAATAGGTGTTGGTCGTTCGATACTGTATACCATCTTTGTCTTTGCCGGCTTTGAAACTATTTTTCTGCTTGTTGTTCGCAATGCGATCCGCAAGAAAAAAAAAGTGATGGAGTTTTTACGTTACTTTGAATCTGTGGTGGAAGGTATACTTCCCGTTGCCGCAATGGCTATTATTATTGATGTTGCAGACAACCCCTTTACGATTCTGGTGTCGCCAGCGTATTCCTTGATTCTCATTATTATTTCTGCTTCTGCGTTGCGCCTGACGCCGAGACTGACATTAATGACGGGACTACTAAGCACGGCCTGCTATTTTGTTTTAACGTTAACGGTCTTGTATAACGACAGTTCATCGCATATTAATCCACACACGAATACCCTCTATATTTTCATGGCCGTGATGTTATTGATCGCAACACTGGTGATGTATTTCATTACGCGTGAATTAAGATCATATGTTGATGCGGCGGTAGAGGAAATGGCATTAGAAGATGAACTCGAACTTGCCAGCGAAGTGCAAAAAAGTTTATTGCCTTTCCCGCTGCCCGATTTGCCCGGTTATGATATTGCTGCTTTCAGTACGCCCGCAAAACATGCAGGCGGAGATTATTATGATTTGGTTACGCCTAATCCTGAACAGGCTATCTTTATGCTTGCCGATGTTACCGGTCATGGTATTGGTCCTGCTTTGATGACGGTATCCAGTCGGGCATATTTTCGCGCAATATTGGGACAACACCAACATATTTCCCAGATCATTCAGCGCGTGAATGAATTACTGGCGTATGATTTATCCGCAGGACAATTTGTAACACTAACGGCTTTGGTGCTTGATGTTAAATCACATACGGCCAAGTATTTTTCTGCCGGTCACGGACCCACCCTGGTCATTCGTAATCAAAAAGAAACAGTAGAACGCTTGTCAGCACAATCGATTCCTTTAGGTATTGATGTACCGTTGAAACTGGATGAAGCAATAAATGTAACGCTTGATCCTGGTGATCTTGTTGCCATGTTTTCTGATGGTTGTTATGAAGGCAAGAATGAAGAAGGCGAGGCGTTTGGATTAGAGCGAGTCGTTGTCTTGTTGAAGAAAAACCAGGATAAATCTGTTGATGAACTGATCAGCCTGTTACAAGAGACGATAACAAAATACACCGGAAGGGAATCGCAGGTTGATGATATGACCATGCTGCTAATAAAACGTGTGCCGGAGCCAATCCTTCAGAATTAACTCCGACACTATCTTTTATAGCTAACGGGTATTAAACATTTTCCTCTCTCTATCACCTCAGTATTTATCTCAAGAGAACTGTATTTAGAATCAGGTGTGTATCTTAAATTGGCATTATTAGCTGCAAGAGACAATTGGCTGAATAACAGCATGGCAACCAATACCGTAGTCATGATTACCACTGGTCTGTTGTCTTTAAGTTTTTCAGCTTTTTCCAGCCATTATTTTATGTATCAGTAACCACATATTGATCTTATTAGAATAAAACGACAGACTAATTGTATGAGTGTAACGACGGATGAAAATTCAGCATCATTAATCAGCGTACGGCAGCTTTCGTTTCGTCGTGGCGACAAGGTGATTTTTGATAATGTCGATATGGATTTTCAACGCGGTAAAATTACTGTCATTTTAGGTCCCAGCGGCACAGGTAAGACGACGCTACTAAAATTAATCGGCGCACAACTTGATCCGGATCAAGGCACTATTCATGTTGATGGGCAAGATGTTCATAAATTACCTCAGTCAGAACTTTATGAATTGCGTAAACGCATGGGGATGTTATTTCAAACAGGGGCCTTATTGACCGACTTAACGGTTTTCGAAAATGTAGCCTACCCCTTACGCGAGCATACTAAATTACCGGAACGTATGATTCGTTATCTGGTATTAATGAAATTACAAGCGGTTGGCTTACGTGGCGCCGCCGGCCTGATGCCGTCAGAGTTGTCGGGGGGGATGGCTCGACGTGTCGCGTTAGCGCGGGCGATTGCACTGGATCCAATGATGATTATGTATGACGAGCCTTTCAGTGGACAAGATCCACTCTCGATGGGCGTTTTAGTAAAATTAATCAAGGACTTGAATGACACGCTTGGGTTAACCAGTCTGATTGTGACGCATGACGTTCGCGAAGCCTCTTCCATTGCAGATTATCTTTATCTTATTGCTGATGGTCAGGTTATCGATCAAGGTACGCCAGAAAACCTGGCAAAAAGTGATACCCGCTGGACCAGACAGTTTCTGGATGGCTTGCCCGACGGGCCAGTGAGTTTTCATTATCCAGCACCCGATTACATGCAGGACTTGATTGGTCAATGACTAGCGTACTCAGAGTAATTGCCGATCTGATGTCAAATGTCGGTCAATCTGGACTTCATTTTTTCGCCAGAGTCGGTCGTTCAATACAGTTTTTATTAACCCTTTTTCGCGCTTTACCCTCATTATTGCCGCGCCCCGACCTGATCATAAAGCAGCTTTATTCGGTTGGTGTAATGACTATCGTGATTGTCCTGGTTTCCGGTGCTTTCGTTGGTTTAGTGTTAGGCCTGCAAGGTTATAATGTTCTCGTCCGATTCAATTCAGAGTCTTCCCTTGGCACCATGGTCGGCTTGTCACTGATCCGTGAGTTGGGGCCAGTTATCACCGCTTTATTATTTGCAGGTCGTGCTGGCTCGTCATTAACCGCCGAGCTTGGGTTAATGAAAGCAACAGAACAATTCTCCAGTATGGAAATGATGGCGGTTGATCCGTTCAAGCGTGTTATTGCACCGCGTTTTATTGCAGGGATTATTTCCATGCCATTACTGGCTGCTATATTCAGTGCTGTGGGCATATTGGGCGGCTACTTCGTCGGCGTCGGATTACTCGGTGTCGATGCCGGTGCTTTTTGGTCACAAATGCAAAACTCGGTAGATTTTTATGAAGACTTTATGAATGGTGTCTGGAAAAGTATTGCCTTCGGTTTCACTTCCACATGGATTGCCCTTTATCAAGGTTATGATGCCGTTCCAACAGCAGAGGGCGTTAGTCGTGCCACTACACAAGGTGTCGTTAATGCTTCATTAGTCGTTCTGGCATTAAATTTTATTATTACCGCATTAACCCTGGAGACGAATTGACTATGAGCAAACGTAGCATAGAAATTTGGGTCGGTGTCTTTGTCAGCGCCGGAATTGCCGCATTGATAATGATTGCCATGCAAGTCAGCAATCTAAGTTCCATGAGTACCGGTAATACCTATCAGGTAAAGGCCGTATTTGAGAACATTGGCAGCCTTAATGTACGTTCCCCCATTAAAGCCAGTGGCGTATTAGTTGGTAGGGTAAGTGATATTAGTTACGATGATCAGCACTACGCTGCAACGGTGACATTAAGCATAAAAAGTCATGTTAAATTCCCGAAAGACACCTCAGCCAGTATTTATACGGCCGGGTTACTTGGCGAACAATATATAGGATTAACTCCCGGTGCAGATGAAGAGTATCTGGCTGAGGGGGACACAATTATGTTTGCGGACGCTGCCATTATACTTGAGAAACTGGTTGGTCAAATGATGCTTAATAAATTATCTGATTAAACTTCATGCCTCAAGATAAAACATTGTTTGATATTAATACCGAAATAGATCCGCATAATGCAGCTATTGTTAATATTCATGTAGAAGGCGACTTGTCATTTGTTACTGTTCCACTTGTCTTTGAACAGACCAGGCATTGCTTCGATCAAGCGCAACATGTCCAATTTCACTTAAATAATGTACAACGAGCAGATAGCGCCGCCATGGCATTAATTCTTGAATGGCATCGTTTAGCAAAAGAATATAATGCTGCAATCACATTACATGACGTACCCGTACTCTTGAAAAAAATAGCGCATGTGACGGATCTGGATTCATTATTGTCGACTTGAACGAATTTCTTGCATATCCATCATCTAAACCTGAGTTTTGGTCCTTATCCCTGTCATTATGCGTAAATAACGTTGAAATCAGCTTGCCTCTATCCACCCAAAGTAGGGATGCCGCTGTACTGTCTGCTCAAGGCTCGTTAGAATTCTATTTTATATAATAATAATTTTGAGGTTTTAACGTAATCATGACGATATTGGTAACTTTTTCAGAAGCGGATTTTGAAATTATTGCAGGACCACCTAGCCCTGGGGAAGAAAAAAAACAGGTTTCAATGTTCATCGACTTTGTGGAAGAGGCTATGCAGTTTTGCATGGTGGAATCGGACATTCAGTCTACCGGATGTTCATTGCGCTACTTGTCTGTGGACACACATCCCTTCAAAGATCTGGGTGATCTATACCAGCTTGCCTATATTAATTTAGATACGTTATTGGAACTTCCTGAGAACCCTAAAGACAGGATAAAAATTCAACTACCTGTCATAGAAGAAGGCGTTGGAAGAATAAGCGAAGTTGCAAGAATACTGGGAATTCCTTCAACAGACCCGGAAGAGGCCCTACTTGGCTGCTTTCGTATCCGCCTGGCGCATAAACAACTTGAAAACACGCTTGATTTCAACAGCATCAAGACAGTCATACGAGGCACTGAAGACCAATTGGAACACCTTAAGAAAAGAGGTCTCCATCCAAGCAATATGGGCGGCATAATTGATACGCCAGCGACGGTTGCTATTAATGACGTGTGGGGGCTTGATGATCAACCCCCAAAACCAATGCCGAAGTTTTTTGTATTTGAGTAGCCGCTTATTAATCCAGACAGAGAGCGGAAATCAAAAGTAATCCCGGTAATGTTAAAACGACTAAATCGATTGGTTTTGTTTTCGGGCAGCCTCATATGCAACGCGTGATATTAGCAGTCACGGTTTCGGCCCTGAGTAATATACTAAATATGTTAAATAAACCCGATATTGAGATTGAGCATGCTTATGTTTTTTAAACCGGCCTGATTATTTTAATTGAATTTAATCTGTATTCAGACCACTCAAAAAAGGAATTGTTATGGATGAAAAAATAAAAGAATTATTAGCCCAAATTTCTGATATTGAGGATGAAATAGAAAAAACAATCAATCAACGCCAGGAAAAGTTTCTCTATTATTATGAAGATGGCAAAGTAAGGTTTAAAGAAGGTATCGAAGAGGCGCATAAAAAACTAAAGCAAACCTTGCCCCGGTTTTTCCTTGAAAGTAAATTAAGAAATTTACTTTCTGCCCCCTTTGTATACAGTATGATATTTACGTTTGTCATACTTGATGTCACTATTTCACTTTATCAGGCGATCTGCTTTAGCCTGTACCGGATAAAGAAAGTCAAACGCTCACAGTATATTGTTATAGATAGACATAAACTGAAACACTTGAATAGCATCGAACGCTTTAATTGTGTTTATTGTGAGTATGGCAATGGCGTGATTGCCTATGCCAGAGAAGTTGCCGCACGAACCGAACAATACTGGTGTCCCATTAAACATGCGAGAAAAGTTTTTGGAAAACATTCAAGATACCATGATTTTCTCGATTATGGTGATGCCACTGATTATCACGAGCACCTACTGGAATACAGGCGCAAACTTGCACATTAGTAATGACATTTAGCAAACATCGTCAATAGTCGTTATTACCTTCAGTGTCGATATGCTATCTATAGGTAGATTCTTCAGCCATAAAAAAAGCCGGGTCATAAGCCCGGCGGCAAATATAATTGAACGGCTGGGGAAAGGAGGGGAATTAACCGTTCTTAATCCTTTAATCGGCCCGTTTAACAGTAACTTTAGACTTTATTTAGATTAACGTTTTACTCGTTCCATCTATCTCTTCTCTTACCAGCTTCGGCACAAGATAGCCTGAAACGCTGGCCTGCATTTCATTGATTAGCGCGATGGCGTGTTCTGTACTGGTTTCATAATGTGCTGCACCGGCCACCGGATCCAACAAATGCAAGTAGTAAGGCACTACATTATTTTCGACTAAGCGCTCGGACAAATTAATCAGTGAGGTAACAGTATCATTTACACCTTTCAATAAGACAGATTGATTCAATACTAATATGCCAAAACGTTGTAATAAGCTGATACTGGTCGATACGTCATCATCCAGTTCATTGGCATGATTTGAATGAATTACAAAGACTATGGATTTATCAGTATCGGTCAGTATTTTCAGCAACGTTGAGTTGATTCGGTCTGGAAGAACGATAGGCAATCGAGTGTGAAAGCGTATGCGTTTAATATGCTTTATGCTTGCAAGCGCTGAACATATTTCAGTCAAACGCCGATCTGATAAGGTTAACGGATCACCACCGCTGAGAATCACTTCATGAATACTTTTGTCTGCTCTGATGTATTCTATTGCAGTTTTCCAATGTTGGCTGGATGCCGTCGACTCCTGATAAGGGAAGTGACGCCTGAAACAATAACGACAATGTATCGCACAAGCCGCCGTGGTAATGGATAAAACTCGACTTTCGTATTTTTGCAATAATCCTTTCACCGGCTGTACACCAGATTCTGCCAGGGGATCTTTTATATAACCACTGACCTCATGATCCTCGTCAATATAAGGAAATACCTGTCTTAGAATTGGGTCATTCGGGTCGTTTTGCTTGATCCGATTGGCAAAGACGTGCGGTACACGGATAGGGAATTGCGCTATCGCCTTATGGCTATAGCCAATGGAACCCGCCATTAGACCAACATATTCCAGTAAGTCATTCGGTTGTCGTATGGCTTGCGCCAATTGTTCCTGCCATGATAAAGACTGCATTGTTGGTCCGGTTCGGGGTATTATGTCGCGCTTTTTGAACATTAGGTTCTCACACAGACACAACTATATTGTAAAGAGGTAACAATGGCGACATACAACACCAGCGAATTCAAACAAGGTCTCAAGGTCATGATAGAAAATGATCCTTGTTCAATTATCGAGAATGAATTTGTCAAACCAGGAAAAGGTCAGGCATTTAATCGTGTCAAAATGCGCAATTTAAAAACCGGGCGAGTACTGGAGAAGACCTATAAGTCTGGAGAATCACTTGAAGGCGCGGATGTTATCGATCTGGAACTACAATATCTTTATAACGATGGTGAGATGTGGCATTTCATGGACCAAAACAGTTATGAACAATATGCCGCAGAGGAAAAAGCCGTTGTCGATGCCAGGCAGTGGATAAAAGGCGAGGAAATGTGTCTGGTAACCTTGTGGAATAATGTCCCGCTGTCAGTCGCAGCACCTAATTTTGTTGTTTTGCAAATAACGGATACTGATCCGGGTTTAAAGGGCGATACCGCACAAGGCGGTTCTAAACCAGCTACACTTGAAACAGGTGCTGTCGTTAAGGTGCCTTTATTTGTCGAAAATGGTGATTTACTCAAGATTGATACCCGCACGGGTGAGTACGTTAGTCGCGCTAAAGAGTAATAATTAGCAAAAAAATCATTACGTTTAATTTGAATATTTAGTCTATTTAATGGTCTATAAATATATAGATTATAGTTTTAAAACCTTAACTTTACATGAGGATTAATTCTTAATTAATTGATAAATAAGATAATTACTGAACATAAAATGAATGATTTGTTTGCCCAGTTAGGCCTGCCAAATACGGATGATGAAATTAGTCATTTTATCCGTACGCATCGTCCTTTACCTGAAAGCATGACGCTCGAACAAGCACCGTTCTGGAATACAGGACAGGCGCAATTTATTCATGAAGCGTTGCAAGATGACTCTGACTGGTCTGAGCTAGTCGATCAATTAGACGCGCGATTGCGTAACTGAGTAATTAAAACACGTTTAATTAAAGCTTAAGCTGGCAGTTTCCATCATCAATCCCTAATATCGCGTGCCATGACTTCAGATATTTCATGGCAACCGTGCGCTGACGCGGAAATTATAAAAAAAAGAGCCTGGTTGCTGGAACAAGTTCGCGACTTCATGAAGTCTCGCAACATTACCGAAGTCGATACCCCCGTGCTGAGCCATTTTGCCATTAGTGATCCCTATATTCAGAGCCTCTCAACTACTCATGCGTCTGAAAGAGATGTGGTGCTTTATTTACATACCTCGCCCGAATTTTGTATGAAAAGGCTGCTTGCCAGTGGATTGGGTTCTATTTATCAAATTGCCCATGTCTTTCGTAACGAAGAATCAGGCAAACGACACAATACGGAATTCACCATGCTGGAGTGGTATCGAGTTGAATTTGGTTATTACCAACTCATGGATGAAATCGGGCAATTGTTGATTAAGATAGGTCTTGAAGTACCTGTGAAAATCACCTACGCAGAATCTTTTCGTCAGACAGTAAATCTTGATCCGCATATGGTTGATACAGCAGCATTACAAACGTTATGCAAACAAGCAGGTTGGGACGCTGAGGATGCCGATCGCCATAGCTTGCTCGATTTTGTTTTTTCCGAAATTGTTATGGCCAATTTCAAGTCCAGCAAACCACTCATTGTCTATGATTACCCGGAATGCATGTCAGCCTTATCAACATTGAAAAATAGCGAGCCGGTTGTCAGTGAACGTTTTGAATTGTTTATTAACGGTATGGAAATCGCTAATGGGTTTAATGAACTGACTGACGTAGATGAACAATTGAAACGATTCCAGGCAGATATTCAAACACGAAGAAACAAAGGTCTTGCCGAACCGCCGATAGATGAACATTTTCTGGCAGCACTAGAGTCGGGTTTACCCGTCTGTGCCGGTGTCGCTGTCGGGATTGATCGTTTGTTGATGGTTTTATCTGGAAAAGATGATATAAATGAAGTCACTACGTTCAGTTTGGAAAATAATTAATCTATGGGTATTTATTCAGTTGATAAATTAATTGCTGAGACACGCCGTATAGCGAAAGAATATCGTCTCGCTACTGGGAAAATACTGCCGGTCACTCCTGAGATAGCCATCAATGATGCGATCTCTATTTTGGGTTTGTTACCCAACGAGGACAATGTAGCTGGTTATGATGCGATATATCAACAGGGCGATGTGAGTCTCAAGGTTCAAATTAAAGGTCGAGCTATCTTCAATGAGAAACGACAGGATCATCGGCTTGGACAGATTAAGAGCGAACAAGAGTGGGATGCAATAATCTTGGTCATTATGAACGCTGATTTTATGCCGGAAGAAATCGCCATGGCTAAAAGAGAAGATATATTGCTGGATCTGGAAGATAAAACCAAAAACAATAAAAAGGGCGCTATGACAATTGCCAAGTTTAAGGCGATATCCGAACTACTCTGGACAGAACAAAACGGATTGGAAACGGACTGATTTAGCCAATGACCTTAAAATAATGCATTATCGTCCTTGACGATCACAAACACCCTCATCTCACTTAATTATCTTTGGCTTTTATAGCGCTATCGTTACTACCTAACTTATGAAAACAGTCAAAGAAGTGTTTGCTGATGGCGGACCATTAGCAAATTTAATCAATGATTACCAACACCGTCCCGAACAGGAAGATATGGCGCAAACTATATTTTCGGCCATCGCTGCCGGTCAAAACCTGGTATGTGAAGCGGGGACGGGAACAGGTAAAACCGTCGCTTATCTTGTGCCAGCGTTACTGTCCGGGCAAAAAGTCATTGTTTCTACCGGCACTCGTCATTTACAGGATCAGTTATATCAAAAAGATTTACCGCTGGTACTTGATGCCCTTGCTACAGTAGCGACAACGATGGTGTTGAAAGGTCGATCAAACTATCTCTGTTTGCAGCACATGGATATTGCAATCAGTGATACGAAAGACCTGAGTTACCAGAACATGTCTGATCTGCAGGAAGTTGTGCAGTGGTCTTCTTCTACCAGGACCGGTGACATTAACGAGTTGGGCATGATCGAAGAAAATTCAGTGATACGTTCCAGAATTACATCTACAACTGAGAACTGCCTCGGACAATCCTGCCCGAGTTACGATGATTGTTTTGTCTTTAAAAACAGAAAAGCGGCGATGGAATCCGACCTTGTGATTACCAATCATCATTTAGTGCTATCCGATATGGGCTTACGGGAAAAAGGTTTTGGTGAAGTATTGCCCCTGGCTGATGTTATTATCTTTGATGAAGCGCACCAGTTGCCTGAATTAGCTTCGACGTATTTCAGTCAAACGCTGAGTAGCCGCCAATTACTGGAGTTGATTAGCGACATCAAAATTGCTGACCATGAAGAAGCCGGTGATATTGATGAGCTGGCCAGTGCATTAGCACAATTCGAAAAATCTATACGCGATGTCCGTCTGGTATTTGGCAGACAGGATCAACGGCTCAACTGGCTGGAAGTTTGGGAGAAATCATTATTATCAACAGAACTCCCAAAACTACTCAGTGCCTATCAAGGCGTCATCGATCTTCTTGAGACTGCCTGTGGACGCGGCAAGCTGCTTGATAACTGCTGGCAGCGCGCAAAAGCACACTATAATTACATCGATAACTATATCGAATCCAAAAATGAAGACTCGATACGTTGGATAGAAATACGCGGCCATCATTTATATTTAAATCAGACTCCGGTTAATATTTCTGAAACGTTTCAACAACGACTCGCCGAATACAATGCGACCAGTATATTTACCTCGGCCACACTCGCAATAAATGATGACTTTAATTACTACAGCCGTCAGCTTGGTCTGGAAGAGTGTAAGACACAGGTCTGGATCAGCCCTTTTGATTACCAGACCCAAACCTGTTTATACGTGCCACTCGATTTGCCCGAACCTAATCAATCGGAGTTTTTTGATGCATTTATCGACAGAACGATAACGTTATTATCTTATAGTGAAGGACATGCTTTCGTTTTGTTTACCTCCCACCAAGCCTTGACGCGTTCTGCCGAGAAATTATCAAAAGCAATTGATTATCCGATTTTTATTCAAGGTCAAGCGCCGCGTTCGGAATTGTTGAACCAGTTTCGGTCGACTAAACATGGCGTATTACTTGGCACGAGCAGTTTCTGGGAAGGTGTTGATGTAAAAGGAGAAGCATTATCTCTGGTCATTATCGACAAGTTACCCTTTGCCAGCCCGGATGATCCTGTCTTGCAGGCACGCTTGAATCACTTTAGCAAACAAGGTGGCAATCCGTTTATGGATCATCAGGTTCCGCAAGCGGCAATTAGTCTTAAACAGGGTGTAGGGCGATTAATCCGCGACATAACCGATCGAGGCGTATGCGTTATTTGCGACAAGCGACTCATAAACAAAGCCTATGGCAAACGAATTATCAAGTCTTTGCCACCAATGCCAGTCACACATGATTTAAAAGAAGTACAACTGTTTTTCAATTAGTGTTTAAACGCCAAAGTAATACCATCAGCGACGGGTAGCATACTCAACATGATACGGTCATCAGCATGTAAATGTTCATTCAACAGACGTATCGCGACAGTATCTTCATCTTGAATGGTTTCATCAGCAGGATTACCCGACCATAAAACATTATCGACCATGATTAACCCACCCGGCCTGATAAGCTGCAATACTCGTTCGTAGTAATCGATATATTCAGGTTTATGTGCATCAATAAAGGCAAAGTCGTAAGTTTCATTCTGCTTGTCTTCTATTAAGCGGTCTAAAGTCTTGATTGCCGGAGCAATATGCAGGCTGATTTTTTCAGCAACGTTGGCTTTGCTCCAATATCGCTTCGCGATAGTCGTTATTTCGGGATCAATATCACAGGCATCCAGGTGTCCATCGTCAGGTAATGCCAGTGCGATAGCGAGACTGCTATAACCGGTATAGACACCAATCTCCAATGCTTTTTTGACATGTAACAAGGTGATTAAAAATGAAATGAACTGGCCTTGCTCCGGCGCAATCTGCATTCTGGCCATGGGATGTTTGGCTGTTTCTTCACGACATTCTTTCAATATTTCGGCTTCGCGTAATGAAACTGACAAAAGATAGCGATACACTTGTTCATCGAGTTGTATACTTTTTCTGGACATAAACCAAAGAATATCATGATTGAATCGATTGAAGCGATAACAAGGCTGACCCCTAACGATCCGGAAAAGATAAATATTATTCAGATCACCGACACACATATTCTCGATGACGGCGCACCTTCCTTTAATGATTTTGATACCTCCGCGAGTTTGCTAAAGGTTCTGGATAAAATCAAACAGTCGGAAACTGATGCGGATTTAATTTTACTGACCGGAGATTTAGTCCACGAACCAACCGAGACAGCCTATCAAAAGCTGGCCGATCATTTATCAGTATTAACTATTCCCATACTCTCATTGCCCGGAAATCATGATATTCCTGAATTGATGCGCTATGTCATGGGCGCAAATGGCCACGATACCGGCAACCTCATCAAGCTGGAAAATTGGGTCATTATACTTCTGAATACCTGTGTCCGAGGCGAGCATAGTGGTGCGTTATCCAACGAGGAACTTGCTTTTTTAAGAACGAGTCTGGAGGCCAATTCCGATTCTCATTGCTTAATTGCCTTGCATCACCACCCGGTTTTGATTGGGAGTAGTTGGATGGATGCGATGACCTTGATAAACGCTGCAGATTTTTTAAACGTTGTTGATGATTATGACAACGTGCGTGCAATCATCTGGGGACATATTCATCAGGCGTTTGAATGTCACAGGGGAAATATGACGTTACTAGGCTCGCCTTCGACCTGTTTACAGTTTAAACCGGGCAGTGATAAGTTTACGGTCGATAAAAAAGCGCCTGCTTATACCAAAATAACCTTGAAAAAGAATGGCGAATTTAGCGCCAAGGTTATCTATCTAAAAAAATAATTGACATTAAGTATAATCTATAACCTATTGTAATTTAATTAAACATCAACAACTTTGTTTCTTAAGTAAACGGGCACAGCCGCTTCGACCGAAATGGTTTCTCCTGCCTCGTAAGCGACTTTTGCCAGGGCAACCACCTCTTTCGCAGAAGGGAATACCGCCCCCTGAAAACCCGATAAATTGTCAGTAAACTGCGTTTCTAATTCTTGTGAATAGGTTTCCCAGCCAGTGCCCGCGCCAAACCATTTTCCATCTGTGGGCACAGAAATATCAGCAGGCGCACACACGACTTCAGCACTGATTTGCTGCATGAGCCCCGATTCATTTTTCCTGAACAAGCCCCAGTAAATTTCTTGCATCCGTGCATCAATCGCTGTGGCTACCTGCGAATAGTCATCGGCAAACTGTTGTGCCAGTGCATTCAATGTTGAAACAGGGATGACCGGTGTATCGTAAGCAAAGGCCAATCCTTGTATGACGCCCACAGCGACACGTACGCCGGTGAATGCACCTGGCCCTTGACCAAAAGCAATGGCATCAAGCTCACTGACTTTTAATCCTGCCTGATTAAGCAGGTCATCAACCATGGGTAAGATTAATTCTGTATGTCGTCTGGGTGCAATTTCAAACCGGTGTAGACAACTATCATCGATACCCAGTGCAGCAGAACAAGCTTCTGTTGACGTTTCTATGGCGAGAATTTTCATAACGCGTATTACAAGATAATTATCAAATCAGAACAATACATTTTTCAAAAACAGGAGCTCATTCATATAAATTGAGTTTCCAATAGCGCATACATACAAAAAGATAAAACCATTAAAACAGTTGTAAAGCGATATAAGTTTCAAAATACAGACAAACTTACTTATGCATCGGCAAGTTTTCCTGTTTTATGTCTATACGCAGTTTCAAGCAATGAACAAGCACTCTATAATGCCGGCCTATGTTTAATTCATTTGAAACCATGATTGGTTTGCGATATGTCCGCGCACGACGCCGCAATCATTTTATTTCTTTTATCTCCATGACCTCGATGCTAGGTGTTGGTCTCGGCGTAATGGCCCTAATCACGGTGCTTTCAGTGATGAATGGCTTCGAAAAAGAATTAAAAGAACGTATTTTAGGTATGGCATCACACGCTACCGTGGTAGAAGACGGTGATGTCTTGCGTGATTGGAAACCTATCGCAGAGGAGATCATGCACCACCCTGATATCGTTGGCGTCGCACCTTACTTTCATGCCGAAGGGATGTTAGTTAAAGATAAACGCGTTAATGGCACAATAATTCGCGGCATTCTGCCTGACGAAGAGCCCAAGGTTTCAACGGTAACCCAAACGATGATTTACGGGGATATTAATAATCTGAGAGCGGGTGAATTTAATATTGTGCTGGGAAAAGAACTTGCGCGAAAACTGGGGTTAATCATTGGTGATAAAGTAACTTTGATAGCACCACAAGCCAATGTAACACCGGCAGGTATCTTGCCCCGACTTAAACGTTTTACTTTGGTCGGGATATTTGAAGTCGGTATGCACGAGTTTGATAGTGCGCTCGCTTTAATTCATATGGACGATGCCTTACGACTTTTTCGTAAAGCCGGACCAACGGGTCTGCGTTTAAAAACCAATGATATTCTCAAAGCGCCCGTCATCAGCCGTGAGATCGTAGCTCAGATTCCAGGTCATTACTGGGTGGTTGACTGGACCCAACAACATGCAAATTTTTTTCGCGCTCTAAAAACCGAAAAGACCGTCATGTTTGTCATCTTGTTACTGATCGTTGCTGTCGCCGCATTCAATATTATTTCAACATTAGTCATGATGGTTTCAGACAAGCAAGCAGACATCGCTGTGTTACGTACGCTTGGCGCAAGTCCAGGCAGTATATTAAAGATATTTATGATCCAGGGAACGCTTATCGGTTTTGTCGGAATTAGTCTGGGCGTGATAGGTGGTGTCTGGTTGGCGTCAAATATAGAAACCATTGTGCCGGCCATTGAATCCTTAATTGGCTATAAATTTTTGTCGGCTGACGTTTATTATATTAGTGACTTACCGTCAGACATGCATTGGGATGATGTCATTACAATTAGTATTGTAGCGTTTGTTTTATGCTTGCTGGCAACGATCTATCCGGCATTACGAGCCGCCGCCACTCAGCCAGCCGAGGCATTGCGCTATGAGTAATGTGTTGATTGAAACGCGACAACTCACAAAATGTTTCGATGACGGTGAACTCCGGGTCGAGGTGTTGAAAGGAGTGAATTTCAGAATTGAAGCTAACCAGAGTGTTGCCATAATAGGGACATCCGGTTCCGGCAAAAGTACCTTATTACATTTATTGGGTGGACTTGATCTGCCTGACAAAGGTGAAGTCCTTGTTAATAACAAGGATATGGCAAAGTTAAACGATGAAGAACGCGGCAAGCTGCGTAACAAACATCTTGGTTTTATCTATCAATTTCACCATCTCCTGCCAGAGTTTACTGCGTTGGAAAATGTGGCCATGCCATTACTTATCAGACGCGATAATAAAAAAGAAGCATTGGACAAGGCGGCCATCTTGTTAGAGAAAGTGGGCTTGTCTGATCGTCTATTACATAAACCGGGCGAGTTATCCGGCGGTGAACGCCAACGTGCGGCCATTGCCAGAGCGTTGGTAACAGAACCAGCCTGCATTCTGGCCGATGAACCAACCGGGAATCTGGATGAAAAGACGGCAGATAAGGTGTTTGAGTTGATGTTGGAACTAAACCAGACCTTGTCGACCAGCCTAATTATGGTGACGCATAATCTGGCACTTTCAAAACGGGTGGATCGCGTTTTAGAATTAAAAGAGGGGCTACTTCAAGATTAACAAACTATTTGATTCGTCAGTTTATTTTTTATTTTCGATGTCTTTTTTCCCACTTACTAATTGCGCTTAACCGCCAAATCAAGCGAATAATCAAATAGGTTAGAAACGAACTGACCGTGCCCAGAATAAAACAACCAAGCAATAACGGCTCCCAGATGTGAACCAGTGTTGTTCCTATCCAGTCCCATGAAAAACTGAAACTAACATTTTTTTCCTTTAAACCCAGCAACTTAGCGCCTATTTGATAGGAAAAGAAGAATAACGGTGGAATCGTAACAGGGTTGCTAAAAAAAGAAAAAACGACCGCAATCGGCAAATTAACTCGAAATAGAATGGCTAATGCCGCAGATGAGATTGTGTGGATGGGCAGTGGAATGAAAGCGCAAAACATTCCAACTGCCGCACCACCGGCGGATGAGCGACGATGGAGATGCCAGATATTCGGATCATGCAAATAATCCGAAAACAGGTGAATTCCGCCTTGTTTATGGATGTGTTCTTTTTGCGGAATGTAACGTTTAAAAAAATTGCGTAAACTCATAGATTCAATAATATTTTTATCTGGCACAAAAAAAGCGCGCTATTATAGCTGATTAATAAATTACAGGGAGTTAAATTTATTTATGCTCGCAAGGACGCTGGCGTTCGCTGCAGGTATTTACTGCCTGCTGCAATTTTCATTTCTACCCACGTATTGGTTATTTGCCAGCTTGCCGTGTCTATATTTGCTGGCCAGAAAATTCGCTGTAATTAAAATCCTGTTGGTATTTGCACTTGGTTTTTGCTGGGCTCTTTTGCGTATTGGTAGCGATGTTACTAATGCGTTAAATCCCGAAATCGAGAACAGTACAGTTTTATTAACCGGCATAGTAAGCACATTACCAGAGATCAATAACGATCATGTGCGGCTATTAATCAAGGTCAATGACATTGTAGATGATAAGCAGCGGCATATCCCAATAGACGGCAAGGTGCGCCTGAATTGGTATAAAACAAACATCATCCCGGCTCCGGGCGAAACATGGCAACTTAGAGTAAAGTTAAAGCGGCCATACAGTTTTATGAATCCGGGTGGATTTGATTATGAAACATGGATGCTAAAACAAGGCATAAAAGCAACGGGCTATGTCAAACAAAGTAATCTTAATCGAAAACTGCATGACAGCGATGGTTATTTTATAGAACGCTTACGCTATAAAATCTCGCAGAAAATCAAACAATCTATTGATAAGCCCTTGTTAGGTTTAGTCCTCGCGCTAAGCCTCGGTGATCGAAGTCAGCTAGTACCTGAACAGTGGCGAACATTAACGCAAACGGGCACAAATCATTTAATTGCTATTTCTGGCTTACATTTAGGCTTGATTGCCGGTTTTATCTATTTTTTAGCGCATCTATTTTGGCGCCATTTTTTTCACGCAACGCAGTACCTCCCGGCCCCCATAATGGCCTCAATAATGGCATTTGCTGGTGCAGCTTTCTATGCTGCGTTAGCTGGCTTTGCGTTACCCACACAACGAGCATTAATCATGCTCGCCGTATTTTTAATCAGTCTGTTTTCAGCAAAAAAAATAGCCGGCATAAATGTCGTCTGCGTGGCGATGCTAATGATATTAATTCTACAACCGTTGGCTATCATTGCTGTTGATTTCTGGCTTTCTTTTTCAGCAGTGATGCTGATATTGTATTTAACACGTAATCGAAAAAACAAGCAGGGCCATCTTCATCAATGGTTAAGATTACAATTATTTTTGAGCCTCGCGTTATGTCCATTACTGATTTTCTGGTTTAAACAATTCCCGCTTTACAGTGTGCTGGCAAATATAATTGCCATACCCTTAATCGGGTTTATGCTTGTGCCATTAGTGCTGATTGCGATGGCGCTGCTATTCACTTTTCCACTATTGGCAGAACACCTTTATGGGATAATTGATAAGCTCAATAGCCTGTTATGGGCGTATCTTGAAACGTTGTCACTACAAGCCCATGCAGTCATACCCGTGGCAGCATCGAACAGTGCTTACCTGTTATTGGCAATATGCGGTGCGCTTATATTGTTAATGCCAAGAGGTCTGCCGGGCAGGTGGATAGGTATACTCTATTTATTACCTTTATTGTTTCCTACTGTCCCACGTTTAAACCACGCTGAGTATACCTTCAGTTTATTAGATGTGGGACAAGGATTAGCTGCTGTCATACAAACCAGTCAACATGTTCTGGTTTACGATACCGGCGCCCGGTTTTCTGAACGGTTTAATATAGGTGATGCCGTTATTAATCCATACCTTAAGGCCAAGGGTGTTAAGCGCATATCAACATTAATAGTTAGTCATGGTGACAATGATCACATTGGCGGGGCACATGCGCTGCTTGAAAATATTTCGATCGACCGGATTTTAACCAGCGTTCCCGACAAGTTTCCCTTGCCGATAACGCAGAAGTGTTTTGCTGGACAACGATGGGAATGGGACGGTGTCGAATTCGAAATCTTACATCCAGCTGCTGGCAGTAGTTTTACCGGTAATAATGCCTCATGCGTCGTCAAGGTATCATCAAAGCACGGTTCGGTGTTATTGACCGGTGATATTGAACTACGGGCAGAAAATAAATTATTGAATACTGCCGGCGAACGTGCCAAATCAGATGTTATGGTGGTTCCACACCATGGCAGTAGAACCTCATCAAGCAAGGCATTTATTGCTTCAGTTGCACCAAAATATGCATTCGTTTCGGCGGGCTATAGAAATCGATTTGGATTTCCGAAACAGGATATAATGTCACGTTATGAAAACCATGGAATAGAATCACTGGTGAGCTACAACAGCGGCGAATTATTTGTAAAATTTGTCAAGACAGGCTTAATAATTGAACAATTTCGATCAAAAAGTCGACGTTTCTGGCATCATTGATATGATGTTTGTCAGGCAGCATTTTCTGCATTATTTAACAGTTTATAATAAAAAAATTGGAGTGATATTACGTGCTTGAATTAATCAAGGCCGGTGGTTTACTTATGTGGCCGATTATCTTGTGTTCTATTGTCGCGATGGCAATTATTGGCGAACGCTTTTGGTCATTAAGAGAAATTAAAATTGTACCAAAAAACCTGGTCGCCAAGGTCTGGCAATGGCAGAAAGTCGGCCATCTTGATTCAAAACGAATTCAGGATCTGCGCAACAGTTCGCCGCTGGGAATGGTGTTAGCGGCTGGCTTGGTTAACCGTAACCATTCGCGCGAGATCATGAAAGAAAGCATTGAAGAGACGGGGCGTCATGTTTCTCATGATCTGGAACGATTTCTGAACACCTTAGGCACGATTGCCTCAATTACCCCATTATTGGGACTGTTAGGCACAGTTATCGGCATGATCAAGGTATTTACTGTCATTACTTCTATGGGTGTCGGTGATCCCAGCATTCTGTCAGAAGGTATTTCCGAGGCACTAATTACAACAGCCGCAGGCCTGTCTGTCGCGATACCCAGTTTGATGTTTCATCGTTATTTCCGCGGAAAGATTGACGGCTTGATCATTACAATGGAGCAAGAGGCACTAAAGATGGTTGAAGTTATGCACGGCATCCGTGAAAACGAGAATGAAACAGGACCAAAATAATGAATTTTCGATCTAAAAATCGCGATGAAGTAAATCTGGATATAACGCCATTGATCGACGTCGTATTTTTATTATTAATCTTTTTTATGGTGTCGACGACATTCGAACATAACTCTGAAATCAATATTACTTTGCCGAGCTCATCAAAAGAAGTGACGGAAGCCAAACCAGATGCGGTTAATGTTGGCCTGGATGCCCAGGGTAATGTCTATATTAATGATAAATCACTGGTCAACGCGCAGCTTGAAACGATTAAAGCAGCACTATCTGATGCATTAGTCGGTTTAAATGAGCCACCGATCATTATCAGTGCAGATTCAAATGCAACGCATCAATCGGTTGTCAGAGTGATGGATGCCGCCCGTCAATTAGGTCTGGTCAAGATTACATTTGCCACACAAGAGCTAAAAGATGAGTGATATTTCGCTGCGGCTGTTGCGTCGTCTACTAATAGAATATTGATGGCGTCATATTGATGTTGTCAAAAGAATTCATTGAAAAAATCTGGTATTCCTCCCACCCGCTTGCCATAGCGTTATTGCCATTAAGCTGGATCTATAGCCTGATTATTATGCTAAGGCGTCTTTGCTATCAATCTGGTCTGATAGCGGTCAATCAAATCGATGCGCCGGTGATTATTGTTGGCAATATTGCCGTTGGCGGCACCGGTAAAACACCACTCGTTATCTGGCTCGCCGAATATTTCAAAGGCAAGGGCTTCCGGCCGGGCATTATCAGTCGTGGTTACGGTGGAAAGTTTTCCGGTAAAAGCCAACAGGTACGGCCTGATAGTAACCCGACTTTAGTAGGCGATGAACCGGTTTTAATTTCCAAGCGGACAAATTGTCCAGTCGCTATTGCTGTACAAAGACGCAAAGCAGCAGAAGAGCTCATTGAGCATTGCGGTTGTAACCTGATCCTTTGTGATGATGGTATGCAACATTATTCTCTCGGTAGAGACCTGGAAATCGCCGTGATAGACGGTCAACGACGATTTGGTAATGGTCATTGCTTGCCCGCAGGGCCATTGCGCGAACCGATAACACGATTAAAAACTGTCGACTTTGTGGTGAGTAAATATACTGCGGGTCGACACGAATACAAAATGGAATATACCTATGGTGATTTGGTGTGGTTAAAAGATCCCTCTCGGACAATGCCTGTTTCTGAGTTGAATGGCCAAAGTGTACACGCCATTTCAGGCATCGGTAATCCGAACCGATACTATTCATACTTGCGAAATAATAAATTGCATATTATTAATCATGAATTTCCCGATCATCATCCTTTCACAAAAGAAGATGTCACATTTCATGATAGTCTGCCGGTCGTTATGACCGAAAAAGATGCGGTAAAATGCACTGATTATGCAACTGAACATCATTGGTATTTACCTATCACTGCAGTATTACCTGAATCATTTACTTATCGGCTTGAAGCCTTAATGAAGGACATAATTGATGGACAAAAAACTACTTGAGATACTTGTTTGCCCGGTCACTAAAGGGCCGTTGCACTATGATAAAGAAAAACAGGAATTGATTTCAAAATCAGCACGCCTTGCTTACCCGATACGTGATGGTATTCCGGTAATGTTGGAAGATGAAGCCAGAGTCATCACTGATGAAGAATTGGAACAGCTAAAATAGTGTCCGTGTCAAAGTCAGCGCCTTTTAGCATAATCATCCCGGCGCGCTATGCATCAACCCGCTTACCCGGTAAACCCTTACTGGATATTAAAGGCAAACCCTTGTTACAGCATGTGTTTGATACCGCGACCAATAGCCAGGCAAAAAGTATCACCATAGCGACTGACGACGATAGAATTGCAAAATGCGCTGAATCATTTAGTGCAAAAGTGGTAATGACATCGACCGACCATGAATCCGGCACAGACCGAATTGCAGAAGCAGTAACATTACTGGAGTTGGACGACGATGAGATTGTCGTCAACTTGCAGGGCGATGAATATGGGCTACCGGTAACATTAATAAATCAGGTAGCGGAATGTTTATACAATAATCCCGACAAGCAAATGGCGACGCTCTGTGAGCCCATTACCAATCTGGATGATTATAACGATCCGAATACTGTCAAAGTCGTATTTGACCATGACAATACCGCAATATACTTCAGTCGTTCGCCAATCCCCATGCGGCGTTCCGGCGGCTTACCAGACCATGTTTATCGACATGTTGGCTTGTATGCCTACAGGGCAGGTTACCTGCAGGAATTCACCCGATTACCGGCCTGTGAACTGGAACAAACTGAAGCGCTGGAGCAGCTACGCGTCCTGTATAATGGTGGAAAAATCCATGTCAATATAGCAGTTGATAAAACAGGGATAGGCATTGATTGTATTGCTGATCTGGAATTAGCCAGATCGGAAAAATAAGAAGGGACTATCTTGCCCGGTAGGTAATACGGCCTTTGCTCAAATCATACGGAGTCATTTCTACGGTGACTTTATCTCCAGTCAGAATGCGGATGTAATGTTTACGCATTTTTCCTGAAATATGTGCGGTTATGACATGCCCATTTTCCAACTCAACCCGGAACATGGTGTTAGGTAATGTCTCGACGACAGTGCCTTCCATTTCAATCTGATCTTCTTTTGCCATATGGCCCTCGTTTATTAAAAAGGGCGAATTCTGCACTAATTTTGAGCTACTGCAAAGTCATTAAACGATAAAGTGTTGAATTTCTTCCATTCTTCATCAATAAAACATTCAATTGGTTGGTATTCAATCTTATATTTCATTTTGTTACAGCGGGAAATCCAGTAACCTAAATAAAGCGACGAGTAACCTTCCAGTTTTGATTGTTCAATGAGGGTTAAAATAGCGAACTTTCCCAGACCGCGTTTATTATAATCAGGATCAAAAAAAGTATAGATGGCGGAATAAGCATCTTCCAATGCATCAACAACTGAAACAGCGATCAATTTATCATCAAGCCAAAATTCATACAGATAGGTCTCTGACCATCGGGCCAATAAAAACTCGATATAATCATCTCTATCTGATTTATCCATGCCCCCGTTAGGGTGACGTTGAACCTGATATTTTGTATAAAGTTGAAAATGTTCTTCTTTAAAAATGGCCTTGGTTTTATCTATTTTTACATCTTGATTCAGTTTCCAGCTTCTTTTTTGAGTGCGTCGCATTTTAAATTCATTGACCGGGATACGCACCGGAACGCATTCCGAGCAACCCATACAATGGGGTTTATATAAATGCTCGCCGCTGCGTCTAAAACCGTTTGCTACCAGTCTTGAATACAGTGCTTTGTCTTTTGGATAATAAGGATCAGCAAACACACTTGTTGCTTCACGATCATCCAGATAATTACAGGGGTGGGGTGACGTAACAAAAAACCTGAGTTTTTGTGCTTGATTATCCATAGACATTAAATATTAGGCTGCCAATTGTTGATTTTCTCATGGCTACAATAATTCTCAAGCATCTTGATAAAGAGCCCTCGCTGGATTGGTTTAGCGCCCAAGGTTTGTAGATGTTGTGAATGTACCTGACAATCGATCACACGGAAATTCATTTTTGCAAGGTGTTGCGCTAAATGAACGAGCGCGACTTTTGATGCATTTGATTCTCGACTAAACATGGATTCTCCAAAAAACACCTTGCCCATGGCTACACCATATAATCCACCAACAAGTTTATCATTCAGCCAACATTCTACTGAATGCGCATATCCCATCTCGAACAGGTTCAGGTAAGCAAGTTTTATGTCACTGGTTATCCAGGTATCTTTAATCCCTTTTCTGGCCGCAGCACAACCTTCAAGCACATCGGTAAATACAGTATTAAATGTCACCTTGAATTGATCTTTACGCAAAACTTTTGACAAACTTCGGGAAATTTTTAATTCATTAATCTCCAGAACACAGCGTGGATCAGGTGACCACCATAATATGGGTTGGCCTTCATTAAACCAGGGAAATATACCGTTCTGATAGGCATTCAACAATCGTTCTGCTGTAAGATCACCACCAATTGCCAACAAGCCATCAGGATCCCGCAGCGCTTGTTCTACATCGGGAAAATCCGTGGCAAAAACATTCTGATTAACCCAGTAGAGTTTATTTGAATTGTCCTGAATATTAGTTAAAGACATCAGTTTTAATTCAACTTAAAAGGTAAATGTGTTTCCAGCATATCAATTTGTTCTTGCACCATGATAGTTTCTCTCTCGAGATAGTTAGCAATAGCATTTCTAAAATCATCCTCTCTGATCCAGTGCGCAGAAGGCATAGCAACCGGGCGAAAACCGCGCGCGAGTTTATGTTCTCCCTGAACGCCCGCGTCCAGTCGTTTTAACTGTTTTTCAATCGCATGCTCTATAGTTTGATAATAGCATAATTCAAAATGCAAATAGGGCTCGTACTGGCTACAGCCCCAATGACGGCCGTAAAGCGTATGGCTATCGGACATGGCAAATGCGCCAGCAATATATTCACCTTCTTTCATGGCCATTATGAGTAATGTTTGTTCAGGAAGTTCTTGGCCGAGGGATTTAAAAAACCCCAGAGTCAATCGCGGCTCGCCCCACTTACTATAGAAAGTGCGGCAATAAAACTCGTAGAAAATTTCCCATTGCCGGGGAGTGATTTGGTTCCCGTTTAATCGTTCAATTTCAATACCGGATTTTTGTATGCCTCGACGTTCTTTGAGAATTTGTTTTCGTTTTTTTGAGGTTAAAGAGTCAGTAAAATCCTGGAAATCCCGATAATCCTTGTTAAACCAATGATACTGACAGGTGATACGTTGTAAGCCACCATGGTCTTTGCATAAAGCCATGTCATCCTCTTTTGGAAATAACATATGAAAGGAGGATAAATTATATTTATCCATCAACGAAAATGAGGCGTCCAATAGGGTCTTCTTTATTACAGGAGCCTCATGTGTTTTATTGAATAATAGCCTTGAGCCGGCGACAGGTGTGAATGGAATCGCTGAAACCAGCTTGGGGTAATAATTTCTTCCCGCTTGTTGATATGCTTCAGCCCAGGTCCAGTCAAAAACAAACTCGCCAAACGAATCTTGCTTGATATACAAGGGGAGGAAACCAAGCAACTCGTCACCCTCTTCAATGGCGATATGGGACGGTTGCCAGTACTGGTTCTTTAAGCAATTAAACTTTTCCAGTCCGGCTAAAAAAGAATATGAAAGGAATGGGTTGTTCTCAAACTCCAATGTTTGCCATTGTGATGGTGAGATTGAAGCAAGGTCGTCGACGACACGCCAATCGGGCATGAGTTAAAGATGGCTCAAGGTGTGATGGTGGTATTGTTGCCGAGGACACTGAGTGTTGCTCTTTTTGAACCGGCCAATGAAAATTGAGTCTCCTGGTAACTGCCATTATCCAGCATAAAACGAAAGGTCACCGTTCTGCCATTCATCAATGCATTGAGTCGTTCCGATGTGACATTTTCATTAGCGACATAACCCAGCACAAATTCGCTCCAGGCCATCTGGGTCAAACAAGGCGCGTCATTAATTGAACGGTTATCCAGCATTCTGCTATCAATCTGGTAAGTCGGACAGGAACGCTTGGCAAAGCTATCCAACGCAGCATTCAGGCTAAATCGAGAGCGAATGGCGCCAACACTGTCCTTATAAATCTCAAGACTATAGCCATCTTCATTTTGAGAGTAGGCCACCTGTGTCTCAGTCTCGTTATTGACATCGGTATGGGTAATCACTTCCCATTCTGCTGCTGCTGAAAACGATGTTAGCAATAAAACCAGACCGAGCGCACAAGCTCTCGAGCCAGCCCGGAAGTATTTTATTACTGAATTTTCATAAAAATTAGTATGCATCACATATCGAAAATCTTTAACATTAAGGCACTATATACAGACTATGCCTTAAATTAACAATTTTTCTAGGAAAAATGAACCGAAGAGCTTTCATTTCGAGTGTTTTATCAACATTATTGGTGAGCTATCAATCGCGCCTTAGCGCAATTGAGCAGCTCCTGAAACCGAATAAAACCGGCTATGTTTCAGACCCGGTGTTTTTACAACATCATATTAGCCCGGATCACCCGGAAACTCCGCGACGAGTACAATATATTCAGGACGCCCTGCAATCATCCGCTATCTGGCAAGATCTGGTTCAAATTAATTTAAAAGCGGAAATTGGGGATTGGTTGAAAACAGCCCATACGAATGAGCATATTGCTTCAATTCGAAAAAACACACCTGTTTCTCATAAAGTAGCGGTCGCTGGCGTGCGCGCCTGTCTTGCTGCTGTCGACGAGGTGGCAAGTCAACGAATAGACAATGCGTTTTGTGCTTCTCGACCACCGGGACACCATGCCTTAAATACGGGCAAAGAAGAGGGGTTCTGTTATTACAATAATGTCGCCATTGCTACGCGCTATGTGCAACAACACTATGGTCTAAAGAAAGTATTGATCATCGATTGGGATTATCATCATGGAAACGCAACAGAAGCGATGTTTTATGATGATCCTGACGTGTTATATTTTTCAACACATGATCTCTATGCCTATCCCGGCACGGGCGATCCGGCAAAACGAGGTCGTGGCAAAGGACTGGGTTATAATATCAATGTGCATCTCCCTTGCGGCACTGATGATCAGTCGATAATCGATATATACAACTCAATCTTACTGCCTGCAGCAAATCAGTTTAAACCAGATATGATATTCATCTCCGCTGGTTTTGATAGTCGCGAACATGATTTATTAGGCTGTTTAGATATAACTGATGCGGGTTTTGCAGCGATGACGAGGATAGTTATGCAGATAGCAAACACTCATTGTGATGGTCGCATAGTTTCATTGCTGGAAGGAGGTTATAATCTAAAAGGTATCGCCAGTGCAGTAGTCGCGCATATCACGACCTTATTAGGTAAAAGCTGATAGAGAAGACTAAAACAAGCCCACTTTCACGAGGTGCGTGATGGTTGAACTGGTCGTTTAATCGTTTGTTTCATGAATCTTTTGAACAAACTTCATAATAAACAAAATTATAATATAAAAATTGACAACAGGTGTATGCATTAAAATGAAAACAACAACATTACTAGAGAAAGAATTTCAATATGATGGTAAAGGCCCGGAACTTGATCGCGTTATCTGGTCACATGGTGGCGTAATATTAAAAGGTTTTGAATATTACAATCCGGGAAAGGCTTCCAAAGAAGACAATATCAAACATCTTAAGTTGATTGGTGTTGAAGCATTTTCAATGGCGATAGAAGACGTCCATGGCAATATTCTCGCCAATGAAAGTTCACCTGCAGCAATATTTAAAGTGGAAGACTCAGCCTGGGCACAGCAGTTTGATTTTACTAATCTCGACAATTGTAACCACTATCAGATTGTCTTTTATAATGAGATTTATGATGTTCTTTGCACCGAGATAAAGTCTGGTGAAGGTCGACTTTTAAGTGACATGCAGACGGTAATTGAACAAAAACAAGTCCAGCAGTAACTGCCTTCAACAAATACCAACACGTATAGACCAGACGCTGGACGCGGAGCCCTAAGGCTACGCGTCAGTGTCGCCGCGGGTTTTGGTATAAACCGGAAAAGGCATGACGTTGCCATCTTTTGATGCACCTTCCGTTATTTTTGCAGTACCTTGTTTTTTTACTTCGTCGATGCGGATGATCGAGTGCATAGGCACAAAGCTTCTTTCAACACCCTCGAATTCGGTTTTTAGGCTTTCCTCGGTGGGATCAACGACCACGGAGCTGCGTTCGCCGAAAATCATCTCTTCTATTTCAATAAATCCAAACATGGCGTCATGATGTACGCTCTTGGCATAAACCTCGTAGATCTTGCCTTGGTTATGAAATATGACTTTGTAAATATTATTTTCTGACATTTCTATTATGTGTACCTGTTTTAAGTATTACCCGGGTTTAAAAGCGGGCGAATCATAGCATAGTTCAGTTTAATCACTGCATTTGATATATCAGGTCACCGCCGGGACCTAATGGCAAACCCGTATTAATCCAGAGTATCAGCAGTACTAACCACGCTATTAAAAATGCGATGGAATAGGGTAGCATCATAGCAACCACGGTCCCCAGACCTGACCCACGCACATATTTCTTCACTTCCATCAGTATGATGATCATATACGGGTTCATTGGCGTTATAACATTACTCACCGAGTCACCAACACGGTAAGCTGCCTGGGTAAGTTCAGGGCTGATACCAATCTGCATTAACATAGGCACGAACACGGGCGCAAAAAATGCGTATTTTGCCGACGCTGAACCAATCACAAGATTGATCAAAACTACCATTAAGACAAAACAACTCAACAAAAGTGCATCTTCCACCATTAATTCTCGTAAAAACTGACCGCCGGCGATTGCCAGCATTTGGCCCAGTCCGGATTGATTAAACGCCGCGATGAACTGCGCGGCAAAAAAAGCCAGTACAATATAGGGACCCAGGCGACTCATAACCTCGCCGAGAATAATGGCGACATCGCGATCATTTTTAACATTGCCCGATAAAATGCCGTAAATTAATCCGGGTATAAAAAACAGGATGAATAAAAGCGGGACGGTCACTTCAATCCAACGATCGAAACGTTTTCCGGCACCAAACAAAGGGCCATTATCTAGGGTAATGGCAAAATAGAAGACAATTAGCAGCACGAACACAGAAAGGACTGCATACAGCAATGCGCGCTTTTCAATGTCTCCCAGTTCAATAACACCTTCAGCAAGGTTTTGATCAGCGACACCTGCTATTGCCGGTTCGACATAACGTTCTGTCACAAACCAGCCGACCAGGGTCAGCATGATTGTTGACACGATCATAAACCACCAATTAGCCGTTACGGCAACTTGATAACCGGCATCGATAACCTGCGCGCCCGATTGAGTAAATCCGGCTAATAATGGATCGAGCGCGGTTATAAATAGATTCGCGCTAAATCCCGCAGACACACCAGCGAAAGAAACAGCGATACCTGTTAACGGGGAACGACCCGCGGCGATATAGAGTGCTGCTGCTATCGGAATAAGGACGACATAGCCTGCATCCAGAGCAATAGAGGAGATAATACCCAGCAATAATGTTGCTGGCGTTAATAAACGTTGATGGACATGTGTTATAGAAAAATGTAGCAAAGCCGGCAGGAAACCGGTCTTTTCTGCCAAACCAATACCGAGCATGCCCACCAGCACAATGCCTAGCGGTGGAAAACGAATAAAGTTCTCAACCATGGAGGATAACAACCACCAGCAACCATCAGAACTGATCAAATCAAAGGCAACAATGGCATTGCCATTAGGATCAATAACGCGCCAATCCAGATTGGCTACCATGGTTGATAAAATAAAAATCAGGGCTGTCCCAACAACAAACAAGGTAGCTGGATCGGGAAGTTTATTGCCTGTTTTTTCGATGAATGTCAGAAATTTCATCTCTTGAGTACGTCCGTAATAAAATGGTCAATTCCATTACTGTATTTTTCCCCGGTCAGTAAGAAACCTTCATTATGACCGCCGCGAATATCCATAAACATTTTATTTACCTGTGGTGATTCTGTCGCGGCTTGCGCGAATAAAGCCTTACCATGTTGATAGGGAATTATCTCATCGTCGATACTATGGATAACCAGCAAAGGCGATTTATTATGTGCGATTCTCTCTATTGATGCATATTTAATGCGTGCCAGTAAACTGGTTGGCAAGTAAGGGTAGTAATATTTTCCGATGTCTGCAATTGAGGTGAAGCTGGATTCTATTATCAAGCCCGCAGGCGTATGTCTGTTCGCAAGCCAGGTAGCGACTGCGCCGCCGAGAGAGCGGCCAAAGACAATGATCTCATCGCTCTTTAGCCCCTTCTCGTTAAGCAGGTATTCCCAGGCAGCTTCTGCATCCAGATAGGTTCCTTGTTCTGATGGCCGGCCACTACTCTTGCCATAACCACGATAATCAATGATGAATACGGACAATCCAAGTTGATTAAAAATCGCAATGCTCTCGAGCCGATGTGAAATATTACCTGCATTACCATGCAAGAAAAGCAATGTTGCTCTGGCTTCAACTGCGGGGATCCACCAACCATTGATGACTTCACCATCAGCAGTGACCAAGCTTACATCTTCATAATCAAGTGATATTGTTGAAGGTGTCGTTTGAATTATTGCGTGTGGATAAAAAACCAGCTTTGGTTGGTAAAAATAGAGCAATAGAGCGAGCAAAAGCCATACGCTAATAGAGATAAAAACAATAGATTGGAACATGCGTTTAACAATCGCGCGCATCTTATTGCGAAGAATCAGTAGGTTGTTTACATGACAATGCTTTGGGCCACTAGTTAAATAGCCTGGTTTTTCAGATTTTCCTCAAGTATCTTCAGGTTACGTTTCGCATCGAGTAACCATGGATGAATATCCAGTGCCGCCTTAAATTCAATTAAAGCCGATTGCCAGCGACTTAATTTGATATAACACAGACCACGACCGGAGATAGAACCAAAATGACGTGGTTCTCGTTTCAGTGTTTCTTCGATGTTTATTAACGATTCTTCTATATCGCCCATCATGTAATTAACCGTAGCGAGTTTATTCCACCCCTCTGCAAAATCAGGCGATCGTTTAGTGACCTGAATAAAGATATCACGGCCTTCGGCAAGATTGCCGCGTCCGACTTCCGTCATCGCTTGTTCCATTAGCTCATTCGTCGATTGATCGCTGGATTGCAACCAGATAGTCCATATCCGATCAGCAATCACATCTGCTTCGTAACCGTTGTCGCTACTTCCAAGTTCACTGAACAATTGTTCCAGTTCGGGATCTGTTTGATCCGCATAGACTGCCGGCATAATCAAACAAGTGGCAATTAGAATAAGACACTTAAACATGTTATTCATTAATTTTTATCCCTGGATAAATAACTGAACAGGCATTGTTCATTATTGCCCGTGGTATCACAAGTCAATATAGCCGCAGTCTCTGGGACCAGAGTTTCTATTCGTCCAGATAGGCTTCAGCATCCAGTGCCGCCATACAACCACTGCCAGCAGAGGTAATTGCCTGTCTGTAAACATGATCTGCCACATCACCTGCAGCAAAGATACCTGGGATGCTGGTGGCTGTAGCCTGTCCCTCAAGCCCACTTTTAATCTTGATATAACCGTTATTCATATCCAGTTGGCCATCAAATATTTGAGTATTGGGTTTATGGCCGATGGCTATAAAGACACCTTTGAGATCAATCTCCTTGGTATCGCCGCTCTTGGTATTTTTAATTCGCATTCCAGTCACACCTTGCTCGTCACCCAGAACTTCATCCAGCGTATGGTCCCACTCAATAGTGACATTGCCGTCTTTTGCCTTGGCAAACAGACGATCTGCGAGGATTTTTTCTGATCTGAATTGATCGCGTCGATGCACTATCGTTACATGATTAGCAATATTAGACAGGTATAGCGCCTCTTCGACAGCGGTGTTACCGCCGCCAATCACGGCTACATCAGCACCGCGATAGAAAAAACCGTCGCAGGTTGCGCAAGCTGAGACGCCGCGGCCTTGAAAAGCTTCTTCAGAAGGCAATCCCAAGTATTGGGCGGAGGCACCAGTCGCAATAATCAAGGCATCACAGGTATAGGTGCCATTATCACCAGTGAGTTTAAAAGGGCGTTGGGTCAGTTCAGCCGTGTGTATATGATCGAATACCAACTCAGTATCAAATCGTTCAACGTGCTTTTGCATACGCACCATCAGATCAGGGCCTTGCAGACCCTCAACATCACCTGGCCAGTTATCGACATCGGTGGTCGTTGTCAGTTGACCGCCTTGCTCAATACCCGTAATTAACACTGGCGCAAGATTGGCCCGTGCAGCGTATAATGCCGCTGTATAACCGGCAGGGCCGGAACCTAAAATTAAAAGTTTTGAATGACGTGTATTACTCATAAGTGTCCTGCTCCAGCCCAGCATCATCTGCTAATTTAAAAGTGCGTTATGGTACGTTAAACAAGTATGATCAGCAAAAAATATCGGTTTACAAAAAAAACTGATTTTTCTAATTTTATTGTTTAAATACTTCCTTTATAAACATATAATTACAGATAAATTTTAGTAAAAAGGATTAATGTGTCGCAAGCATCACGCAAACAAAAAGTAAGTAAACCTATTTCTGATCACGTGATTACAAATGTTCGCGAGGTGCTGGTTTTTGCGTCTTTAATAGTCGCTGTTTTTTTATTCCTGGCTCTTTTTACTTATCATCCTGATGATCCCGGTTGGTCGCATTCGGTTACGGTACATGAAGTCCATAACAGTGCCGGAGCTGTTGGTGCCTGGATAGCCGACATCATGCTTTATGTGTTTGGTTATTTCGGTTATGTCATACCATTGTTAATTCTCACCAGCGGTTGGCGTCTATTCCAACTACGACGTAAAAAAGAACCTTTCAACCAATTATTGTTTTCTATTCATGGCATAGGCATTGTGCTTGGCTTGCTTGGCGGCTGTGGTATCGCCTGGATGCATTTTTATGCAGGGGCAGCATTACCTTACGAAGTTCGTGGCGCTGGCGGCATATTGGGCGATGCGATAGGCACAACATTGCTCAATACCACCGGCGATATTGGCAGCACATTGCTGATGCTAGCCATGCTGATAATTGGTTTGACCCTGTACACGGGCTTATCCTGGATATTGATATTGGATTCTACCGGCCGCTTCACATTGAATTCTGTCACCGCTATCAGGAATAGAATTGCATCCTTCAAGGATGAAGCAGAAGGACGTCGCGCAAAAAAGGACCGCGAACATGTTTTCAAACAAGAACAAGAGACCATAGAGCATCGCGTACCACCACGAATCGATCCGATTAAACCCGACATCAAACCGGGCATACGGGCAGTTAAAGAAAAACAGGAAAACTTATTTGAACCGCCATCCGAGACTGTGTTGCCGCCACTGAGTCTACTCGACGACCCGGCACCGGCTAAAGCGCAATATTCAAAAGAAGCTCTAGAAGCGATTTCACGGCAGGTCGAATTAAAATTAAAAGACTTTGGAGTGAGCGTGGAAGTTGTTGCTGTTCACCCGGGGCCGGTTATTACCCGATTTGAGTTGGACCCAGCGCCTGGAGTCAAAGGCAGCCAAATCATTAACCTGTCTAAGGATCTGGCACGTTCATTATCAGTCATCAGTGTCAGGGTCGTTGATGTGATACCCGGCAAGCCCTATATCGGTCTTGAAATTCCGAATGAAAATAGGGAACTCGTCACGCTTGGTGAAATATTGAACACCACGGAATATGAATCGATGAAATCGCCCATGGTGTTGGCCTTGGGTAAAGATATCAGCGGCAAGCCTATCGTGACAGATCTGGGCAAAATGCCGCATCTACTCGTTGCAGGAACGACAGGCTCAGGTAAATCTGTTGCCTTGAATGCCATGATTTTAAGTCTTTTATATAAAGCAACGGCGCTTGAAGTACGCATGATCATGATTGATCCGAAGATGCTTGAATTATCCGTATATGAAGGTATTCCGAACCTGTTAGCACCTGTGGTAACGGATATGAAAGAAGCCGCCAATGCCCTGCGTTGGTGTGTTGCCGAAATGGAGCGTCGCTATAAGCTCATGTCATCTCTGGGTGTCAGGAATATTACCGGGTACAACAAAAAAGTAAGTGATGCGATTGCGAAAGGTAATCCCATACCTGATCCGACTTATAAGCCTATCAGTCCGGAAGATGAAATCCGCTATCTGGAAAAACTGCCTTTTATAATCGTCATCATTGATGAATTGGCCGATATGATGATGACTGTCGGCAAAAAAGTAGAAGAATTGATTGCCAGACTTGCGCAAAAGGCCAGGGCAGCGGGCGTACATCTAATACTCGCCACCCAGAGACCTTCGGTCGATGTTATAACCGGATTAATTAAAGCTAACGTACCGACACGCATCGCCTTTCAGGTTTCTTCGAAGATCGACTCGAGAACTATTCTGGATCAAATGGGTGCCGAACAATTATTGGGGCACGGTGATATGTTGTATTTGCCTCCAGGCACAAGTTTACCTGAACGAGTTCACGGTGCATTTGTCTCAGATGAGGAGGTCCATAAAGTAGTAGATGATCTTAAATCTCGCGGCACACCTGAGTATATTGATGATATTTTGCGCGGCCCGTCAGAAGGCGGTGCCGATGCGATACCAGGCCTTGATGTGCCAAGAGAGGAGATGGACCCGCTTTATGATGAGGCCGTGCGTATCGTTACAGAAACACGCAAGGCATCAATATCATACATACAGAGAAGGTTGAAGATTGGCTATAATCGGGCCGCAAGAATAGTTGAAGAAATGGAAAACAGCGGCCTGGTTGGGCCGTTGGAATCAAATGGCAGCCGTGAAGTATTAGCTGCGCCACCTCCACCAATAGATTAACACTATGAATTATTACAAATCGCTGTTTGTTTGTTTTTTTTGCCTTGTTACCAGCACGTCTGTTTTTGCCGTAGAGCGTGTCGACCCGTTAAAATCCTTTCTCAATGATTTTAATTCATTGCAAGCAAACTTTAGCCAATCACTACTAAACGAAAACGGGGAAGAAATTGAAAAGACCTCGGGCACACTCTACCTGCAACAACCCGGCAAGTTTAACTGGTCGTATAAAAATCCGTATATCCAAACCATCATATCCAACGGCAAAGTATTGTGGATTTACGATGAAGATCTGGAACAACTAACCATCAGGGAACTTGATAACGATGTCTTTGACAAGACCCCCGCAGCAATTATTCTGGGTGATTCAATCCTTGAAAAACATTTTACGCAAACTGATCTGGGCAATATAGAAGGCTTCGAGTGGGTAGAATTAATACCACGTGATCTTGAGGCACAGTATAAAAATATACGCCTTGGTTTTGATCGTCGGCGTTTGGGCATGATGATCATTGCTGATAACCTCGGGCAAACGACGCGCATCGATTTTTCAGATGTAAACAAGAATGCGACATTGTCACCCGAATTATTTAACTTTGTTGTTCCAGCCGGCGTTGACGTTATAGATGAAAGAAGCATAAACCAGGCTGAACCTGAGTAACGTCCTGTACGGCAACACACACTACTAAACTAATTTCGACTGGGCTATGACAAACGACACTGATTACCGCCCACTTGCAGATCGCATGCGTCCGGCAACGATAGAAGCCTATATCGGCCAGGAGCATATACTTGGCCAAAACAAACCACTCAGACTGGCAATAGAACAAGGCCGTTTACATTCCATGGTTTTCTGGGGACCACCCGGCACAGGAAAAACGACACTCGCCAGATTAATCACTAAATCCTGTGATGCACAGTTCCTATCAGTGTCTGCAGTGCTAAGCGGTGTCAAAGATATTCGCACAGCAATAGAACAAGCAAAACAGTACAGGGCTGTTTATGGCAAGGACACCGTCTTATTTGTTGATGAAGTCCATCGCTTTAATAAATCCCAACAAGATGCCTTTTTACCATTTGTTGAAGATGGAACAATAACGTTTATCGGAGCAACTACCGAGAATCCATCGTTTGAATTAAATAATGCGTTGTTATCTCGCGTACGAGTCTATGTTTTAAAGTCACTGGATACCGATAGTATCAATAAAATTCTGCAACAAGCTCTACAGGACAATGAGAAAGGTTTAGGACAGTTGGATTTATCGCTCGATGACACAGCGACAACCAAGTTAGCTGACGTAGCCGATGGCGATGCCCGTCGCGCACTGAATCTACTGGAAATTGCCTCTGATCTGGCGGAAGAGGGCGTGATTACCGAGAGCTTACTGAATGAAGTCCTGGTTGATGGCTCCATGCGCCGTTTTGATAAAGGCGGTGAAGCGTTTTATGATCAGATCTCTGCCTTACATAAATCAGTCCGCGGCTCAAACCCGGACGCTGCATTGTATTGGTTTGTACGAATGATTGATGGTGGTTGCGATCCTTTTTATGTTGCCCGCCGGGTAGTACGCATGGCATCGGAAGATATCGGCAATGCCGATCCAAGAGGCTTGCGACTAGCACTAGACGCCTGGGAAACACAAGAACGTCTCGGATCTCCAGAAGGCGAACTCGCCATCGCCCAAGCCATAATTTATCTTGCCTGCGCCGCGAAAAGTAATGCCGTGTATACCGCCTTTAATACCGCCATGCAGGATGCAAAACAATCAGGCTCAAAAGAAGTGCCGTTACATTTACGCAATGCCCCAACGAAATTAATGAAGTCACTCGATTATGGTAAGGATTATCGCTACGCACATAATGAAGCCGACGGTTATGCCGCAGGGGAACACTATTTCCCGGAAGATATGCCAGAGAAAGCGTATTATCATCCCGTAAACCGCGGCCTCGAGATCAAAATTGCAGAGAAACTCGCACAGTTAAGAGAACAGGATAAAATAGCCAGAAAAACAAAATCATGATGCAACTATTATCAATCGCAATTGGTGGTGCGGCAGGGGCTTTGTGTCGTTACGGGATGTCGAATGGCATTTACGCTATTCTGGGGCGCGGGTTTCCCTATGGCACATTAGCCGTCAATTTAGTTGGCTCGGTCATTATGGGAACCGTTTATGTCATGATGACGGAACGTATGGACATTAGCCCGGAATGGCGCGCGGGAATCACGATTGGTTTATTAGGTGCATTCACCACGTTTTCAGCGTTTTCAATTGAAACATTAAACTTGCTTGAAGCGGGAGAATCATTAAAAGCGGGCTTAAATATTCTGCTAAGTGTTTCGCTCTGTATCAGCGGCTGTTGGTTAGGCATGATTCTAGGGAGGCAAATATGAGTGCATCGAATGTATTAATTGCGCGTATATATTTACACGAAGCGAAATCAGGCATGAGCGAACTATTACAGTATTTGCATGATGACAAAAAAGTGCGTGGCGTTACTGTGTTTCGCGGAATAACCGGCTTTGGCGTATCCGGTGAATATCATTCTTCAAAACTCATTGATATGTCACTCGACCTGCCTGTCGTAATTGAGTTCTTTGATGAAGTTGAAAAAGTAAAAACAATCATTGAAGAATTAAATAAAAAAATAAAACCCGGTCATATTGTTTATTGGTCGGCAAAAATAAATATGTAGAAGGAATAGATTTCTAATGTTAGACCCTCAGTTATTACGTAGCGACTTAGATCAGGTGGCTACAGCGTTGAAGAAACGCAACATGGTTCTTGATGTTGATGCGATTCAGCAGCTTGAAGAAAAACGAAAGAAGATTCAGGTTGCAACCGAAGAATTGCAATCGCTACGAAATTCAAAATCAAAAGAAATTGGTCAGTTAAAATCCAGAGGCGAAGATGCTCAAGCCATTATGGATGAAGTCTCAAAAATAAAATCACAGCTTGATGACAGTACGACTGAACTTGATTCGATACAAACACAGCTTAATGACATCGTCAGTGGCATACCCAATATTCCGCATGCATCAGTGCCGAACGGCACAACAGAGGATGATAATGAAGAAGTCAGAACATGGGGCGAAGCCAGGTCATTTGATTTTGAACCTAAAGATCATGTAGACCTCGGCGAAGCACTAGGTTTAATTGACTTCGAAACGGCTACAAAAATAACCAGTTCACGCTTTGTCGTTATGCATGGAGGCATAGCAAAACTACATCGTGCCTTGATTCAGTTCATGCTGGACACACATGGTGAAGAACATGGCTATGCCGAGATTAACGTGCCTTATTTGGTTAATGCCGACAGTTGTTTTGGTACCGGACAGTTACCCAAGTTTGAGGAAGACTTGTTTCATATTAAAGAACATGGGTTTTATCTGATTCCTACAGCAGAAGTGCCGGTAACGAATACAGCGCGTGATGAAATACTAAGTAATGATGAATTGCCGAAAAAATATGTTTGTCATTCACCTTGTTTCAGAAGCGAAGCCGGTTCCTATGGTAAAGATACTCGCGGCATGATCCGCCAACATCAGTTTGAAAAGGTTGAGATGGTGCAACTGGTGAAACCGGATAGCTCTTATGACGCATTGGAAGATTTGACCGGTCACGCTGAAAACATCCTGAAAAAACTGAACTTGCCCTATCGTGTGGTTACTCTATGTGGTGGTGATCTGGGTTTTTCTGCTGCCAAGACCTACGACATTGAAGTCTGGTTGCCGGGACAAAACAAGTATCGCGAAATTTCTTCATGCAGTAATTTCGAAGCCTTTCAGGCGCGCCGCATGAAAGCACGCTGGCGTAATCCGGAAACCAATAAACCGGAATTGCTACATACGTTAAATGGGTCTGGTTTAGCGGTCGGCAGAACATTAATAGCGGTTATGGAAAATTACCAGGATAAAGAAGGCAATATAACTATCCCGGAAGTGCTGCGACCGTATATGAATAATCAAACAGTTATCAGCAAGTAAATCTAAAGATTAGTGCGTAGCACTTAAAAGAGTAAAAAAAAGCGCCCCTAAGGGCGCTTGTAGTTTACTAGGAATCAAATGCTTATTCTGATTGAATGATCTTCAGTACTGCATCGAGACTTTCTTTCGCATCACCAAAATACATACGTGTATTTTCCTTAAAGAAAAGCGGGTTTTGAACACCAGCATAACCGGTGGCCATACTTCGCTTAAGGACGATGGTTGTTTTACCTTTCCAGCATTCCAGTACCGGCATACCGGCGATAGGGCTGTTTGGATCTTCCAGTGCAGAAGGATTCACGATGTCATTAGCACCGATAACGATAGAAACATCGACATCAGGAAAGTCATCATTAATCTCATCCATTTCATAGACGATGTCATAAGGTACTTTGGCTTCTGCGAGAAGAACATTCATGTGGCCCGGCATACGACCCGCAACGGGATGAATACCGAAACGAACATTAATCTTCTTGTCGCGCAGGGTTTTCGTGATGTCATTCACCGTATGCTGGGCCTGGGCAACCGCCATACCGTAGCCGGGAATAATCATAACCTCCTTGGCATCAAGTAATAACTCGGCAACTTCCTGAGTATCAATCGCTATAATCTCACCCTGTTCTTCATCTGCACTTGTTGCAGCTGTTCCTGAACCGGTACCAAATCCGCCGGCAATAACCGAAATAAAATTTCGATTCATGGCACGACACATGATGTAACTCAGGATAGCACCACTACTACCGACTAATGCACCAACCACAATCAACAGATCGTTCGATAACATAAAGCCGGTTGCAGATGCGGCCCAGCCTGAATAACTATTCAGCATGGAAACGACCACCGGCATATCAGCACCACCTATCGCCATTACCATATGCACACCAAAAGTAAGTGCGAGCAAGGTCATAATCAATAATGGAAAAGTGCCGCCGCCAGTTTCAGCTTGCTGGATAAAGAGCGTGCCTAACCAAATCGTGACAATCAATAAGCCCAGATTCATGAAATGACGTGCCGGTAATAGCAACGGACTACCACCAATTTTGCCGCTGAGTTTGCAAAAGGCAATTATTGAGCCTGAGAACGTGACCGCACCAATCAGGATGCCGATATAAATCTCGACTTCATGAATGACTTTTTCTGCATGCGTGCCAAACGTAATAGTTTCGTCCATAAAATTGACATAACCGACTAATACCGCGGCAAAGCCAACAAGACTGTGCAAAATGGCAACCAGTTCCGGCATTTGTGTCATTTCGACTTTTCTCGCAAGCGTTATGCCGACGGTACCACCGACAACCATCATCACGACTATAAGTATATAGCTCAGCGATCCACTGACTTGTGGACCAAAGACAGTAGCTAATATCGCTAAGGTCATACCAATGATGCCGTAGAGATTACCTCGACGTGCTGTTTCCTGATTACTTAATCCACCCAGGGTGAGGATGAATAAAACAGTCGCGCCTATGTAAGATGCTGTTACTAAACCTTCTGACATGATAATCCCCCTTATTTTCTGAACATCTGTAACATGCGATGGGTAACAGCAAAGCCGCCCACGATGTTGATGCTGGTTATCAGGATGCCAAAGGCCGCGAGAGCAACTAGCAAGATCCCGGAAGAGGAGACTTGTATCAATGCGCCAATCACAATAATACTACTGACTGCGTTGGTCACACTCATGAGTGGCGTATGCAGTGATGCAGAAACATTCCAAATCACCATGTAACCGACAAAACATGCCAGCACAAAGACGGTAAAGTGCGCCATAAAAGAGGCCGGTGCCACAGCACCCAGACCAAAGAGGACCAATGCGCCAATAATAATAGGCAGCATGCGTTTAACAGGCCCCGCTTTTTTAGGTTCCGGTTTTGCTATGACCGCTGCTGCAGCCGGTTTTGCCGGTGCCGCCGAGAGTTTTGGCGCTGGTGGTGGCCAGGTAATTTCGCCACCTTTAATCACTGTCGCGCCACGTACAGCTTCATCTTCCATATTGATAACCATCTGACCATCCTTCTCAGGCGTCATGTCGGTTAACAGGTGCCGCAGATTAGTGGCGTACAGTTGACTTGATTGTGTTGGTAATCGGCTGGGTAAATCACTGTAACCAATAATGGTCACACCGTTATCGGTGACGGACAGCTCATGTGGCACGGTCAATTCACAGTTACCGCCTTGTTCAGCCGCCAAATCGACGATAACACTGCCATTTTTCATTGATTTGACCATCTCGGTGGTTATCAATTTTGGCGCGGGTCGACCGGGTATCAGGGCTGTTGTAACAATGATATCAACATCTTTAGCCTGTTCTGCGAACAATGCCATTTCTGCAGCGATAAACTCATCACTCATGGTTTTGGCATAACCGCCTTCGCCACTGCCATCTTCTTCAAATTCTAACAACAGGAATTCGGCACCCATACTTTCTACCTGCTCTTTCACTTCAGGGCGGGTATCAAATGAACGGACTATTGCGCCCAGACTATTGGCAGCACCAATGGCAGCCAGGCCGGCAACACCAGCACCGATAACCAAGACCTTGGCAGGAGGGACTTTACCAGCAGCAGTAATCTGGCCGGTAAAAAAGCGTCCAAAATTATGCGAGGCCTCAACAATAGCGCGATAGCCGGCGATATTGGCCATGGAACTGAGCGCGTCCATTTTTTGGGCCCGTGAAATACGCGGTACGCTGTCCATGGCGAGAACATTGATGTTTTTTGCAGCAAGCTTTTGCATCAATGCTTCATTTTGAGCTGGCCAGAGAAAGCTGATTAAGGTCTGACCATCGTGTAATAGTTCAACTTCGTTATCATCTGGCGCTCGGACCTTGAATATAATGTCGGCCGAATCCCACAATGCCTTGGTGTCACTAATAATTTCAGCGCCAGCCTCTCGATAGGCATCGTCTGAAAAATTAGCTTGTGCACCTGCACCGGATTCAACACTGACGGTATAGCCGAGCTTTTGTAACCAAGTTATGACTTCAGGTGTAGTAGCAACACGCTTTTCACCCGTATATGTTTCTTTAGGCACCCCGATCTTCATCGTTTTACCACCCCTATAGTTGTATTATTTTTTGATTAAAAATGATTTATTCTTATTTCAAACGCGTCTGATGCTAGCATGATTAGCGATTCAAGTCATAGCAGAACGTTACCTGCTGTTGATTCCACCAGATTCAGACAATGTGCCTGAGAAACTATCTATAGCCATAAAAAAACCCGGTAAAAACCGGGTTTTTAAATTAAAAGGTGATTTGTTATCAATCTTCGCCAGCAAATGCCCCCAATAGATGTAACAGACTGGTGAATAGATTGTAGATTGTGACATACAATCCCACGGTCGCCATGATGTAATTTGTCTCGCCACCATGAATCATTTCACTGGTCTGATACAGGATAAAGCCCGACATCAGCAAGACGAACATGGCTGAAACAGCCAATGACAGGGCAGGGATACTGAATATCATCGCGCCTATGCCGGCCAAAAAGGCAACCAGGACACCGACCATGATAAAGCCGCCCATAAAACTGAAGTCTTTACGTGTGGTTAGCGCATAACCGGAAAGGCCCAGAAAGATAGCACCAGTTCCACCTAAAGCGGTCATCACCAACTCACTACCATTAGAAAACATGGTGAGGTAAGCACTGATGATCGGCCCCAGGGTTAATCCCATAAAACCCGTCAATGCAAAAACAGAGGCGATACCCCATGCACTGTTTCTCAGATGAGACGTCAGAAACAACAAACCAAAATAGCCAACCAATGTGATTACCATGCCAGGATGGGGCAAATTAAAGACCATGGACATACCGGCTGTAAATGCACTAAACAGCAGCGTCATGGATAATAGGGTATAGGTATTGCGTATTAATTTGTTCGTCGCGAGTGCTGATTGCGATGGTTGTGCGACTGCATACGGAGTTTGACTCATTTATTTCACCTCGTTATTAAAACAATATCTATTATGTAATGCTTTGACAGTCAAATATCAAGCTTTGTTTCATAATATTTTCTTTAAGAACTATTAATGACCTATACGACTTTTCCCGGTGACATTGTTCATGTATCCTCTCGCTGCTTGATCGCTAGACACTGGAGAGGTGGCAGAGTGGTCGAATGCACTGGTCTTGAAAACCAGCGGTCCTTTATCGGTCCCGTGGGTTCGAATCCCACCCTCTCCGCCATCA